>NZ_JBQWSN020000008.1:0-158654 GCF_052598215.2 Thauera sp. ZXT1-4 | reverse complement strand
GTGCGCATTATAGACCCAGCAGAAACAACGTCAACACAAATCCGCAATCTAAAAATTTATGAGCGAATAAGAAGGTCAGCCAACCAGACGAGGCGCCGCAAGGACTCCGCTCGGCCGGCATCGGCTCCGGCGACATCCGATCCCGCGGTTGCCCGACGGTGGGTGCAGGTGGTATCGTCCGCGCGACACGCGGGAGAGAACTTCTATCTGAATGGCAGAAGTCGCCGAAGGCGCAACCCCCGGAACCGCTCAGGCAAAAGGACCGCGCGTGCAGTAAAAGTCTGGAGAGCGATACGAGCGCGCTGCGTTTGCGTATCCACCGAAGGGGCACTCCGTTGCCGCGCGCCTGAGTCTATATATATGTGGAGGACGGTGAGGACGGAAAATCTCTCAGGTACAAGGGACAGATGGGGCGAACCTGGCGATGCGCTGTGTTCGTCCCTTTTCGTTCACCCCTACGGAGCGCCTCCGCGATGACAACTGCTGCCAAGCAAACCCCACTCCACGCCGCCCATGTCGCTTCAGGTGCACGCATGGTCGACTTTGCCGGCTGGGACATGCCGGTCAACTATGGATCACAGATCGAGGAGCACCATGCAGTGCGCCGCGACGCCGGTATGTTCGACGTCTCGCACATGCTCGCCCTCGACCTCGCGGGCCCGGACGCCACCCATTGGCTGCGCCGGCTGCTCGCCAACGATGTGGCCAAGCTCAAGGAGAGTGGCAAGGCGCTCTACTCCTGCATGCTCAACCCGAACGGCGGGGTGATCGACGATCTCATCGTTTATCGCTTCAGTGAGGCCGACTACCGGATCGTTGTCAATGCGGGCACGGCGGACAAGGACGTGGCGTGGATGCGCCAACAGATCGCATCCACAGGGGTCAATGTGACCCTGCAGGCGCGCCGCGATCTGGCGATGATCGCGGTACAGGGCCCGCGCGCGATCCAGCGCGCAACCGCGGCGCTACCCGAACTTTCCACCGCTAGCGGCATTCCCGCCCCCTTCAGCGGCGCCCGGGTGGGCGACCTGCTGATCGCCCGCACCGGATACACCGGCGAGGACGGCCTCGAGATCGCCGTGCCGGCCGCCCGCGCCGAGGCAATGTGGAACGCACTTGCGGCCTCCGGGGTGAAGCCCTGCGGCCTCGGTGCGCGCGACACGCTTCGCCTTGAAGCAGGCATGAACCTTTACGGGCAGGACATGGACGACACCGTCTCGCCGCTCGACGCCGGACTGTCCTGGACGGTGGACCTGAAAGACGAAGCGCGCGACTTTGTCGGCCGCACTGCCCTGGCGGCCCGACCGGCCACCCAGCGCCTGCTCGGCCTCATCCTCGAAGACAAGGGCGTGCTGCGCTCGCACATGAAGGTCTTCACCGCTGCCGGCGAGGGTGAGACCACCAGCGGCAGCTTCTCCCCCACGCTCGAGAAATCCATCGCCTTCGCACGCGTTCCGCTGGGGAGCAAGGCCGGCGAAGACGTCGAAGTGGAGGTTCGCGGCAAGCGCCTGAGGGCGCGCACCGTAAAACTTCCCTTCGTGCGCAACGGCAAACCACTCGTCTAACCCCCTCCCGGGCGCGGCGACACGCCGTCGCGCCCACTTCCACCGTCCGCAGCGGATCAGCTCGGTCGGTAAGCAGTCATCCGGAATTCCCACCTTCACGATTGGAGCACGCCATGAGCAACATCCCCGCCAACCTCAAGTACACCAAGTCGCACGAATGGATCCGCGTTGAAGACGACGGCACCCTGACCATCGGCGTCACCGACCACGCCCAGGAAGCTCTCGGCGACGTGGTCTTTCTCGAACTGCCCGACGCAGGTCGCAGCCTTTCGGCCGGCGAAGCGTGCGCGGTGATCGAGTCGGTCAAGGCCGCCTCCGACATCTACGCCCCAGTGGCAGGTGAAGTGATCGCCAACAACCAGGACGCGATCGACACCCCCGAGAGCATCAACGCCGACGCCTACGCCAACTGGCTGTTCAAGCTCAAGCCGGCCAACGCAGCCGACGTCGCCGCGCTGATGGATGCCGCTACCTACGAAGCGGAAATTGCCCAGGCCTGATCATGAGCGACTCCCTGCTTTCCGCCCCGCTCGCCCGGCTCGAGCAGCGCGACGCATTCATCGGTCGCCATCTCGGCCCCAACGCCGAAGAGATCGCGTGCATGTGCGCAGCGATCGGCGTACCCAATCTGGACACCCTGATCGCGCAGACAGTACCGGCCGATATCCGCCTCGCGTCGCCGCTGCCGCTCGCTAATCCGATGCCCGAGCATGAGGCCCTCGCCCGCCTGAAGGCCATCGCCGGCCGCAACGTGGTGAAGAAATCCCTGATCGGCCAGGGCTACTACGGCACCCACGTCCCCGCGGTCGTGCTGCGCAACGTGCTCGAAAACCCGGGCTGGTACACCGCCTACACGCCCTACCAGGCCGAGATCTCCCAAGGCAGGCTCGAAGCCCTGCTGAACTACCAGCAGATGGTGATCGACCTCACCGGCCTGGAACTCGCCAACGCCTCCCTGCTTGACGAAGCCACCGCCGCTGCCGAGGCGATGACGATGGCGCGCCGCGTGTCGAAGTCGAAGTCGAACGTATTCTTCATCGACGAGGCCTGCTTCGCGCAGACCATCGACGTGGTGCGCACGCGCGCGCACTATTTCGGCTACGAACTGGTCTATGGCAAGGCCGCCGAGGCCGGCAGCCACGACTGCTTCGGTGCGCTGCTGCAGTACCCGAACGCGCGCGGCGAGGTCGTCGACCTCACCATGCCAATCGCCGAGCTCAAGGCCAGGGGCACCGTGGTCGCGGTCGCCAGTGATCTGATGGCCCTGGTGCTGCTCAAGAGCCCCGGCAGCATGGGCGCCGACATCGCCCTCGGCTCGGCGCAGCGCTTCGGCGTGCCGATGGGTTTCGGCGGCCCGCACGCCGCCTTCTTCGCCACCCGCGAAGGCTACGTGCGCTCGATGCCGGGCCGCATCATCGGCGTCTCCAAGGACGCGCGCGGCAAGACCGCGCTGCGCATGACGCTGCAGACGCGCGAGCAGCACATCCGCCGCGAGAAGGCGAACTCGAACATCTGCACCTCGCAGGTGCTGCTCGCGAATCTCTCCGGCTTCTATGCGGTGTATCACGGCCCGCAGGGCCTGCGCACCATCGCCGCGCGCATCCATCGCCTCGCCGCCGTGCTCGCCGCCGGCCTGCGCGAGGCCGGCTTCGGCCTGCACGACCGCCCCTTCTTCGACACCGTCGAGGTCGAGGTCGGCGTGCGCGCGCCCGCCATCCTGCGCGCGGCCGAGGAAGCCGGCTTCAACCTGCGCAGCGTCTCCGGCACCACGCTCGGCCTCGCAGTGGATGAGACCACCACGCGCGAGGACATCGCGGCAATCCTGGGCTGCTTCGGCGCCTCCACCGACCTCAGTGCACTCGACGCTCGCGTCGCGGCCGCCGGCGGCGCGCTGCCCGTAGAGTTACTGCGTAGCGACGCCGTGCTCGCCCACCCGGTGTTCAACACGCACCACACCGAGCACGAGATGCTGCGCTACCTCAAGAAGCTGCAGAACCGCGACCTGGCGCTCGACCACTCGATGATCTCGCTCGGCTCGTGCACGATGAAGCTCAACGCGACCAGCGAGATGATCCCCATCACTTGGCCGGAGTTCGCCAACATTCACCCGTTCGCGCCGCGCGAGCAGGCTGCTGGCTACCTCGAGATGATCGAGGGCCTGGCCGACTACTTGCGCGCGGTCACCGGCTTCCCGGCGATCAGCATGCAGCCCAACTCGGGCGCCCAGGGCGAGTACGCCGGCCTGGTGGCGATCGCGCGCTACCACGCCAGCCGCGGCGAGGCCAACCGCAGGATCTGCCTGATCCCGAAGTCTGCGCACGGAACCAACCCGGCGACTGCGCAGATGTGCGGCATGCAGGTGGTGGTGGTCGAGTGCGACGACAACGGAAACGTGGACGTTGCGGACCTGCGCGCCAAGGCCGAGAAGCACGCCGCCGACCTGGCCGCGCTGATGATCACCTACCCGTCCACCCATGGCGTGTTCGAAGAGTCGATCCGCGAGATCTGTGACCTGATCCACCAATACGGCGGCCAGGTATACATGGACGGCGCCAACCTCAACGCCCAGGTCGGCCTGACCTCCCCGGCGACGATCGGCGCCGACGTGTCGCACATGAACCTGCACAAGACCTTCTGCATTCCGCACGGCGGCGGCGGTCCGGGCATGGGGCCGATCGGCCTGGCGGCACATCTGGCGCCCTTCATGGCCGACCACGTGATCCAGCCGACTGGCGACGCCGGACGGCCCAACCTGGGCCAGGGCGCAGTCTCGGCGGCACCCTTCGGCTCGGCGAGCATCCTGCCGATCTCCTGGATGTACATCACGATGATGGGCGGAGAAGGTCTCAAGCAGGCAACCGAGGTGGCGATACTCAACGCCAACTACCTTGCCGCGCGGCTGGTGGATCACTACCCGGTACTGTATTCCGGCAGCCAGGGTCGGGTCGCGCACGAGTGCATCCTCGACATCCGCCCAATCAAGGCGGCGACCGGCATCTCCGAGGTCGACATCGCCAAGCGCCTGATGGACTACGGCTTCCACGCGCCGACCATGTCCTTCCCGGTGCCTGGCACGATCATGGTCGAACCGACCGAGTCGGAGGACCTCGCAGAGTTGGAACGCTTCGTGGCCGCGATGGTTGCGATCCGCGAAGAGATCCGCCAGATCGAGACCGGGAACTGGCCCGCAGAGGACAACCCGCTCAAGCAGGCGCCGCATACCCAGGCCGACTTCCTCGGCGACTGGAACCGGCCGTACACGCGCGAGCAGGCGGTGTTCCCGCTGCCCTGGGTGGCGGAGAACAAGTTCTGGCCCAGCGTCAATCGCATTGACGATGTCTACGGCGACCGCAACCTGTTCTGCGCCTGCGTGCCCATGAGCGACTACGCGGCATGACGCAGTAGCGCTGTTAGAATCCGGCGAACCCGGGAGCAGGCCACGCCTTCGGGCGTGGCCTTTTTTCTTGCCGGCGCACGGCGATCGCCGTGCCCCCTCATCCTTGAACGGAAGCACCGAAGGTGTTCATCGCGCCCCGTACCGACCGCAAGCAGCTCTGGCTCGCTCTCCTGCTCTCGAGCCTTGGGGTTCTGCTGCTGCTCGCCCTGATGCTCTGGGATCAGAGCCGCCCCGTGCCCATGCACGACCTGCATCTCGCCGAGGGCGAAAAGCTGCGCTGTGTCTCCTACGCCCCCTACCATCGCCCCGGGCAGACGCCACTGCGGCCGGAAACGCGGATCGAGCGCGAACAGATCGCCACCGACCTTGCCGCACTGGCAGAGATCACCAACTGCATCCGCCTCTACTCGGTCAGCCAGGGGCTGGAGCAGGTGCCGGAACTTGCCCGCAACGTAGGGCTGAAGGTCCTGCTCGGCGCTTGGATCGGCTACGACAAGACGATCAACGCAGCGGAGCTCGAGCGCGCCCTGGCGCTCGCCAACGCCAACACCGACGTGGTGCGCGGACTGATTGTCGGTAACGAGGTCCTGCTTCGCCGCGAGCGCACCGAAGACGAGATGCGCGAACTCATCCGCCACGCCAAGACCCATGCCAAGGTCCCGGTCACCTATGCCGACGTGTGGGAGTTCTGGACCCGCCACGACAGCCTCGCCGCCGAGGTTGACTTCATCACCGTGCACATCCTGCCCTTCTGGGAAGACGAGCCGGTGGATATCGACCGGGCGCTAGAACACGTCGCGGCAACCCGCGAGCACGTCGGCCAACACTTCGCCGGCAAGCCCATCCTGATCGGCGAAACCGGATGGCCGAGCGCAGGCCGCCAGCGCGAGGAATCGAAGCCCTCGCGCGTGAATCAGGCACGCTACATCCGCGAGTTCGTCCACCGCGCCCATGCAGAAGACTGGGACTACAACCTGATCGAAGCCATCGATCAGCCCTGGAAGCGCGCCCTGGAGGGTACGGTCGGCGGCTACTGGGGCATGCTCGAGGCCTCGGAGCTCGCCCCCAAGTTTCCCTTTTCCGGGCCGGTGGCCGAGCGCGAGACCCTATTCGGTCCGATCGGCGGTGCGCTCCTCGGCGGAGTGCTCGGCTTCCTTCTCTCCGCCACCGGCCGGCGCACCTACTGCTTGCGCGTCAGCGCCCTCAGCCTCACCGGCGCAATGGGCGGGCTGGTCGCGGTGCTGCATTGGGAGCACGCCCACCTGGCCTACCGCAATGCACTCGAATGGTCGGTACTAGGCACCGTTGCGGCGCTGGCCGGGCTCCTGCCGCTGGTGCTCACACGTTGGTTCGGCGAGCCGGTTCCCTGCACGCGGCGCGCCGCACGGATCCTCTGGCACGCCGACCGCCTGCGCACCAAGGCGGCATCGATCGGCATGCTGCGCGGACTGCTGCTGTTCGCCGCGGCGGTCGCCGCCCTGCTGCTCTGGGTGGACCCGCGCTACCGGGACTTCCCGGTCCTGCTCTATCTGGCTCCGGCCGTGGTCCTCGGCGTCACCGGCTGGTGGCGCAACGGCACCACCCACGCCGAGCGCCTGTGCGCGGCTGTTCTGCTCTTCTCGGCGCTGGCCCGCTGGTCATCGGAACCGGCCAACCCCCAGGCCATCGCCTGGGCGCTGACCGGCGCCGCATTGGCCCTGCCGGTGCTCCTGGTGCGGCCGCATCAGCACGATCAGGCCTAGGAGCGTGCCGACCGCCGCCGGGTCGTAACTGTAGAGGATCAGCCCGACCAGGCCGGAGAGCCAGGCAAGCCACGCCACCGCCCGCCAGCCGGCAAGGAAGGAGGCCACGCCCGCAGCCAGGCTCAACCACCCCACGCGCTGGTGCTGGAAGCCCTGCACCAGCAGGTCGCGGGCAAGGCAGGCAGGTCCCCCGGAAGTCCCGTCGGAACATGCACTTGCGAGCACCCCGGCCTCGATCACCCGATACCGGAGCCAGAGTGCGACCAGCGCAAGTAGCGTGCCCCAGATCCAGACTGCTGCACCGCCGCATTTCGACCCAATATTTCGCGCCATCCACTGAATTCCCTGCAGAATCAGCCCGCTTTGGACAGGCTGCGACACTGTTGCAAATTGGCACGCTCACGTGCTCGTAAGCATATGAAATCGCGCATAAAATGCGCGCAGCTGCCGAGTTGCACCGGGCTTCGCAGCCATTCTCCGCATTGTGTCACAAGGCTTGCAGGACACGAGAAGCGCAGCGCAACAACACATTCCCCCTTCGGTGACGTCGCCCCTCGTCACCGAACACAAGACTCCGCTCAAAAGGCACTGTTGCAGCCCGCCCAACCGGCGGGTCAAGTACTGGAAACACGATGACCAAAGCCGTCTCCCACCTTGGCCGCCTGGCCATCGCGATCGCCATCGCAGCCGTCGTTGCGCTCACGCAATACTGGATCTGGCACCAGCTCAATCGCAGCGCCGAGTTCACAGGCACCAACCAGAGCATCAAGGGTTTCGCTTACAACGGTTTCCAGCGCGAGCAGAGCCCGCTCAAGGGCACCTTCCCCACGCGCGAGGAGATTGCCTCGGACCTCGACCTGCTCGGGCGCAAATCCGACGGGCTGCGCACCTACGGCGTTACCGACCTGCCCCCGCTGCTCGAACTCGCGGGTCAGCGTGACATGCTCGTCACCGCTGGCGCCTGGCTCGATGCCAACATGGAAACCAACGAGCGCGAGATCACGGCGCTGATCGACGCCGCTCGCAAGATGCGCCACGTCGAGCGCGTGATGGTCGGCAACGAGGCCATCCTGCGCGGAGATCTGAAAGTCGAGGAAATGATCGGCTATCTCGACCGCGTGCGCAAAGCGATCCGCAAACCCGTCTCTACCGCGGAGCCCTGGCACGTCTGGCTGCGCTACCCGGAGCTCGCCAAGCACGTCGACTACATCACCGTTCACCTGCTTCCCTACCACGAGGGGCTGCCCGTCGAGCAGGCGGTCGAATACGCCTTCCAGCGCTACGACGAGGTGGCGCAAGCCCATCCGCGCAAGAAGATCGTGGTGGGCGAGATCGGCTGGCCAAGCCGGGGGCCCACCATCGATGCCGCCGTACCCTCGCTCGACAACCAGGCGCGCTTCGTTCGCGAATTCCTCGCCCATCCTCGCACCGCACGCATCGACTACTTCCTGATGGAAGCCATCGACCAGCCCTGGAAGGTGGACGTCGAAGGCTGGGCCGGTCCCTATTGGGGCATGTTCAACGCCGACCGCGAGCAGAAGTACGCACTGGAAGGCATCGTCGAACGCGATCCGCACTGGTCGACCAAAGCGATCAACGCCGCCGCCCTAGCCTTCATCCCGATGATGCTCACCGCGTTCTTTCTGCCCGGCTGGAGCGTCTTCGGTCGCGTGTTCCTTGCCGCACTGATCCAGGCCTGCGTGTCGACGCTGATCATCGGCATCAACGTGCCGGTCGAGTACTACCTCACCCAGCGTGACCTGATCGGCCTCGCGCTGCTCATCGGCGCCACCGGCATGACCGCGGCGGTGCTGCTGTCCCACGGCTTCGAGTTCGGCGAGGTCCTGTTCAAGAAGAAGTGGCACCGCCGCTTCATGCCGCTGCCGCCGCACGCCCCCGACCAGCAACCCTTCGTATCCATCCACCTTGCGTGCTACAACGAGCCGCCCGAGATGGTGATCGCCACCATCGACAGTCTGGCGAAGATGAACTACCAGAACTTCGAAGTCCTGGTGCTGGACAACAACACCCGCGACGAGGCGCTGTGGAAGCCGCTCGAGCGCCGCTGCGCCGAGCTCGGCCCGCGTTTCCGCTTCTTCCACCTCGCCAACTGGCCCGGCTTCAAGGCTGGCGCGCTCAACTACGGACTCAAGGTCACCGACCCGCATGCCGAGGTCGTCGGCGTGGTGGACGCGGACTACGTCGTCGATCCCGACTGGCTCGCCTGTCTGATCCCGCACTTCGATCAGCCGGACGTCGCCGTGGTGCAGGCGCCGCAAGCGCATCGTGACTGGGAAACCCAGCCCTTCAAGCGCATGTGCAACTGGGAGTTCGACGGTTTCTTCCGCATCGGCATGCACCACCGCAACGAACGCAACGCGCTGATCCAGCACGGCACCATGACCCTGGTGCGCCGTCTGGCGCTGGAGGAGGTCGGCGGCTGGTCCGAGTGGTGCATCTGCGAGGACACCGAACTCGGCCTGCGCCTGATCGAGAAGGGCTATGACACCCGCTACGTCGACCACATCCTTGGCCGCGGCCTCACCCCCTCCGGCTTCGCCGCGATCAAGAGCCAGCGCTTCCGCTGGGCCTTCGGCGCGATGCAGATCCTGAAGGCGCACCTGCCACAGATGATCGGGCGCAGCAGCTTGAACCTCGCCCAGCGCTACCACTTCCTCACGGGCTGGTTCGCCTGGCTGGGCGACGCGCTGCAGCTGGTGTTCGCCTTCGGAAGCCTGCTCTGGACGCTTGGCATCCTGCTGTTTCCGAAGGCCTTCGGCCTGCCGGTGGTGTCCCTCGCGCTGCCGATCTTCGGCTTCATGATCTTCAAGGCGGCACTCGGCCCCATTCTGTACCGCCGCACCATGGACTGTCCCTGGAGGGACATCCTCGGCGCCTCGATCCTGTCGGTGGGGCTCGCACATGCGATCGCGCGCGGCGTGTTCGCCGGCCTGGTGAAGAAGAAAGGCGTCTTCGTGGTTACGCCCAAGGGCTGGCGCGGCGGCGGTGCGCTTGCTTTCTTCAACCCCATCCGCGAAGAGATCGGCATGCTGGTCGCACTGCTGATGGGCGCGGCAACGCTGGTCGCACAGCGTGGCGCGGACAACCTGGAGACGCAGCTATGGGTCGGCATCCTTTGCCTGCAGTGCATCCCCTACGTGGCCGCCATCTTGTGCCAGGTCGCCGCCTACATGCCCGAACGGCGCAACGCTGGGGCCTCATGCGCCCTGCCCGGCTCGGCCTGAGGAACCTGAGGAACAGGCAGCCGCACACGGGGCGCGGCACCGCCGCCCTGGCTTTGTGGCGCTGCACGCGTCAGTACAGCGCGAGCGCCAGGGCTGCAGCAACGATCAGTACTGGGTAGATAAGCGCTGTCACACGCAGGCCGCCAGCAATCATCGCCCTCTGCGGCACATGTCCGCTGCCGAAGATGATCGCATTGGGCGGCGTCGCCACCGGCAGCATGAAGGCGCAGGAGGTTCCCACCGCAACCAGCACCGCAAGCGGGACCTGATCCACCTGCGGCGCCAACCCCAGGAAAAGCGGGATCAGCAGCGCGGCGCTCGCGGTGTTGCTGGTGACCTCGGTGAGCAGCAGGGCGAACAGCACCATCAGCGCCAGACACAGCAGCGCAGGCATGCCTGCCAGCGGCCCGCCCAGCTGGGCCGCCAGCCAGCTCGCGGCGCCGCTTTCGCCCAGCACCTTGCTCAGGGTGAGCCCTCCCCCGAACAGCAGCAGCACGCCCCAGTCGGTACTCCGCTCCACGTCCTTCCACTCGGCCAGGCGCAGGCCATGCAGCAGCACCAGAGCCAGAACCGCCACCATCGCGTCATAGCCGCGCGCCAGCCCCAGCCAGTTCGAAAGCGGTGCACCGAGGACCCACAGCAGCACCGTGGCCCCGAACACAGCGATCATCCGTCGCTGCGCTTCCGTCCAGGCCGCCGGCGGCGGGGGAGGTGAAACACAGGCGCTCAGGCGCGGCTTCAGCGCCCAGCGCAACCCGAGCTCCATCAAGGGCATCAGCACCACGACCAGCGGCAGACCCCAGGCCATCCACTGCGCAAAGCCCAGCCCCACATTTGCGGCTGCGATCGCGTTCGGCGGGCTACCGACCAAGGTACCGATGCCGCCGATGTTGGCCGCAAAGGCCACCCCGAGTAGCACGTACATCCAGGTCCGGCGCTCGTCCTGCAGCGGTAGCGGCGCAAGCAGGCCGAGCGCAAGCGGCAGCATCATTGCCGCGGTGGCAGTATTGCTGATCCACATCGACAGCAAGGCGGTGAGCCAGAACAGCCAGCGCACCGCCCGGCCAAGATCCGAGCCCGCACGCCGCATCACATGCGCCGCAATCCAGCGATCCAGCCCCTGGCGCTGCAGACCCGCGGCAAGGGCGAAGCCGCCGAGGAACAGGAAGATGACCGGGTCCGCAAACTGCAGCAGCGCGTCGTCGAAGGCGAGGACGCCCGAGAGCGCCGCCAGCAGCGGCACCAGCAAGGCCGTCACGCTGACATGCAGTGCCTCGGTGATCCATAGCCAGGCGATGGTCACCAGCAGCGCGATCCCCGCCCCGCTCTGCTCGGGCAATCCCTGCAGTCCGGCGAGCAGCCCGACGTAGAGCACCAGCGCGAAGATCAGCTTGAAACTACGGTGCACGACCCTGGCTCCGTCAAAGCGAATGACACGCGCGCCAACCCTGCAGGACACTCGGCGTACCCGGTCGCGCCTCGGGGCACCGCACCCCGCCGCCTCAGCCCTGCCAGGGCGGCAGGCGGGCCGGTACCTGCGCCCAATCAAAGGGGCGATAGTCCGGCAGACCGCCGCGCACCGGCTGCACGACCTCGCCCGAGATCAGCGGGCGGATGTACTCACAGGCCGCAGGCGTGACGTGGAGGCCATCTGCAGCGATGAACCCGGGCGGCAGCGTGCGCTCGAGGTTTGCAATCCCGGCCGTGTCCACCGCCTCGATCGCCCATGCATACGGCTCACTCCCCAACCGCCGAATCCCCGGCATCATGCCACCCTGCCCAGCCAGCGCAAACCGGACCGCCGCCTCCCCGACCGCCAGCGCCTGGGCCTGGTCGGCGGCCGAGAGCCAGTGCCCGGCAGACCTCTGCATGTAATCGGGGATAGCCCAGTGGTACTTGTAGCCGAGCCGTTCGTGAATGAGGCGCGCGACCGCGAGCCCTGCGCCGCCGAGCTGCACGTAGCCACGCGCATCGCGCGATTTTTCCATCAGCAGCCCACCATCGGCACGACGAATCCCCTCGGACACCGTGACCGCGCAGTAGCCCAGTCGCTCGGTAACGCTCCGCACCCGGGCGAGAAAGGACGCTTCGTCGAAAGGCACCTCCGGCACCAGCACGATATGCGGCGGTCGGTCGGGGTCGCCGCCCGCGGCGAGTGCGGTGGCCGCGGCCAACCAGCCCGTGTTGCGCCCCATCACCTCCATCACGAACACGCTGCCCTTGGCGCCCACCATGGACGCGATGTCCAGCCCGGACTCGAGCATCGAGGTGGCGACGTACTTCGCAGCCGACCCGAAGCCGGGGCAACAGTCGGTGCCGACGATATCGTTATCCACCGTCTTGGGCACCCCGATGCAGATGAGCGGGTGAGCCCGCCGCCGCGCCTCGGCCTGAATGCGGGCCACGGCGTCCATCGAGCCGTTGCCCCCGTTGTAGAGCAACCAGCCGATACGATGTGCGTCGAAGGTCGCGAACAGGCGGTCCATCACGCGTCCGCCATCGTCGTGCGGCAGGTCGAATCGGCACGAGCCGAAGGCACCGCCCGGCGTACGCGCCAGACGCTCGACCGCCTCATCGTCGAGGGTGGAGGTGTCGATCAGATCCTCGTTCAGCACACCCGCGATACCCCGGTGGGCCGCATACACCTTCGCGATCCGCCCGCCCTGCGCACGCGCAGTGCGAATGACCGCCGCAGCGGTGGCATTGATGACCGCGGTCACGCCGCCCGAGTGTGCATACAGCAGCTTGTCGTGATTCATCGCACGCCGCTCCTGGCCGGCCTCGGGAAGCACATCCCGGGCATCGAAATGAAAGCGGCGCGGCCCGCCACCCCGCAGGGGGCGCAACCGCACCGCTGTTGCCGCACGCTTCGGGCGTCGCGGCACGTCCGCACCAGCGCTTACTTGAGCGCGTCGAATGCGCGTGTGGTGATCTCGTCGACCGCTCCCAGCCCCGAGATCTTGCGCACCTTGGGCGCCTTGGCATCCCCCGATGCAGCCCACTTGCTGTAGTACTCGACCAGCGGCTTGGTCTGCGAGTGGTAGACGTCGAGGCGCTTCTTGACGGTTTCTTCCTTGTCGTCGTCGCGCTGCACCAGGTCTTCGCCGGTGACGTCGTCCTTGCCCTCGACCTTGGGCGGGTTGTACTTGACGTGATAGGTGCGACCGGAGGCGAGGTGGGCGCGGCGGCCACTCATGCGTTCGACAATCTCGGCATCAGGCACATCGATCTCGAGCACGAAGTCGATCGGTACGCCAGCGTCCTTCATCGCGTCGGCCTGCGGAAGGGTGCGCGGGAAGCCGTCGAACATGTAGCCCGACTTGCAGTCGTCCTGCTGCAGGCGGTCCTTGACCAGGCCGATGATGATGTCGTCGGACACGAGGCCGCCGGCATCCATGACCTTCTTGGCCTCCAGGCCCAGCGGGGTGCCCGCCTTCACCGCGGCGCGCAGCATGTCGCCGGTGGAGATCTGCGGAATGCCGAACTTCTCCTTGATGAAGTTGGCTTGCGTACCCTTGCCGGCGCCCGGCGGTCCCAACAGAATCAGTCGCATACTCCCTCCCGTAAATGGACGGCCAGTGCATGGCCGTTTCCTTATTGATTGAACAGCAGAAACTTAACTGACGCGCGTCGGGTGGTCAAACCCCTCCAGCCGCGAAGAATGCGCGTACCCGCTCCAGATCCTGTGGGGTGTCGACCCCGGCCGCGGGAGCCTGCGCAAGCTCGAGCACCCGGATGCGGTGGCCATGCCACAGCGCACGCAGTTGTTCCAGCGCCTCCCAGTGCTCCAACGGCGAGGGCTCGAGACTTGCGTAGCGGCGCAGGAAGCCGACCCGGTAAGCGTACAGGCCGACGTGGCGCAGCACCGGCAGCGCTGGCGGCAGGTCGCGGCCGCCCTCCCCCCAGGCGTCGCGCGCCCAGGGAATCGGCGCTCGCGAAAAATACAGTGCGCGCCCCGCGGCATCACACACGACCTTGACCACATTGGGACTGAAGACCTCGGCGGGATCGTGGATCGCATGAGCGGCCGTGGCGATCGCAGCCTCTGCGTCCGCGGCCAGCGCCCGTGCAACCGCCACCACGACCGCAGGGTCGATGAGCGGCTCGTCGCCCTGCACATTCACCACGACGTCCTCGTCCGCCCAGCCGCGCAGCGCGGCGACCTCAGCGAGGCGGTCGGTTCCGCTCGGATGGTCCGGGCGGGTCATCACCACCGCGCCACCGGCCGCCTGCACCGCATCGCGCACACCTTCGTGGTCGGTGGCAACCAGGGTCTCGGCAGCTCCCGCCGCCTGCACGCGCTCCAGCACGCGCACGATCATCGGCTTGCCGCCGAGGTCGGCCAGTGGCTTGCCGGGGAGCCGGGTGGAGGCGTAGCGCGCCGGAATGACGATACGAAAGGCCGCGGATGCCATGGCAGCCATTACTTGCGCAGGGCGTCGACTTCCTCGGCGCTCATCGCGCGCGCTTCCTCGTCCAGCATGACCGGGATGCCGTCGCGGATCGGATAGGCCAGGCGATCAGCCTTGCACACCAGTTCCTGCTTGTCCTTCAGGTAGTCGAGCGGCCCCTTGCACAGCGGGCAGACGAGGATTTCAAGCAGTCGTGCGTCCATCTTCCAGTATCTCCAGGATGCGTTCGGCAGCGCCCGAACCGATCTGCGCCCGGACCGGATACTCCCAGCAGTCATCGGGCGCGAAAGCGGCGCATTTTACCGCATCCTTGGCCGTCATCAGGATCGGAAGTGGCTCGTCGAATGCGAGGTCAGCCGGAGTGAAGCGGTGATGGTCCGGGAAGGGGTGCGGAACCACGACCATGCCCTCGCTCGCGAGCTGGTCGAAGAAGCGCTGCGGACGCCCGATTCCGGCCACGGCATGCACTCGCTGACCACGCAGCTCCACAGCCGCGCGCCGACGCGCGGGCCCTGCGAGCGCATACAGTTCTCCACCGTGCAGGCGCATCGGATACGTGGGCACCGACTCAAGCGCTTCGCGCACGGGCAGCGACAGTGGGCCGTGCGCGACGACCAGATCGACCTCGCGAAGACGCGCGAGCGGCTCGCGCAGCGGCCCCGCCGGAAGCAGCAGACGATTGCCGAGGGTGGCTTCATCCACCACGACAATCTCGATGTCGCGCCCGAGGCGGTAGTGCTGCATGCCATCGTCCGCGATGAGGACGTCGCACTCCGGGTGCAGGCGCATCAGCTCGCGCGCCGCAGCCGGACGGTCGCGGCCGATCACGAGCGGGCAGCCGGTGAGCCGCGCCAGGAGCACGGGTTCGTCACCGTAAAGCACTGGATCACCCTCGCGCGGCACCATCGCCACCCGGCCCTCGGTACTGATCCGCCCGCCATGCCCTCGACTGACGATGCCGGGGTGGCGCCCCGCGCCCCGCAACACGCTTGCGAGCCAGTCCACCACCGGGGTCTTGCCGCTGCCGCCCACGGCAATGTTGCCGACCACGATCACCGGTAGCGGAAGCCGCTCCGGCTGCACCGACCTGCGCCGCTGGGCAGCCAGTGCTCCGAACAGGCAGGCGAGCGGACGCAGGATCTGCGCGACCGGGCCGCGCTGCAGCCAGAACGCGGGCGCCCGTGCCGCCATGCTCAACGGCTCACTGCGCCGGGGCCTGGGTCGCGAACGTGATGTGCGGCAGGCCCGCACGCTGGGCGGCCTGCATTACATCCACCACACTCTGGTGCGCCGCCTTGGCATCCGCATTGATGACGATGACGGGCGGACTCCCCGCCTCCCCCGGCGCGACCTTGCCGAGCGCGGCTGCGATCGCGTCGATGCTGCGCTCGCCCACGGGCTGGCGGTTGACCAGCACCTCGCCTGCAGCGGTGACGGCGACGACGATCTCCCGCGAGACGGACTCCGCCCCATCGGACTCGGCCGTCGGCAGGTTGATCTCCAGCCCGGAAACCTTCGAGAAGGTCGTGGTGAGCATGAGGAAGATGATGATCACCAGCACCACGTCGATGAGCGGAATCATGTTGATCTCCGGCTCCTCGTTGCGGCTGCCGCGGCGAAAATCCATGGCTGTTCGTCCTCAGACCCGGCGGTCGCCGTGCACGACCTCGACGAGCTTGACCGCCTGCTGCTCCATGTCGATCACGAAGCTGTCGATCAGCGCCTTGAAGTGACGCCAGAAGATCATTGCCGGAATGGCGATGATGAGGCCGAGCCCAGTCGTGTACAGGGCGATCGAGATGCCGTGCGCAAGCTGGGCCGGATTGGCGCCGCTCACCCCCTGAGAGGCGAAGATGTCGATCATGCCGATGATGGTGCCGAGCAGGCCCATCAGCGGGCTGATCGCCGCAATGGTGCCGAGCGTGGTGAGGAAGCGCCCCAGTTCATGCACCACGGCACGGCCGGTTTCCTCGATGGCTTCCTTCATGACCTCGCGCGAACTGTTGACGTTGCGCAGCCCCGCAGCCAGGACGCGGCCGAGCGGAGAGTGCGCAGCCACGCGCTCGATCATCTCGAGCGAGGCCTCGCCCTGGCGGACGTCGGCAAGCACCTTGTCGAGCAGTCCGGCCGGAACGATGCGGGCGCGACGCAGGGAGATGGAGCGCTCGATGATCAGCGCAAGCGCAATGACCGACGCCAGAATCAAGGGCCAGATCGGCCAGCCGACGGCCTGGATGATCGCGAACACGCGCGGAAACCTCGTTTGGGTAAAGCGCGAACTCTAGCGCCGCATCCCTGCGCGGGCAAGCACGGCCGTCAATGCGGCCGGCACGCAGATCCATCCACAGAAGCTGTGGATAAGTATGTGGATCAATGAGGAATATTGCCCCGAATCGGCCTGCCTGCAGGCGACAGCACTCTTCGATGCAAAATTGTGCAACACATTAAACCTTTTTAAATCATAGACTTGCAAATTCACCCTTTATTGATCAAGGACTTGCGACATGTACCTTGACAGCGTCCAAAGGCTGTGGATTGAACTACAATCCCGCCATGACATTTCAAGCCTCACAGGCCGCAGGCGGCCTTTCCAGTGCGCCCGATTTCCTGTCCGCTCCGGTACTTAGCGTCGCCGAACTCAACCGCCTTGCACGACAGGCGCTCGAGTCCGCGCTACCGCTGATGTGGGTCGGGGGCGAGGTCTCAAACCTCACCCGCGCCGCCTCCGGCCACGTCTACTTCACCCTCAAGGATGCCGATGCCCAGGTGCGGTGCGCGATGTGGCGCAACCGTGCGCAGTTGCTCGCGTTCCGTCCGGAGAACGGCATGCGCGTGGAGGCCCGCGCGCTGCCGACGCTGTATGAGGCCCGTGGGGAGTATCAGCTCAACGTCGAAACGCTGCGCCCAGCCGGCATCGGCAGCCTGTTCGAAGCGTTCAACCGGCTCAAGGCCAAGCTCGCTGCGGAAGGGCTGTTCGACCCCGCGCTCAGGCGTCCGCTACCGCATCATCCGCGTGCGATCGGGATCGTCACCTCGCCGCAGGCCGCCGCGCTGCGCGACGTACTGGTCACCCTGCGCCGGCGTGCACCGCATGTGCCCGTGATCCTCTACCCCGCCCCGGTACAGGGCGGCGACGCAGCGGCACGACTGCGCGCCGCCATTCAGCGTGCAGGCCAGCGGGCCGGACAGGATGGCGCAGAGGTGCTGCTGCTGGTGCGCGGCGGCGGGAGCATCGAGGATCTCTGGTCCTTCAACGACGAGGCGCTCGCGCGCGCCGTGCGCGCGTGTCCGCTGCCAGTGGTATGCGGGGTGGGGCACGAAACCGACTTCACGATCGCCGACTTCGCCGCCGACGTGCGCGCCCCGACCCCCACCGGCGCAGCCGAACTCGTCAGCAGCGGCTGGCAGGCGGCCCCGGCCCGATTGGATGCCATCGACCAGGCCTTGCAGCGGGCCATGGCACGCCGCATCGCCGAGCTGGCCCAGCGCCTGGATCGCGCCGGACTGCGGCTCGTGCACCCGCGCGAGCGCCTGCAGCGCGCGGGCAGCACGCTCGACGCGCTGGCCATGCGACTGCGGGACGCCGGCAACCGCCACCTCGAGCGCGCCCGCCTCCGCGTTGCGCAGTCCAGTCTGCGGCTTGGTGCAGCTGTCCCCAGGCCAGCGGTGCAGCGCGAACGCATCGACACCCTCTCCCTGCGGCTGCGCACGGCGTTCCACACCCAGCTCGAGCGCCGCGGCGACCGCCTGCAGGCACTCGATTCGCACCTCCAGCATCTCGACCCGCAGGCCGTGCTCGGCCGGGGCTACGCAATCGCGCGTGACGAACACGGCAACGTACTGCGCAGCGCGGACGATATCGCGATCGGCAGCGTGGTCAGCGTGCAGCTCGCAAAAGGCCGGCTGGACACCCGGGTCATGCGCTGCGGCAGCGACCGGGCACGCGATGGGCGGGAAGCTGCGCCACGCGACTGATTTGCACAGTCGTGTTCCGCACGCGCCGCGATGGGCTTAACATGCGGGGCGCAACATTGTCAGCCCGTCTCAATAAAGACTAAAATGGTACGTCTTTATAGACCTACAGACAGACAAATCACAACAGGAGAATCCGTATGGAACACACCCTTCCCGCACTGCCCTATGCCAAGGACGCTCTGGCCCCGCACATCTCGGCCGAAACGCTGGAGTTCCACCACGGCAAGCACCATCAGGCCTACGTCACGAACCTGAACAATCTGATCAAGGGTACCGAGTTCGAGAACCTCGACCTCGAAGCCATCGTCAAGAAGGCGCCCGCGGGCGGCGTCTACAACAACGCGGCTCAAGTCTGGAACCACACCTTCTTCTGGAACTGCATGTCGCCCAACGGCGGCGGTGAGCCTGCCGGCGCGCTGGCCGATGCGGTCAAGGCCAAGTGGGGCTCTTACGAGGACTTCAAGAAGGCCTTCCAGACCTCCGCTGTCGGCAACTTCGGCTCGGGCTGGACCTGGCTGGTCAAGAAGGCAGACGGCTCGGTGGACATCGTCAACATGGGCGCCGCCGGTACGCCGCTGACCACCGGCGACACCGCGCTGCTCTGTATCGACGTCTGGGAGCACGCGTACTACATCGACTACCGCAACCGCCGTCCCGACTTCGTCGCCACCTTCCTCGACAAGCTGGTGAACTGGGACTTCGCGGCGAAGAACTTCGCCTGATTCCCACTGCCGGCATCCAGCCGGCCGCGTCGAATGCGAAAGCGACCCACGTGGTCGCTTTCGCGCTTTCCGGCCCCCTGCGCCGAGCAGGCGGCGCGCCACCGACGAGACGCCCCATGCTCGACATCCTCTACCGCGACGCGTCGCTGATCGCGATCCACAAGCCCTCGGGCCTGCTCGTGCATCGCAGCCCGATTGCGGCGCACGAGGCGCGTTTCGCAGTGCAGTTGCTGCGCGACCAGATCGGCCAGCGCGTGTATCCCGCCCACCGGCTGGACCGCGGCACCTCGGGCGTGCTGCTGTTCGCGCTCGAGCGCGAGGTTGCGCGCACACTCGCACAGCGCTTCGAGTTGCAGGCGGTCGACAAGCAATACCTCGCCATCGTGCGCGGCCATCCACCCGAACGGGGATGCATCGACCATCCCCTGGTGCGCCGCCTCGACCCGGTCGAAATCCACCGCGGCAAGGGGGCGGGCGCACGCGATGCGCTGCCCGAGGATCTCGATGCGCACGATGGGGTCGATGCCGCAGGGGGCACGCGCGCGACCGCCGAACCCGTCGCCCAGCCCGCACGCACCCGCTACCGCCGCCTGGCCACGGTCGAACTGCCGCACGCGGTGGACCGATATCCGAGCAGCCGTTATGCACTGCTGGAGCTGTGCCCCGAAACGGGCCGCCGCCACCAACTGCGCCGCCACCTCAAGCACATCGCCCATCCGATCATCGGTGACGCCACCTATGGCAAGGGCCGCCACAACCGGCTGTTTCAGCATCTGTTCGGCAGCCATCGCATGCTGCTTGCCTGCACGCGGCTGGCCCTCGCCCATCCGGTGACAGGAGAACCACTCGAGATCGTGGCGCCGGTGGCGGAGGATTTTGCAGCGGTGGTCGAGGCGCTGGGCTGGAGCCCCGCTTTCGGTGCACAATCGCCCTCTCCCGCACTGCGGATCCCAAGCTCCGAAACGACTCTCCAGGTAGAACGATGAACCCGCTGCTTCAGGTACGCCAGCACGGCCAGCAGATCTGGCTCGACAACCTCTCCCGCACCCTGCTCAACGAAGGCCAGCTCGCGCGCTTCATCGCCGAAGACGGCATTGCCGGCGTGACCACCAATCCGGCCATCTTCCACAAGGCCATCTCCGGCGGTCGCTACTACGAGGACGACCTGGCGGCACTCAAACAGCAGGACATCTGCGCCGAAACGCGCTACGAAGCGCTCGTCATTCCCGACGTGCAGCGCGCCTGCGACCTGCTCGCCCCCCTTCATCGCGACACGCAGGGCGCGGCCGGCTATGTGAGCCTGGAGGTGTCTCCCGCGCTCGCGCACGACGCTGAAGGCACGGTTACTGCCGGGCTACGCCTGAAGGCAGCGGTCGACCGCCCCAATCTGCTGATCAAGGTGCCGGCCACCACAGCGGGGCTGGTGGCGATCGAACGCCTGATCGGCGAGGGCGTCAGCGTCAATGTCACGCTGATGTTCTCCCTCGCACACTGCGAGGGCGTCGCGGAAGCCTACCTGCGCGGACTCGCCCGGCTGCAGGCGGCAGGCGGCGATGTCTCGAAGGTCATGTCGGTGGCCAGCCTGTTCCTCTCGCGGGTCGACACTTTGGTGGACAAACGGATCGAGGCACACGGCGGCGATCTGCTGTCACTACGCGGGCAGACCGCCGTCGCCATGGCGCGGCTGGCCTACGCAGCCTACCAGGAACGCTTCCACGGCGCCGGCTTCGAGGATCTCGCCAGCGCAGGCGCGCGGCCGCAGTACATGCTGTGGGCAAGCACCGGCACCAAGAACCCGGACTACAGCGACCTGCTCTACGTCGAACCGCTGATCGGCCCCGAAACCATCAACACCCTGCCCGACGCCACGCTCGCGGCGCTGCGCGACCACGGCCGCGTCGCCGACACGCTGGAGGAGGACGTCGAGCAGGCTGGACAGCACTTCGTCGCCCTCGCGGCGGCAGGCATCGATCTGGTCGCCATCGGCGAGCAACTGCAACGGGAAGGCCTGAACCAGTTCGAGGAGGCCTTCGCCGGGCTGCTGCAACTGACCGCCTGAAACGCACGGCCCCCGCGTCGCTGTATGCGAACGCGGGGGCCGGATGCAGGCGCGTGCCGCTCAGGCCGCTACGCTTTCCGGCTCGGCCAAGAGATTCGCGCGCGAGATGCCCCGGCGGTCGCCGGTCGAGTCGAGCAGTTCCTTCATGTCCAGGATGAGCACGATCTGACCGTTGGATAGCGTCGTGACGCCCGCCACGCCCTTGGGCCGGAAATCGTCCAGCGACTTGATCACCGCGTCCTCACGCCCGGAGAAATTGTCGATTGCGAGAATGAAGGACCAGTCGGCGGCCTGCATCAGCACGCCGTACTGCGGCACGCACTCGCGCGGCCAGCCAAGCAGCGTGGTGAGCGGCAGGATGGGGAGCACCTCGCCGCGCACGGTCATCGTCGCCTTGCCGCCAACGTCCTGGATGCTCTTCGGATCCATGGGCAGGATCTCCCGCACCATGGACAGCGGCACCGCAAAGGGCTGATTACCCAGCCCGACCAGCAGCACCGGCAGGATCGCCAGCGTGAGCGGCAGATTGATGACCAGCGTCGTGCCCTTGCCGAGCTGCGAGCTGACCTCGATGCTTCCGTTCAGTTTCTGGATGTTCGTCCGCACGACGTCCATGCCGACGCCGCGGCCCGACACGTCCGAAACCTTCTCCGCAGTCGAGAAGCCGGGCAGGAAGATGAGGTTGTAGCTCTGCCGCTCATCCATCGTGCTCGCTTCCTCATCGGTGATGAGGCCTTTCGAGAGCGCCTTGGCACGCAGCTTCTCGGCGTCCATCCCGCGCCCATCGTCGGCCACCACGATGACGATGTGGTCGCCCTCCTGGCGGGCTTCGAGGCGGACGGCCGAGCGCGAGGGCTTGCCCGCCGCAGCGCGCCCGGCGGCATCCTCGATGCCGTGGTCCACCGCGTTGCGGATCAGGTGGATGATCGGGTCGGAGAGATCCTCGATCATCGTCTTGTCGATCTCGGTGTCCTCGCCGACCAGCATCAGTTCCACGTCCTTGCCCAGACTGCGCGCAAGGTCGCGTGCAATGCGCGGATATTTCTGGAACAGGCGGCCGATCGGCTGCATGCGCGTCTTCATTACCGCGTTCTGCAGATCCGAGACGAGCAGGTCGAGCTGGCTGACCGCAAGGTCGAGCGCGTGCAGGGTATCGGTGTCCGTCCGGCCCGCGAGGATGTCGCTGCGCAGCGCATTGAGCCGGTTCTTCGTGAGCCCGATCTCGCCCGACAGGTTGAGCACCTGGTCCAGGCGCGAGGTATCGACCCGGATCGAGTTGTCGCGCTGGCGCTCCCCTTCCCGGCGGCCGATCGGTGCCGGCGCGCCCGGCACGTCCGTCGCCCGGCGACCGAAGGCCGCCTTGACGATCGCGTCCTCGACCGCGGCGACCGGCTTGGCTCCATGCGCGTCCGCAGGCGTAGGCGCAGCGGCCGCAGCAGGCTGCCCGACCACCGTTCCGGATGTGACCACCGCGTAGAGCGTATCCCAATCGGGCTCGCCCTGGCGCGGCACGTTCACCGCCTCCTTGGCCGCCGCCGGTGCAGCCGCACGCAAGCCGCCCGCCGCGGCATCGGTGCCTGCGATCGCGGCACGCAGGCTCTCCAGCAGCTCAGGGGCGGCCGCAGAGGGCTGGGTACTGCGCTCGAGCTCGGAGAACATGTCACGCACGGCGCCCGTTGCGGCGAGGATCACGTCCATACGCTCGGGCGTGATCGAGAGCTCGCCATTGCGCAGCTTGTCGAAGAGGTTCTCGGTGAGGTGGCACAAGGTGACGAGTTCGGCCGCATTCAGGAAGCCCGCCCCGCCCTTGATCGTGTGAAAACCACGAAAGATGTCGTTCAGCAAGCCCTTGTCGCCCGGCGACCGCTCCAGGTCCACCAGCTTGTTATCGACTCCCGACAGCAGGTCGCCTGCCTCGATGAGGAAGTCCTGCAGCAGATCTTCCATCCCTGCGAAGTCACTCATGATTCACCTTGCTCCACAATTCGGCGCCATCGACGATGACACCAGCCCGCTGCGCGCAAAGATCGTTGCGCAACGGGGCGATAGTTCAGAAGCCGAGGCTCTCGAGCAGGTCATCGACCTGGGCCTGGCTGGTCACGACATCCGTACGCCCTTCCGAATCGATGACAGGGCCGTTCATCAGCCCGGTGTGCCTTTCAGCCCGAACCTCGGGAGGCGCCGCCTCGAGCAGGACCTGGATCAGCTGCGTCTCCAGCGTCTGGGCCAGTTCGACCACGCGCTTGATCACCTGTCCGGTCAGGTCCTGGAAGTCCTGCGCCATCATGATCTCGTGCAACTGGGCGCCGGTCTCGCGGCTCCCCTCCGCCACCGAATCCAGAAAGCGGTGGGTGTCCGCGCTCAGGTCCTTGAACGCCTCGGGCGAGAGGCGGCCTGCATACAATTCGTCCCAGCGCGCGGACAGGGCCTTCGCACCGTCACAGAGCCGATCCTGGATCGGGTTTGCAATATCGGTCGCATTGAGCACGCGGCTGGCCGCCTGCTCGGTCGCCTGGGCGATATAGGCGAGCCGCTGGCGCGCATCGGGCACGGCTGCTGCAGCGTCCTTGATCGTCGCTTCGAGCCCGAGTTCGCGCAGGGTGTCATGCACCTGCCGCGTCAGGTGCCCGAGGCGGTTGAAAACGACGCCCGCCTCCTGATCTCCGGTCTCTCCCGCCGCCGGGGGCGCGGGAGCCACGTCGGCCTGGGGCTGCCCCTGTTCCGCAACCGCGTCGAACAGCGCCTGCAGTTCGTCGCTGTCGCCACTGTCGCCGCCCGATACGGGCGCGGGAGAGGGCGCTGCCGGGCGCGCGGGCGTGCTCACGGGGTCTGCAGCGATGCTGTCGAACAGTGCCTGCAGATCGTCCGAATCACCGTTTGCATCCATTCTCGACCTCTTGTTCATGGTTCTTTGCTCCGATTCCCACGCTCGCCCGCTCAACCCTGGGGACGCGCCATCTTCTCGAAGATCTTCTCGAGCTTCTCGGCGAGGGTTCCCGACGTGAAGGGCTTCACGATGTAGCCGCTGGCGCCTGCCTGGGCTGCAGCGATGATGTTTTCCTTCTTCGCCTCCGCGGTGATCATCAGCACCGGCAGATGCTTGAGCTGGGGCGTGCGCCGGATGGTCTGCAGCAGCGTCAGGCCATCCATGTTCGGCATGTTCCAGTCGGTGACGACGAAGTCGAACGCGCCGGCCTGCAGCTTCTGCAGCGCCACCTGTCCGTCTTCGGCCTCGTCGACATTGGTGAAGCCCAGTTCCTTGAGCAGGTTGCGCACGATGCGGCGCATGGTCGAAAAATCGTCGACGACAAGAAACTTCATTTTGGGGTCGGCCATCTGTGTTCTCCGGTTCGGCTGACAGGGTTCTGGGTGTTGCGCACCGTCAGCGCTGCAGCATCGGGCGAATCGTGTCAGCAAGCACCTCGGCGTCGAATTTTGCCACGTAGGCATCCACCCCGACGTTCCTGCCCATCGCCCGATTGGCCTCGGATGAGAGCGAGGAGTGCATCACCACCGGAATGCCGGCGAACCGCGCATCGGACTTGATGTTGCGCGTCAGCACGTAGCCGTCCATCTCCGGCATCTCGGCATCGACCATGATGAGGTCCACTTCGTCCAGCAGCACCCGTCCGGTCTGTTCGGCGTGGTCAGCCAGGCTCTGCAGCCGGTTCCAGGCCTCGAGGCCGTTCTGGGCGTGCTTGTGGCGCACGCCGAGCTTGTCCAGCACCTCACTGATCTTGCGCCGCGCAACCGCCGAGTCATCCACGAAGAAGACGTTGACATCATGTCCACCCGCAATCGGCGCGATGTCACCAATGACGCTGTCGCCGAAGGTGTTGGCGAGGATCGACTCCACATCGAGGATCGAGATCAGCCTGCCATCGGGCAACTCGGTGATCGCCGTGATGTAGCCCTGCTGGGTGCCGGCAGCGGAGACGTTTTCGGGCGCACGCACGCGATCCCACTCCACACGCACGATGCGATCGACCGACTCCACCAGGAAGCCCAGCGTGCGCTTGCTGTATTCGGTGACCATCATCGCCCCGCCAAGCGGCGCGCCGGGCTCGGTCAGCCCCAGGATGCGGCCGAGGGACAGCACCGGGATCACATTGCCCCGCAGCGAGATGAGCCCTTCCACACCGGCCGGCATGTTCGGCGTACGGGTGATGAACGGCGTCGTCGAGACCTCGCGCACCTTGAACACGTTGATGCCGAAGTTCTCGTTCGTTCCGAGCGAGAACAGCAGGATCTCCATCCGGTTCGAGCCCGCCAGCGTGGCGCGGCTATCGACCGTGTCGAACAGGCCCGACCCTTCGCGATCAGTCATTTGCATGTCGGCTCCTCACTTGTCCTTCTTTCTTGCGGCGCCTGCTGCACCGAGCAGGCGAAGCAGTGTCTGCGCGAGCCGCTGCGGCTCGAACTTGGGAACGTATTCATCCACCCCGACCGACAGCCCGAGCTGCTGGTTCGACATCCCCGAGAGCGACGAATGCATGATCACCGGAATGCCGGCGAAGCGGCGGTCCGCCTTGATCTGGCGGGTCAGCATGTAGCCGTCCATCTCCGGCATCTCGACGTCCGTGAGCACCAGGCTGACGAAATCGCTCACCGGCCGGCCGCAGGCGTCGGCGTGCGCGGCCACGCGGCGCAATTCTTCCCAGGCCTGGCGGCCATTGACCGAGCCGACATGCCGGACGTTCATCGCATCAAGGGTTTGCGTGATCTGCTTGCGCGCCACGGAGGAGTCGTCGGCGAAGTACACCACGTGCTCGCTGCCCTCCGGCACCGCGGGGATGTCGCGGAACAGGAACTCGTCGTCGTACTTCGAGGTTTCCGACAGCACCCGCTCCACGTCGAGCATCATCACCAGCTGGTTGTCGGCGAGTTCGGTGACCGCCGTAACCAGCCCCCCCAGGCGGGCGGTCAGCATCTCCGGGGGCACCCGCATCTGCGACCAGTCGAGGCGCAGGATCGTATCCACCCCCTCGACCAGGAAGCCCTGGGTGTGACCGTTGTATTCGGTCACGATCATGATGTCGCGCGCCGCATCTCCACCGATGCCCACATAGCTACCGAGATCGACCACCGGCACCAGCGCGCCGCGCAGACTCACCATGCCTTGCACCGCATCCGGCATGTCCGGGGCCGCCGTGATCTGCGGCGTACGCATCACCTCGCGCACCTTGAACACGTTGATCCCGAAAATTTCGCGCCGCCCCGTCCTCGCATCCACCCCGAGCGTAAACAGGAGGATCTCGAGCTTGTTCGTCCCCGCGAGTCGGGTCCGGGCATCAATGTTCTTCAGCAGTTCTGACATGATTTCCTGCTCTGCGGTCGGTTGTGCGCGTCCAGTTTCTCGCGCGATGTTGGTTTAATCGGCTACCGGGACGGGAACTTGAGCCCGTTTTCAACGCAGCATGGCTCCGGAGGGTGGCCCCCCTCCCGCCTGCGCTGCCTCAGCGCCCGAGGCGTCCGGAAATACAGACTCGAAGCCCGGCGCGCTATCCACTTCGATCGCCGCACGGCTGCCCTGCGTTCGGATCGCCTCTTCGGCAGCCCGGTTCAGGACCACGATGCTGATGCGCCGGTTGGCAGGATCGAGCGGATTGTCGAGCACCAGATGTTCGGTGTCCGCGAGCCCCACGACCCGCACCATCTTGCCTGATTCGAGCCCTCCGGCAACGAGTTCGCGCCGCGCGGCGTTCGCACGGTTGGACGACAGTTCCCAGTTCGAGAACCCTCGCTCCCCGCCCGCATATTGCGCCGAGTCGGTATGCCCGGACATGCTCAGGCGGTTCTCCACGTCGTTCAGGGCCTTCGCAATCTCACGCAGTAATTCACGCGTATAGGGGCGCAACTCTGCGCTCGCGGTGGTGAACATCGGCCGGTTCTGCGCGTCGATGAGCTGAATGCGCAGACCATCCTTGATGATATCGAGCAGGATCTGGTTCTTGAACTGGCGCAAGGTCGGATTGGCCTCGATGATGGCCTCGAGCTTGCCCTTCAGGTCGATCAGCTGCGCCCGCTCGCGCCGCGCCGCGGCCTCGACCGCCCCATCCGCCCCATGCTTCGCGCGCGATGGCGCCGCGTCGATGTTGATCGAGCGCGTGTTCGGCGTATCACCGCGCCGTACCTGCCCTACCTTGCGCGACAGGTCCTCGCCACCACCCTGAATGATGCTGGAGCTGTCGCCAGTGCCCTCGCCCCCCTGCATCGCGACCTTGAGCGGATTCTGGAAGTAGTCGGCGATCCCCTCCAGATCGCCCTGCGCTGTCGAGCCGAGCAGCCACATCAGCAGGAAGAAGGCCATCATCGCCGTGACGAAGTCCGCATACGCGATCTTCCATGCACCACCGTGGTGGCCGCCGCCGCCCTTCTTGATACGCTTGACGACGATTGGCTGTTGAGTATCGTCGCTCACGGCATGCTCCCGGACGGGTCCCCGGTCGTCGGCCGCTCAGCGGCACGATGAAGTGTTCGGTACGCGGCCATCGGCTCAACCCTTGCGGCTCTTGATTTCCTGCTCGAGCTCGAGGAACCCCGGACGATCGGACGCATAGAGCACCTTGCGGCCGAACTCCACCGCGACCTGCGGCGCATAGCCGTTCATGCTCGCAAGCAGCACCACCTTGATGACCTGGTAGATCTTGCCGCTCTCCTCCACCTTCTGCTCCAGCTGGCTGGCGATCGGCGCCACGAAACCGTATGAAAGCAGAATGCCGAGGAAGGTGCCGACCAGCGCGCCGCCGATCATCTTGCCCAGCACCGCTGGCGGCTGGCCGACCGAACCCATCACGTTCACCACGCCCATCACCGCAACCACGATGCCGAACGCCGGCAGTGCATCCGCCACCTTGGCGACGATATGCGGCGCCTGGTGCGCTTCCTGATGGTGGGTCTCGATCTCCATGTCCATCAGGTTCTCGATCTCGAAGGCGTTGAGGTTGCCACCCACCATCATGCGCAGGTAGTCGGTCATGAACTCGACGGCATGGTGATCCGCAGCCACGCTCGGATACTTGGCGAAGATCGGGCTGGATTCGGGATTCTCGATGTCGTTCTCGATCGACATCAGGCCTTCCTTTCGTACCTTGGCAAGAATCTCGAACAGCAGCGAGAGCAGATCGACGTAGAGCGCCTTGTTGTACTTCGAGCCCTTGACGGCCAGCGACAGCGAGCCGAGCGTTGCCTTGACCGCCTTGGGCCCGTTGCCGGCAACGAAACCGCCGATCATCAGGCCGATGATGGCGAGGTACTCCATCGGCACCCAGAGCGCGGCGAGGCTGCCGTGCACCGCGTAGGTGCCGAGCGAGGCTGCGAGGATGATGACGTAACCAATGATCAGGAACACCGCTTACTCCATGGAAAGGGCCCGGTGCGCGAAAGGGCGGGGCGGTCGTTGACGGCAGTAACGACCGCGCTGAACGGAACTTGAGCGTACCGGCCCATCCTGTTGCGCGGCACGAACGATGCGCGGAGCCGGCGTCGCTGCGCCACCGGATGACGCAACGCCACAACGAACAAGGGCCGCCTGTCTCCAGTGCGGCCCATATCGGTACTCGCGGCCCGGCGCCGCGACATGCAGTGCAGCCCCGTCAGGCGGTCTCGACCTGCTTCGCCGATTGACGTGTGCGCGAAACCGCCTTGCGGGCGCCGACCTTCTTGCGCGAGGAGCCCGCGCGCGAGGGCATGTTGCACAGCCCGCACACATAGTCCTGAACCGGATCGTGCGCATGCGCCACGAACTGACCACCGCAGCAGGTGCAAGCCGCGCTTTGCAGCAGATCCGCATCGAAGAAGCGCACCAGCGTCCATGCCCGCGTCAGGCTGAGCACCGGCTCCATCGCCGTGCTCTCGATGTGGTCAAGATACAGGTGATAGGCCTTGAGGGTCGCCTCCAGCCCCTGCACGCCGCCACGCCCGGTGAAGAAGCGGTGATAACCCATGAACAGCGAGGAATGCACGTTCGGCTGCCAGGTCATGAACCAGTCGGTGGAGAACGGCAGCATGCCCTTGGGGGGCGATGCGCCACGCACTTCCTTGTAGATCTTCAGCAGCTTCTCGCGGCTCAGGCGGGTTTCGACCTCGAGCATCTGCATGCGTGCGCCGAGTTGCACCATCTCCACCGCGCGGCGGACGTCCTCAGCTTCCTCGATGACACTCTTGTTCTTCATTACCGACTCCTCATGGCGTCTCTCCAGCTGCCCGCCCTGCGGCCAGAATCGCGGCATGCAGGCTTGCGCTGGTGGCGTCGCGCCCCTCACCCGACATCAGCCGGGCGATCTGCGCGTCATCGAAGCGAAAGCAGGGGATCAGGGTCTGCGAGGACGCCATCCGAACCAGCTTCGCTGCCGACATGGATTCGATCAGGTCGGCCAGTTCATCACCGATCCCGAGCCGGAACAGCGCCGTCGCCCTGTCGCTGCGCAACATCTGCTGCGCGAGCATGAGGTAGGCGAGATTCAACTCGCGGATTTCGGCCTGAAAATCTGGTCGCTCCATCACTTCCTATCCCGTTCAGGGACGAATGGCCCCGAACTTAAAGTACTTTCTGAGCAACAGCAAGTAACAAAGTCACGATTCGCGCCCGATCGTGCCCCTTGACTGTCGCTCGCCAGCAACATCCGCAGCTCCACCGGCCGATCAAACCTGGGTGGCCGCAGCCGGCTGCCGCTCGCGCTGCGGCGCAACGACCCGGTCGCGGCCGTGCTGCTTCGCGCGGATCGCGCCACGGTCCGCGCATTGGACGAGCGCCTCCGGGGTGCTCATGTCGACGGTCCGCTCCGCCACGCCTACGCTTACGCTCAAGTTCAGCTTCGGCATGTCGGACGCCAGCACCGTCGCACGCACGGACTCGCACACCCGCTGAGCCATGGCACAGGCAGCGGGAAGATCTGCATCCAGGCACAGCACGAGGAACTCGTCCCCCCCGGTACGACACACCACGTCCTGCACGCGCAAGGCCTTGCGCACCGCCTCCGCGGCCAGACGCAGCGCGATGTCGCCGATGTCATGACCATGGGTGTCGTTGATCGATTTGAAGTTGTCCAGATCGACCACCATCACCGACAGCGGGCGCGCGTGACGGACCGACTTGGACCACTCCATGCGCAGCGCCTCCCCTGCATGACGCCGGTTCGGCAAACCGGTCAGGGCATCGGTCAGCGCCGCTTCGTGCAAGCGGCGGTTCGAAATCGCCAGTTCGGCGGCGTGGCTGCGCAGTTCCTCACGCTCACGCTCCAGATCGCGCTGCAGCGCCACCGTGCGCAGGCAATTGCGCAGGCGCAACATCAGTGCGGCGTGCCCAAGCGGCTGCACGAGGAAGTCGTCCGCCCCCGCTGCCGAGGCCGACACCAGCATGGCGTCATCCTCGGACACGACCACCGCAAGCACGAGAATGCTGCGTCCCATGCGCAGGTCGCGAAGGCTGCGCACGAGCCTTGCAGCCGCCTCATCCCACTCCACGACGAGCACCTGGGGCTGCACGTCCAGCGCCCGCTCCAGCGCGCTCTCCGCATCCGGCACCTCGGACATCATCATGCCGAGCTCATTCAACCCCGTCCGCAAGAGCTTGCGGACAGCCTCATCGCGCACCAGCACAAGCGCGCGCGGCCTTGGAACGGCATCCTGCCCGCCCAGTCCGTCGCGCACCTCCCGGGCGTCCTGAGCGGAATCGGGGGAGGCACACGCCTGCGTCGTCTCTTCGACCTTGCCCAGCGCCTCGAAGCGCGGGCAGGCGCCCGTATTCATCTGCAGCAGGCGGCCCCACTCGCCCCAGCTGCGCCCGATGCGCTCGCAGATTGCAACGAGCTCTTCACGCGGCAGCCCCAGACGGCTCGCAAGACGCAGGATCGCCGGCATCAGCGCCTCGTGCTCGGCCTCCGGCAGCAGGCACAGGCGTGCGATCGCGCGCGAAAGCACAAGGCACTGCACGATACCCGATTCACGCGACCCCTCCGCAAAACCAGACAGATCGGGCTGCTCGTAGTAGCGCACCGGGTGCGCGAGCGACTCGGGCACCCCCCAATCCAGCAGCATCGCTGCCCCGAGTTCGCAGTGGTCGATGGCGAAGGCCTGATCTTCGAGCCTGCCCTGCTGCAGGCCCGGGTTCGCACGCAATTCGCCCAGAATTCTCGCGAACGCATCCGGATACGCGGAGGCGAGGCCGAGCTCGCCGACCCGTGCCAGCAGGCCGAGGCTGAAAGCCTCATCCGGCGAAACAACGCGCAGACGCAAGGTAAGCATCTGCATCGACAGCCCCATGAGCAGCGACGAGGACCAGAACTGTGTGTAGTCGAAACCCTTGCAGGCGCCCTTTCGGTAGCTGGAAAGCAAAGAGAAACCCAGCGCAAGCCCGCGCACCGCGGGCAGGCCGAGCACCATCAAAGCCTCCTGCACCGAGACGATCGGGCGCCGGCCCTCGTGGAACATGCCGTTGGCCGCCTTGATCAGCCGCCCGACAAGCGCCGGATCTGCCTTGATGGTGCGCCCGAGGTCCGCCAGCGACACCGTGCTCGACTGCGTCATGCGGATGACCGCGAGCGCGACGCCCCTGGGAGAGGGCAACTCCCCCGCGCTCTTGATCTGCGCGAAACGCTTCATGTCTATCGGTAGGGACATACTCATCCTGTGCAAATCGCTCACGCCGCGGCTGCGCGGACGCGCCGCGCTACCAGCCGCCCTGCCATTCTTCGTCACACATCGGCGGCAGGCAAGCGGAAGCGGGCTAGAATCGCCGAAAATCTCACAAGCGCAAGCCCATGAAATACTGTTCGAGCTGCGGTAGCCAGGTCGCCTTCCGCATTCCGGCCGGCGACACCTTCCCTCGCCACGTGTGCGAACACTGCGGAACCATCCACTACCAGAACCCCAAAGTCGTCGTCGGCGCGCTGGCAACCTGGGAGGATCGGGTCCTGCTCTGCCGGCGCGCGATCGAACCCCGCTATGGCAAGTGGACGCTGCCCGCCGGATTCATGGAAAACGAGGAAACGACCGCCCAGGCCGCCGCCCGAGAAACGCTGGAGGAAGCCTGCGCCCGCATCGAGGTGGGCGAACTCTATACCCTGATCGACGTTCCGCACATCAGCCAGGTGCACATCATCTACCGCGCCCGGCTGATCGAGCCCGAGTTCCGCCCCGGGGAAGAGTCGCTCGAGACGGCACTGTTCGCCGAGCAGGAGATCCCCTGGGAGCAGATCGCCTTCCGCTCCATCTCGCTCAGCCTGCGCCACTTTTTCGAAGACCGGCGGGCCGGACGCTGGCAGGTACACACCGCCAGCCTGCCGCCGCCACCGCTCGAATGGCGCTGAGTGCCGGAGCCAGCCGGCGACAGGCCTCAATCTGCCTGATAAACCTATTAGTGCATCAGGGTTGAGCCCCCCTGCCGCGCGGAGGATAATCGCGCTCAGAGTCAAAAGGCCGACCTCACCCACTCCTCCTTTCCCCTTCCCCACTCTGCGCGCGGATCATGACCAGCTACATCTTCGTCGTAATCGGCGCCGTCCTGGTGAACAACGTCGTACTCGTCCGTATCCTCGGGCTGTGCCCGTTCATGGGCGTGTCGAAGAAGCTCGAGACCGCAATCGGCATGGGCGCGGCGACGACCTTCGTGCTCACCCTAGGCTCCGGCACGAGCTACCTGATCGACCATTACCTGCTGCAACCCTTCGACCTCGCCTACCTGCGCACACTGTCCTTCATCGTCGTCATCGCGGCCATCGTCCAGCTCACCGAGCTCGTGATCCAGAAGACCAGCCCGCTGCTGCACCAGGTGCTGGGCATCTACCTGCCGCTGATCACCACCAACTGCGCGGTACTCGGTGTGCCGCTGCTCAACGTCGGCATGAAGCACAACCTGCTCGAGTCTCTGCTGTTCGGATTCGGATCCTCGGTCGGCTTCACGCTCGCGCTGGTGCTATTCGCCGGCATCCGCGAGCGCCTGGACGGTGCCGACGTACCCTTGCCCTTCAAGGGCACTGCGATCGCGATGATCACCGCCGGGTTCATGAGCCTGGCCTTCATGGGCTTCGCCGGCCTGGATCGTTTCCACTGAGGCCGCCGTAAGCATGCTCACTGCAATCCTCGTGATGACCGGTATCGCCATCGTGCTCGGCGTGGTGCTCGGTTATGCCGCAATCCGCTTCCGTGTCGAGGGCGATCCACTGGTCGAGAAGATCGACGCCATCCTGCCGCAGACCCAGTGCGGCCAATGCGGATACCCCGGCTGCAAGCCCTACGCCGAAGCCATCGCCAAGGGTGAGGCCGAAATCAACCAGTGCCCACCGGGGGGAGAGGAAGGCGTGCGCAAGCTCGCCGACCTGCTCGGGCGAGAGTTCAAGCCGCTCTCGGAAGAGCACGGCGTCGAGAAACCCAAGGCGGTGGCGGTCATCGACGAGCAGACCTGCATCGGCTGCACGCTGTGCATCCAGGCCTGTCCGGTCGATGCCATCGTGGGCGCCGCAAAGCAGATGCACACGGTGGTCAGCCCCCTGTGCACCGGTTGTGAGCTGTGCGTGGCGCCCTGCCCGGTCGACTGTATCGAAATGGTCGCCGTCCCGGATACCGTACAGACCTGGAAATGGAAGTACCCGGTGGTCGAAATCAGGAAGGCATCATGATCGGGCGACTGTTCAGATTCCACGGTGGCATAAAGCCCGACGCGCACAAGAATGAGTCCTGCACGCCGGCAATCCGGCGCGCGCCCCTGCCCGCCCGGCTGATCGTTCCCCTTCGCCAGAGCGCGCGCGCCAGCGCCGCATGCATGGTCGAACCCGGCCAGAAGGTGCTCAAGGGCGAGCGCATCGGCGAAGCCGAAGGCATGCTCGGCACCGCGGTCCACGCCCCGACCTCGGGCACCGTGCTGGAGATCGGCGATTACCCCATGGCCCACCCGTCCGGACTGGACACCCGCTGCGTGGTGATCAAGCCCGACGGCGAAGACCGGTGGGTCGAACTCGCCCCCTTCGACTACCACAACGCGAGCCGTGGCGAGGCGCTCGCCTGGCTGCGCGACTGCGGCATCGTCGGTCTGGGCGGCGCAACCTTCCCGAGTCACGTCAAGCTCGGCAAAGGGGCCGGCATCGAGATCCTGATCCTCAACGGCGCCGAGTGCGAACCCTGGATCACCTGCGACGACCGCCTGATGCGCGAGCGCGCGACCGACATCCTCGCCGGCGCGAGCATCCTGCGCGAGCTCATTGGCGCACGCGAGCTCGTGGTCGGCATCGAGGACAACAAGCCGGAGGCGATCGCCGCGATGCAGCAGGCAGCCGGTGCAGCTTCAGGTCCGGTGCGCATCGTGCCCGTGCCGGCGCTCTACCCGGCCGGTGGCGAGAAGCAACTGATCCGCGTGCTCACCGGCATCGAGATCCCCTACGGCAAGCTCGGCGGCGACTATGGCGTGCAATGCTTCAACGTCGGCACCGCGCATGCGGTGTATCGCGCGATCGCGCACGGCGAGCCACTGGTGAGCCGCATCGTCACCCTTACCGGCAATGCCAAAAACCCGGGTAACTGGGAAGTCCCGATCGGCACGCCGGTGGAGGACCTGCTCACGCTCGCGCACCCGAAAGCCGACACCGACCGCTACATCATGGGCGGCCCGATGATGGGCTTTGCCATGCCGCGCCTCGACGTTCCGGTGGTCAAGGGCAGCAACTGCATCATCGCCGCGTCCCCCAAACTGTTCCCGCCCGCCCCGCCGGAGCAACCCTGCATCCGCTGCACCGAATGCGCCAAAGCCTGTCCAGCCGAGCTGCAACCATTCGAGCTGTACTGGTTCAGCCGCGCGAAGAACTTCGGCAAGGCGCAGGAATACCACCTCTTCGACTGCATCGAGTGCGGCAGCTGTGCCTACGTCTGCCCCGCGCACATTCCGCTGGTCGATTACTTCCGCTTCGCCAAGAGCGAGATCTGGGCGCGCGAGCGCGAAAAGGCCGCCGCCGATCAGGCACGCGAGCGCTTCGAGTTCCGCAACTTCCGCCAGGAGCGTGAGAAGGCCGAAAAGGCCGCCAAGCTCGCGGCCAAAGCCGCAGAGACGCGGGCCAAGCTGGCCGAGAACCCGGCCGCGGGCGCATCGACCGCACCGGCTGCCGCCGAGGCCGAAGATCCGAAAAAAGCCCTGATCGCTGCCGCGCTGGCCCGCGCCAAGGCACAGAAGGCCGAGATCAAGCCGCAGAACACCGACAACCTCAGCCCGCAGACACAGGCCGAAATCGCCGACATCGAAGCGCGCCGCAAGGTGCTCGAAGCCGCAGACGCGCTGCCGCCCTCCGCGGAGGCCGCAGTTGCAGCCGCACCCGAATCCGAGTCCGCCGAAACGCGCGCCACGACCGACGCCGAGCCCCGCCCGTGAGCCCGAAATGATCCATTCTCCCTACGTCCGAAAGCCGGTCAGCGTGCAACGCACGATGGGTCTCGTGCTGGTCGCGCTCGTGCCCGGCATCCTCGCACACGTCATCAACATCGGCGCCGGCGTGCTGGTCAACCTGGCCATCTCCACCATCACCGCGGTTGCCGCCGAGGCACTGATGCTGGCGCTGCGTCGCCGGCCGGTGCAGATCGCGGTCACCGACCTGTCCGCGGTGGTCACCGCCTGGCTGGTCACGCTGTGCTTCCCGCCGATCGTGCCCTGGTGGCTGACGGTCAGTGCGGTGCTGGTGGCGATCGTCGCCGTCAAGCACCTCTACGGCGGCCTCGGCCAGAACCCCTTCAACCCGGCGATGGTCGCCTACTGCTCGATGATCGTCGCCTTCCCGGCCCTGATGTCGCAGTGGCCGCCCGCCGGCCATCTGCCTTTTGACACCCAGCTCTCGCTGATTCTGGGCGGACCTCGCGACATCGACGGCATCACCGGCGCCACCGCGCTGGATGCCCTGCGCACTGGCCTGCGCGCCGGCACCCAGACGGTAGAACAGGTCCTCAAGGGCGACGCCTTCGGCGCGCTCGGCGGGCGCGGCTGGGAATGGGTGCCGCTCGGCTACATCGCCGGCGGCCTGTTCCTGCTCGCGACCCGCATCGTCACCTGGCACATGCCGGTGGCCTTCCTCGGCACCCTGACGGTGGTGTCCGGTACTTTCTGGCTGGCCGCACCAGGCAGCTTCGCCTCGCCGCTGTTCCACCTCGCTACCGGGGGAGCGATGCTTGCGGCCTTTTTCATCGTCACCGATCCGGTGTCTGGCGCCACCACGCCGCGCGGCAAGTTGCTGTTCGCGGGCGGCATTGCGCTCATCGCATGGCTGATCCGCAACTTCGGCGCCTACCCCGAGGGCATCGCCTTCGGGGTGCTGCTGATGAACATCTGCGTGCCGCTGCTCGACATGAAGACGCAGCCGCAGGTGTTCGGGCACCGCCACGAACCGCGGGAGGGCAAAAAATGACCGCTCGCTACTCGGCGACTCGCACAGCCCTTCGCACCGGCGCGATCATGGTGGTGTTCACGCTGCTGTTCACCGCGATGATGGCCGCCACCTACCAGCTCACGCGCCCCACCATCGAGGCCTCCGCCCAGGAAGCCCAGATGCGCCTGATCAACGAGGTTCTGCGCCCGCGCAGCTACAACAACGACCTGCTCGCAGACGTGGTGCGCTTCGGCCCTGCCCCGCAGATCGGCATGGACCAGGGCGGCCGTGTGTGGCGTGCGCGCAGGAACGGGCAACCGGTCGCACTCATCATCGAAGGTGCGGCCACCGACGGCTACGCAGGACGGATCTCGCTCATCGTCGCGGTTCACACCAGCGGCCTGCTCACGGGTGTGCGCGTCACGCATCACAAGGAAACCCCGGGCCTGGGCGACTACATCGACCCGAAGAAGGACCGCCGCAAGGACATGCCCTGGATCGGCCAGTTCGCCATCGCCACCTGGAAAGACGTTAACACCGCCGAATGGAAGGTGCGCAAGGATGGCGGCACCTTCGGCTATCGCACCGGTGCCACCATCAGTGCACGCGCGGTGGTCGGCGCCGCCGGGCGCACCACTGCCTTCGCCGTCGAGCACATGGATGCGCTCTTTGCCGCGCCGGCCGGCAGCACGCTGGGAGAATGAACATGACTGCACACCCATTCCGCGAAATCGCCTGGAACGGCCTGTGGAAGCAAAACCCCGGCCTCGCGCAGCTCCTCGGCCTGTGCCCGATCCTCGCGATCAGCACCAGCGCGGTGAACGCGGTCAGTCTCGGCCTGGCCACCATCCTGGTGATGTCGGTCGCCAACCTCGCGATCGCAACCCTGCGCAACTTCATCCCCTACGAGATCCGCATCCCGGTGTTCATCCTGGTCATCGCGGCGCTCGTGACCGTGGTCGACCTCACGTTCAACGCCTTCTTCCACGACCTGTACCTGGTGCTGGGCATCTTCATCCCGCTCATCGTCACCAACTGCATCGTGCTCGCGCGTGTCGAGGCCTACGCCGCCAAGAACGATCCGCTCAGTTCCACCTTCGACGGCATCATGATGGGGCTGGGGCTGGTCTGGGTGCTTGGCCTGCTCGGCGCCATCCGCGAACTGCTCGGCGCCGGCACCCTGCTGTCGGGCATCGAGATGGTGATCCCGGGCGCATCGCCGATCAATGTTTTCGGCGACGACTATCCCGGCTTCCTGATCGCCATCCTGCCGCCCGGCGCCTTCTTCGCGCTCGGCATGCTGATCGCTGCCTTCAACGCCATCAACGCCCGCCTGGCCGCGCGCGCGCGCCGCAACCCGCCGCCCGCGCCCACGCCGGCGCCCAAGGCGGAGGAAGGCGCCGAACCGGCCGCGAGTTAGCGCCCCGCATGGCATCGATGAAGCGCGAGGCGATCTGCGCGTTTTTCCACCGCCTGCACGAGGCCAACCCGAACCCGCAGACCGAGCTCGAGTACGCCTCGCCCTATCAGCTGCTGGTGGCAGTGGTGCTGTCGGCGCAGGCCACTGACCGGAGTGTCAACCTCGCCACACGCAAGCTGTTCGCGCTCGCGCCCACCCCCGAGGCCATGGTCACGCTCGGCGAGGAAGGCATCGCCGAGTGCATCAAGACCATTGGCCTGTTCCGCAACAAGGCGAAGAACACGCTCGCGCTGTCGCACCTGCTGCTCGAACGCCACGGCGGCGAGGTGCCGGCGACACGCGAGGCGCTCGAAGCCCTGCCCGGCGTTGGCCGCAAGACCGCCAACGTGGTGCTGAACACCGTGTTCCGCCAGCCGGCGATGGCGGTCGATACCCACATCTTCCGCCTCGCCAACCGTACCGGGCTGGCCCCCGGAAAGGACGTGCTGGAGGTCGAGAAGGCGCTGCTGCGGCGCGTGCCGAAGGACTACCTGCTCGACGCCCACCACTGGCTGATCCTGCACGGCCGCTACGTATGCACCGCTCGCAAGCCGAAGTGTGGCGCATGCATCGTGCGCGACCTGTGCCTGTGCCGCGACAAGACCGACTGAAGGTCCATGCGGGCGCCCACGGTCGCGCGACCGCAGCCTTCACCCGCGTGAGAACACCCCCGCGCCCGAGGGCGCACGACACCGAGGACACGACATGTTCAACCCCAGCCGAGATCAGGTGCGCAGCTTCTTCATCGACACCTGGCGCAAGGCCCGCGCCCGGGAAGTGCTGACGCCGATGGAAACCATCGCCGCCGACATCATCGCGCTGCACCCCGAGTACCACCCGATCGTCGAGGACCCGGACGCGATCGACCGCGACTTCCCTCCCGAGGCCGGGCAGGTCAATCCCTTCCTCCACCTGTCGCTGCACCTGGCGATCGAGGAGCAGCTCTCGATCGACCAGCCCCCTGGCATCCGCGCCGCCTTCGAAGCCGCCTGCGCACACCGCGGGGATCGCCACCAGGCCATGCACGACGCGCTCGAATGCCTGGGCGAGATGCTGTTCAACGCCCAGCGCAACAACACCCCCCCCGATGGCGCGGCCTACGTCGCTGCCCTGCGCAAGCGTGCCGGACTAGCGCTCTGAGGCTCCGCACCGCGTCGCCCGCAAGTCGCGCGAAGCGCTAGAATGACCGCTTTGGGGCCAATGCACCGCCGCCGCACAGGCTGGCCGCGGTGCCTTACCCCCGGTCCTTTGCCCCACCCCGTTTTCCTCGAAGAATCCCCGCTCCCCAGGAGGTTTCCATGCCCGGTCTGCTGTCCAACGTCGATCCCGATGGCCTGCTCGAATACTCGGTGGTCTACACCGATCGCTCGCTCAACCACATGTCGCAGGCCTTCCAGGGCGTCATGCGCGAGCTGTCCGCGACGCTGAAGACGGTCTATCGCGCCCACGCCGTCGCCATCGTCCCGGGTAGCGGCACCTTCGGCATGGAAGCGGTGGCGCGCCAGTTCGCCACCGGCAAGAAGACCCTGGTGATCCGCAACGGCTGGTTCAGCTACCGCTGGACGCAGATCTTCGAGATGGGGAACATCCCCGCCGAATCCGTGGTGCTCAAGGCGCGCCAGGTACGCGCCGAGGCGCAGGCACCCTTCATCCCGGCGCCGATCGAAGAGGTCATTGCCGCCATCCGCCAGCACCGCCCCGACGTGGTGTTCGCGCCGCACGTCGAAACCTCGGCCGGCATGATGCTGCCCGACGACTACCTGCGCGCGGTGGCCGACGCCACCCATGAGGTCGGCGGCCTGTTCGTGCTCGACTGCATCGCATCGGGCACCGTGTGGGTGGATATGGACGCCGTCGGCGTCGACGTGCTGGTGAGCGCGCCGCAGAAGGGCTGGAGCGCCTCGCCCTGCTGCGCGATGGTGATGCTCAGCGCCGCCGCACGCGAGCGCATCGAGGGCACCACCAGCACGAGCTTCGCATGCGACCTCAAGAAGTGGCTGCAGATCATGGAAGCCTACGAGGGCGGCGCCCACGCCTACCACGCCACCATGCCCACCGACGGCCTGGTGACGCTGCGCAACGTGATGCGCGAAACCAAGGCCTATGGCTTCGACAAGGTCAAGGAAGAGCAGCTTGAGCTCGGTCGCCGCGTGCGCGCCCTGCTCGAGGCACGCGGCTTCACCAGCGTGGCCGCCGCCGGCTTCCAGGCCCCCGGGGTGGTGGTGAGCTTCACGGCCGACGACGGCATCAAGACCGGCGCCAAGTTCGCCGCAGCCGGTCTGCAGGTCGCTGCCGGCGTGCCGCTCGCGCTCGACGAGCGCCCCGACTACAAGGCCTTCCGCGTCGGCCTCTTCGGCCTCGACAAGCTGCACCATATCGAGCGCAGCGTCACCACGCTCGAGAAAGCGCTCGATCAGCTCGCCTGATCGGTGCCGCAGCACGCACGCCCGACACCGCCCGCATCCAGGTCCGCCAGGATCGGGCAGTCCGGGCGAGCATCGCCGTGGCAATGCGCAGCGAGCGTGCGCAGCGTATCCACCATCCCCTGCAGTTCCGCAATCTTGCGTTCGAGCGCGGAGACATGCCCTAGCGCGATGCGCTTCACGTCCGCGCTCGCCCGCCCCTGATCGCGCCACAGCGCGAGCAGTTCGCCGATGTCCGCCACCGAGAAGCCGAGATCACGCGCACGGCGGATGAAGCGCAACACATGCACCGCCTCGTCGGCGTATGTGCGGTAGCCGGAGTCGGTGCGCCGCGCAGCCGGAAGCAGACCGATCGACTCGTAGTAGCGAATCATCTTCGCCGACACGCCCGATGCGGTGGCGGCCTTGCTGATGTTCATCATGACTCGCCCCCTCAGCCCGCCGCCGCCTCGGCGCCGAAGCGACGCAGCCTCAGCGCGTTGCCGAGCACGAACACGCTCGACATCGACATCGCCGCCGCGGCGAAAACCGGCGACAGCAATAGCCCGAAGGCCGGGTAGAAGGCCCCCGCGGCGAGCGGGATCAGCGCGCTGTTGTAGGCGAAGGCCCAGAACAGGTTCTGGCCGATGTTGCGCATGGTGGCGCGCGACAACGCGATCGCGCGCGGAACGCCCATCAGGTCGCCCGACATCAGCACCACATCGGCGCTCTCGATCGCCACATCGGTGCCGGTGCCGATCGCGATGCCGACATCGGCTTCGGCGAGCGCGGGCGCGTCGTTGATGCCGTCGCCGACGAAGGCGATGCGGCGGCCGGCCGCCTCCCCATCCTCACCGCGCCCAGCCAGCCTGCGCAGCGCCGCCACCTTGCCGTCGGGCAGCACCTCCGCGATCACCTCGTCGATCCCGGCCTGGCGCGCAATCGCGCGCGCGGTGCGTTCGTTGTCGCCGGTGATCATCGCCACCTTCAGGCCCAGCGCATGCAGCGCCTGCACCGCCGCCACCGAGGTCGGCTTGAGCGGATCGGCCACCGCGAGGATGGCCGCCAGGCGACCGTCGATCGCGGCGTAGAGCGGCGACTTGCCCTCGTCGGCGAGGCGAGCCGCGGTGTCGGCGAACACATCGACCTCCAGCCCAAGCCGGCGCATCAGGCGGTCGGCGCCAACCTCGACGCGCAGCCCGGCGACCATCGCGCGCACGCCGTAGCCAGCCTCCGCTTCGAAGCCCTCGGTGGCCGCGATGTCCAGCCCATCCGCGCGCGCAGCGGCAACGATGGCCTCGGCGATCGGATGCTCGGAAGCACGCTCCACCGCTGCCACCCGCGCCAGCACGTCCGCACGCGCGAAGCCCTCGGCCACCACCAGGTCGGTGAGCTGCGGCTTGCCCACGGTGAGCGTGCCGGTCTTGTCCACCGCCACCACGGCCGCATCGCGCAGCAGCTGCAGCGCGTCGCCCTTGCGGAACAGCACGCCCATCTGTGCCGCGCGCCCGGTGGCGACCATGATCGAGGTTGGCGTCGCCAGCCCCATCGCGCATGGGCAGGCGACGATCAGCACCGCCACCGCATTCACCAGCGCGAAGGTCAGCACCGGCACATCCGCCGGCAGCCAGACCGCGCCGAACAGCAGCCAGGCGAGGAAGGCGAGTGCCGCCAGCGCCATCACCACCGGCACGAACACCATGGTGACCCTGTCGACCATGGCCTGGATCGGCAGCTTGGCGCCCTGCGCCGCCTCGACCATGCGGATGATCTGCGCCAGCACCGTGTCCGCCCCGACCCGCGTGGCGCGGAAGGCGAAGGCGCCACGGGCGTTGAGCGTACCGCCGACCACGGTCGCGCCCGCGCGCTTCTCCACCGGCACCGGCTCGCCGGTGATCATCGACTCGTCGACAAACGAAGCCCCCTCGACCACCTCGCCATCGACCGCCACCTTCTCGCCGGGGCGCACCTCGACCACGTCGCCCACCGCCACCTCGGCGATCGGAATCTCCACCACCTCTGCACCTGCCAGCCCGCCCCTGCGCACCCGCGCGGTGCGCGGCTGGATGCGCATCAGGCGGCGGATCGCGTCGCTGGTCTTGCCGCGTGCGCGCGCTTCGAGCAGGCGGCCGATCAGGATCAGGGTGATGATCACCGCCGCGGCCTCGAAATACACATTGACCGTGCCCGCCGGCAGCAATCCGGGCGCGAACAGGGCCACCACCGAATAGCCCCAGGCCGCCGTAGTGCCCACCGCCACCAGCGCATTCATGTCGGGCGCGCCGCGCAGCAGGGAAGGCACGCCCTTGCGGAAGAAGCGCAGCCCCGGTCCAAACATCACCGCGCTCGTGAGCACGAACTGCAACAGCCAGCTCTCGCGGTGACCGATCGTGGCCATCACCCAATCGTGCATGCCGGGGATCAGGTGCGAGCCCATCTCGAGCACGAACACCGGCAGGGTGAGCGCAAGCGCGATCCACACCGCGCGCCGCAGCGCGGACACTTCGGCCGCAGCATCGGCTTCACGCGCGTCCTCGCTCACCTCGTTCGCCGGGCGCGCACCGAAGCCCGCCTTCTGCACCGCGGCCACCAAGGCCGCCGTCGGTACGCCGCCGGCGAGCTCGACGTGCGCCTTGCGTGCCGCCAGGTTCACGTTCGCCGTCACCACGCCCGGCACGCGCTGCAGCACCTTCTCGACACGGCCCACGCACGCTGCGCAGCTCATGCCCTCGATGTCGAGTTCCAGCCTGTCGCGCCGCACCGCATAACCGGCCTTCTCCACCGCAGCGATCAGCACCGACAGCGGCACCGAGGCCGGCGCGCGCACGCTTGCCGCCTCGGTGGCCAGATTCACGCTCGCCGCCTGCACGCCCTCGACTTTCAGCAAAGCCTTTTCGACATGTGCCACGCAAGAGGCGCAGTTCATGCCGGCGATGTTCAGGGTGCGCTCGACGCCCTTGGCGGGCGCGGCAGTGCTCGTATTCATGGCGGGTCCTTCCCGGGCGTTCAGAAAGATGCCCACACTGTAAACCTTGCCAAGATAGGAAGGTCAAGCACGCAGCCGCGCCAGCGCCGATCGGGGTTCTCCGGATCTCAACGAAGCTGCGGCCCGGGTGGCCCCTGCCTGCCCGGGCCGCAAGCCCTCGGCACGCTCAGTTTCGAATCGCCTCGAGCGAAACGGTGATCGTCACCTCGTCCCCTACGTTGGGTGCGTACTTGCCGGCGTTGAACTCGCTGCGCTTGATCACGGCGCTGGCGTTGGCGCCGATGGCGTCCTTCTTCAGCATCGGGTGCGGCATGGTGGCGAAGTGGTTCACGGTCAGTGTCACGGGCCGGGTCACCCCCTTGATGGTCAGTTCACCATCGATCGTGACTGGCTTGTCACCATCGAAAGTGACCTGGGTCGACTTGAAGGTGGCGGTCGGATGCTTGGCAGTATCGAGGAAGTCCTCGCCCTGGATGTGCTCGTTGAAGGTCGCGTAGCCCGTGTTCACCGAGGTCATGTCGATGGTGATGTCGACCGCGCCGGTCTTGGCCGCCTTGTCCAGGGTGACGGTGCCGGAGGTCTTGTCGAACTTCGACACCTGGGTGGACATACCGAAGTGGCTGTAGGAGAAACTCGGGAACGTGTGCGTGGAATCGATGGTGTAGGTTTCGGGCGCCGCCAGTACCGGCGAAGCGGCAGCGACGGAGACGATCAGGGCAGCGGAAAATCGGGCGAAACGGTTCATGGTTCTATCCTCTCTGGGTTGGTTTGGGGTTGGGGTTGGGGTTGGGGTTCGCGTTGCTCTGCGCACGCAATGGACACGCGGTTCACTGGGTCGCCGCAACGATGCGGAACCGGATCACGACCTCGTTGGCGACCACGTCGAAGGCCCTCCAGGCGCCCTCGCCGATCGAGAAGTCACCGCGCTGGATAGTGAGGCTGCCTTCGAACACGCCGGTCTCGCCCTGAGGCGTGAAGCGTGCGGGAACGACCACGTCCCGGGTCGTCCCCTTGATCGTCAGCTTGCCCGCAACCTCGTACTGGTCCGCGCCGAGCGCCCTGACTGCGGTGGATTCGAAACGGGCGGACGGAAAGTCCTGGGTGTTGAACCAGGTCTTGCGTGCGGCCTCCTCATCGCCTTCTTCGCTGCCGGTGTCGATGCTGGCGAGCGCGACTTCGATCAAGGCGCTCGATGCCTCCGGCGCCGCAGGATCGAAGCGCAACTGGCTCGAGAACTGTCTGAAAGCGCCCTCCATCGACACGCCCATCTGCTGGTAGCCAAAGCCGATCTGGCTCTTTTCGGCCTGCACCTGGTTGTACTCCACCGCATGAGCCCCCGAGGTAGCGATGGCGAGGGTCGAAAACAGGGCAAGTGCGATGCGTTTCATGATGTCAGTCCTTTGATGATCGTTTGGAGGGGACAGCCGTCCAGCTCAGTCCGCGCGCTGGCGCAACATTCGGGTCAGCACGTCGTCCTTGTCGATGAAGTGGTGCTTGAGCGAAGCACCGACATGCGCAAGCAGCGTCGCGATCAACAACAGGTTCAGGCTTGCATGCACCGACTGCAGCAGATCGCCGAGCGCCTTGTCCCTGGACAGCAGATCGGGCAGCGGCAGCACCCCGAACCAGACGGTCTGGAAGCCCTTGGCCGAGCTCATCAGCCAGCCGGTCAGCGGGATCGCGAACATCAACACGTACAACAGGAAGTGGCCCGCATGCGCAGCGAAGCGTTCGAGCGGCCCCATGTGCAAGGGAAGTGGCGGCGGGTGGTGGCTTACACGCCAGGCCACGCGCAACAAGACGAGCAGGAACACGCTGACACCCACCCACTTGTGCCACGAATACAACTGCAGCTTGGCCGGGGAGAGATCCAGCCCGGTCATGTAAAAGCCCAGCCCGAGCATGCCGAAGATCAGCACGGCCAGCAGCCAGTGCAGCGTCTTCGCGGTGGTGGTGTAGTGCGTGTTCATGAGCAGGGTTCCTCGATCGATCCGCGGGGTCTCATCCCCGCGCTATCCATGCATGAACTCTAGTCACTCATGGCGACGGGAAAAAGGCGGTTTTCGACAAAGGTTTATCCCGATCAATGCAACAATCAGTATTTTCTGATGCCATTGATCACATAAACTCGACCAAAACCTGCCCTGGCAGCGCCCTCGATCAACGATCCACGCGCGTGGCGCCTCCCCGCCCCAACCCCCACTGCTTCGCCAGCGCATACAGCACCGGGATCACCACCAGGGTCAGCACGGTGGAGGACACCATGCCACCGACCATCGGCGCCGCGATGCGGCTCATGACCTCGCTGCCCGTGCCGGTGCCGTAGAGCACCGGCAGCAGGCCGAGAATGACAGTGATCACGGTCATCATCTTGGGCCGCACACGCTCGACGGCGCCCTCCATCACCGCGGCGTAGAGGTCCGCCACGCCCGGCGTCTCGCCCTGCGCGGCACGCTCGGCGCGGATGCGCGCCCAGGCCTGGTCCAGGTAGATCAGCATGATCACGCCGGTCTCGGCAGCCACGCCGGCGAGCGCAATGAAGCCCACCGCCACCGCCACGCTCATCTGGTAGCCCATCCACCACATCAGCCACACCCCGCCGATGAGCGCGAAGGGCACCGACAGCATCACGATGAAGGTCTCGGTGAGGCGGCGGAAGTTGAGGTAGAGCAGCAAGAAGATCAGCGCCAGCGTCAGTGGCACGACGATGGCGAGCTTTTCCTTGGCGCGCTCCATGTACTCGAACTGCCCGCTCCACACCGCGTAGTAACCGGGCGGGAAGCGCACCTGCTCGGCCACCGCACGCTGGGCGCGCTCGACGAAGCGGCCGATGTCGGCTTCACGCGTATCCACATAGACGTAGGCGACGAGCGCGGCGTTCTCGGTGCGGATCGCCGGGGCGCCGCGGGTCAGCTTCACCTCGGCGAGCTGGCCAAGGGGCACCGGGCCGAGCCGGGTCGGCACCAGCACCTGGGCGGCGATGCGCTCGGGGTTCTCACGCAGCGCACGCGGGTAGCGCACGCTGACGTTGTAGCGCTCCAGGCCCTCGACGGTGGTGGTCACCGCCTCGCCGCCGAGCGCGGTGGCAACCGTCATCTGCAGGGCATCGATGGTGAGGCCGTGGCGCGCAAGCTGCTCGCGGCGCGGCTCGATATCGACGTAGTAGCCGCCGGCCACGCGCTCGGCGTAGGCGCTGGAGGCGCCCGGCACGTCGCGCACCGCGGCCTCGACCGCCTTCGCCAGTTGCTCCAGGGTGTCGAGGTCCTGGCCGAACACCTTCACCCCCACCGGCGTGCGGATGCCGGTGCTGAGCATGTCGATGCGCGCCTTGATCGGCATGGTCCACGAGTTGGCCAGACCGGGAAACTTCACCGCGGCGTCCATCTCGGTGATCAGCGCGTCCACCGTCATCCCGGGACGCCACTGGTCCTGGGGCTTGAGGTTGATGACGGTCTCGAACATTTCCAGCGGCGCGGGGTCGGTGGCGGTGTTGGCGCGGCCGGCCTTGCCATACACCGACTCCACCTCGGGGAAGGTCTTCAGGATGCGGTTGGTGGTGGCGAGCAGGCGCCCGGCCTCGGTCACCGACATGCCGGGCAGCCCCGCCGGCATGTAGAAGATCGCGCCCTCGTTGAGCGTGGGCATGAACTCGCTGCCGAGCTGGCGCGCCGGAATCAGCGTCACCCCCATCGCCACCAGCGCGAGCAGCACGGTGGTGAGCTTGAAGCGCATCACCAGCGCGATCACCGGGCGGTAGAGCCAGATCAGCACGCGGTTGAGCGGGTTGCGATGCTCGGGGACGATCCGGCCGCGCACGAAGAACAGCATCAGCACCGGCACCAGCGTCACCGAAAGGAAGGCGGCGCCCGCCATGGCGAGCGTCTTGGTCCACGCCAGCGGCGAGAACAGCCGGCCCTCCTGCCCTTCGAGCGTGAACACCGTCAGGAAGGACACAGTGATGATCAGCAGCGAGAAGAACAGCGCCGGCCCGACCTCGCGACAGGCGTGGATCAGCACTGCGGCGCGCTCGGCCGCGCTGGCGTCCGCGCGCAGGGTCTCGAGCCGCTTGTGGGCGTTCTCGATCATCACGATCGCGGCGTCCACCATCGCCCCGATCGCGATCGCGATGCCGCCCAGGCTCATGATGTTCGAGCCGATGCCCAGCGCCTGCATGCCGATGAAGGCCACCAGGATGCCCAGCGGCAGGGTCACGATCGCCACCAGCGCGCTGCGCACATGGAGCAGGAAGACGATGCACACCGCGGCGACGATCAGGCTTTCCTCGAAGAGCGTCCATTTGAGGTTCTCGATCGCGCGCTCGATCAGCGTCGAGCGGTCATAGACCGGCACGATCTCCGCGCCCTCCGGCAAGCCGGGGGCAATCTCGGCGATGCGCGCCTTGACGTTGGCGATCACCTCGAGCGCGTTCTCGCCGAAGCGCGCCATGACGATGCCCGAGGCCACCTCGCCCTCACCGTTGAGCTCGGCGATGCCGCGGCGTTCGGCCGGCACGAGCTCGACACGGCCGATGTCGGCCACCCGCACCGGGGTGCCGGTGCCGCTGGCATCCAGCTTGAGCACGATGTCCTCGATGTCGGCCACGCTGCGCAGGTAGCCGCGGCCGCGCACCATGTACTCGCGCTCGGCAAGCTCGATGACGCGGCCGCCGACGTCGCGGTTGGACTCGCGGATCGCCCGCCCGACCTCGTCGAGCGCGATGCCGTAGCCGGCCAGCCGGTAGGGGTCGACGGTGACCTGGTACTCGCGCACGAAGCCGCCCACGCTCGCCACTTCGGCCACGCCCTCGGCCTGGGTCAGCGGGTAGCGCAGGTACCAGTCCTGGATGCTGCGCGTGTCGGCGAGCGACAGGTCCTTGCCGGCGATGGCGTACTGGTACACCCAGCCCACGCCGGTAGCGTCGGGCCCGATCTGCGGCGCCACGCCGGCGGGCAGGCGCGCGGCGGCGGTGCTGAGGTATTCGAGCACGCGCGAGCGCGCCCAGTAGAGGTCGGTGCCGTCCTCGAAGATCACGTACACGTAGGACGCGCCGAACATCGAGAAGCCGCGCACCACCCGCGCCTTGGGCACCGCCAGCATCGCGGTCGTGAGCGGATAGGTGACCTGGTCCTCGACCACCTGCGGCGCCTGGCCGGGGTAGTCGGTGTAGACGATCACCTGCACGTCGGACAGGTCGGGCAGCGCGTCGAGCGGGGTGTGCTTGATCGCGTAGAGGCCGCCGCCGATCAGGAAGGCGGTGGCCAGCAGCACCAGGAAGGCGTTGCGCGCCGACCAGTCGATGAGGCGATCGAGCCAGCCGGCGTCGGGCGCAGCACCGCCCGCCTGCCCTGCCCGCGACCCGACCAGGGCGTCGTCTGCGCGCTCAGTGCCCGGCATGGTCGTGTCCGCCGGCGTTGGTGTCGGCGCCTGCGTTGGCGTTGGCGTTGGCGTTGGCGTTGGCCGGCGCTGCAGCGCCTGCGCCCGATCCGGGCGGGTGCGCAAGGCGCTCGATGCGCGTCACCACGTACTCACCCGGCCCGCGGTCCTCGAAGCGGAAGCGGATCGGTGCGCCCGCTTCCAGGCCCTCGACCAGCGCCGGGTCGGCGAGGCCGAAATCCATGGTCATTTCCGGCCAGCCGAGCGTGGGGATCGGCTCGTGCGACAGGCTGATCCCGTCCGCGAAGGCCTCCTCGAACACGCCTTCGACCTCGTATGCGGGGTAATCCTGCGGCGCATCACTCAACCCGGCGAGCGCGGCACGGAGCTGGCTCTCGGAGTCGATCAGGAAGTTGGCCGACACCACCACGCGGTCGCCCGCCGCCACGCCGTCGAGCACCTCGACGAACGTGCGTCCGCGCTCGCCCAGGCGCACCGCCACCGGCTCGAAGTGCCCTTCGCCGAGCGCGCGCAGCACGACGCGGCGCTCGCCATCGTCGATCACCGCCGATGCCGGCAGCAGCAGGCCCTCGCGGCTGGCGCCGGGGGCGAAATCGAGCTGGGCGAACATGCCCGGGCGCAGCAGGCCCTCCGGGTTGTCGAGCTCGACGCGTACCGGCGTGCTGCGCGTCCCGGCATTCAGGGTCGGATACACGTAACCCACCCGGCCGGCAAAGCTGCGCCCGGGGACGGCGTCCACCTTCACCTCTACCGCATCGCCCGGCTGCACACGGGCGAGGTCGCGCTCATACACCTCGGCGATCACCCACACCCGCGACAGATCGGCGATGCGGAACAGCGCCTCACCCGCCATGAAACGTGCGCCCTGGGTGGCCAGGCGTTCGAGCACGATGCCGTCGGCAGGCGCGTGCACGGTCTGGCGCGCACCGGTCTGGCCGGCGACCTGCAGGTTGGCGAGCCGTGCGCGGGCAGCGTCGGCCAGCCGCGACGCGGCGGCGCGGGCCTCGGTGTCAGCGGCGCTGTCCTGCAGCAGGCGTTCGGCGATGCGCACCTCCTCGCCGGCCGTCTGCAGCGCCGGGCTCCACGCGGTGGCCATCGGCTGACCGCGGCGCACGACGTCGCCCACGGCGTTGACATGCAGGCGCTCGATCCAGCCCTCGAAACGCGGCGCCACCACCACCTGCGCGCGCTCGTCGATCTCGATGCGGCCCGCGGCGCGCAGCACGCCGTCGAGCGCGCCGCGCATGACCTCGGCGGTGCGCACGCCCAGGGTCTGCATGCGCGCCGGGCTCACCCGCACCACGCCGGCGTCGTCCTGCGCTTCGTCGGCATAGACCGGGATGTAATCCATGCCCATCGAATCCTTCTTCGGCACCGGCGAGGTGTCGGGCAGGCCCATGGGGTTGCGGTAGTACAGGATCTGGCGCTCACCGGGCTGCCCGGCAACTGGCGCTGCAGCCGACTCCGAACCTGCCTGGACACCCACAGCGGACGCATCCGGTTCGAGCGCAGACGGCAGTACGCCGTCGGCCAGGCCGCTGCTCCCCGCCCAGTAGGCCAGCACAGCAACGCCCGACAGTGAAAGTAGCAGCGCCAGCATGGCGACGACGCTGAAACCGCCCGTCTGCCGACGGATGCCGCACGTTTCGCACATGTCGCACATGTCGCACATGTCACGACTCGCGGCGCCAGGGCACTTCGACGCGAATCGCATCTCACGGGCAAGGCCCGAGTCGGAACAGCGCTGCGGGCCGACTGCAGCGTCTGCGTCCACGGCCATATGGTCTGGAATCACTCGATTTCTCCGGAGAGTCGGCCGATCTCGACCACCGCCAGGCGCGCCTCGGCTTCGGCCTGCAGCAACGCGAACTCGGTGTCGAGCACCTGTCGCTCGGTCATCAGCACGGCTTCGAAAACATCGGTCGAAGACGGCGCACCGGCAGCGAGCGCCGCACGGGCAGCGTCACGCCCGGCGCGGGCCTGTGGCAGCAGGCTGGTGCGCACCAGGCGCAGACGGTCCGTGGCGGATTGCCAGGCAGACCACGCTGTGCCGAGTTCGCCCGCGAGGCGGGTTTCGGTCGCCAACCGGCGCGCGTCGGCGGCCAGACTCAGGGCCGCAGTCTCACGCTCACGCGCGTCGCGAACACCTTGCTGCAGCGGGATCATCACCTCGAACATCAGATCCCAGCTCTCCTGCCCTCCGCGCGGGCGGTTGTAGGTGAGGCCCACGGCGTAGTCGGGCTGGCGCTCGCGGCGGGTGCGTTCGCGCTCGATGCGCGCGGCTTCGACGCCCACGGCCTCGGCCCTTGCCTCGGGATGCGCCTGCCGCACGCGTTCGACGAGACTTGGAAAGTCGAGCTTCGCAGGCAGGGGCGGCGGGTCGTCCGGGAGGGCAAGCGGCGCATCCGGCGTCCGCCCGAGCAGGGCGTTGAGGGCTGCCGCTGCGCCCTCCCTGCGCTGCGCGATGGAGAGCGCGGCAAGGCGTTCGGCAGCGTGGGCACGCTGCGCCTGCAGCACCGCCTGCTGGCTGCCGATGCCATTGCGGTAGCGCGCCAGCGCGCTCTCTTCCACGCTTTTCAGCAGGCGCTGCTGAGCGCCGTTCAGCCTGGCCTCGCGATCAGCCTGCCAGTACCGCAGCCAGACGGCACGCACCTGCGCTTCGAGTGTGCGCCAGGCGGCATCCTGCCCCGCCTCCGCCCGTGCGGCCGCCGTCCGCGCAGCATCGCGCTCCAGGGCACGCTTGCCCCAGCCGGGCAAGGGCTGCACCACGCGATAGCGGGTCTCGCCGACCTCGCCGGGCAGCAGCGCGGTGTTGCCGCCGCGCATGGTATTGGTGACATCCATCAGTTCCACCTGGAAGCGCGGATCGGGCAGCGCACCGGCGGCGCCGACGCGCTCGCGCACGGCCTGGGTCTGGTGGCGCTCGGCCGCGAACGCCGGGTTCGCCGTGCGGGCGAGCGCAACCAGCCCTTCCGCGCTCGCACCGGGCGAATCCTGCGCAGCGGCGAGCGGGGACGCGCCCAGGGACACCCCCAGCGACAACAACGCCGCGACACAAACCCGGCGCCACGCGGCACGTGTTGGCCGCCGCGTGGCGCACGCGGTCATGCCTGAAACCGGCAGGATCCCCGCCCCGCATCGCCGCTCCGTCCAGGCCGCGAAAGAAGTGTCCATCCCGAGACCCCGTCAGTCCTGTACGCGGATCTCGCTCGCCGTATAACGGCGCCCGTCCTTGCCGGCGATGAAGCGGACACGATCACCGACCTTCAGGGCCTCGAGCTGGGCCGACTCATCCACCTCGAAGGCCATGGTCATCGGCGGCATGCCGAGGTTCTCCAGCGGGCCATGCGCGATGGTCACGCGCTTGCGCGCAACGTCGAGGCGCTTGACCTCCCCCTCGGAGGGCGCGAACTTCGCCCCGTCCTCGGCCTCCACGATCGCCGGGGTTCCGTGGCCGTGATGGGCATCGTGCCCCTGTGCCGCCCCGGCGCGCGTCGTGGCAAGCGATGCGGCGAGCGCAACCCCGCAGGTGAGCATCACCCACAGCGCAGCCACCGGTCGATGCGCGGCCGCATGCTGAACCGCTGCGTCACGGGAAGGTGCAGATCGCGCACCTGCGTTGAAAACCCGCGCATGGCGCGCTGCGCCGGCCGGAGGGATGTCGTGATGCATGTGCCTTCTCCTGTTCTCTTCGGTGGGGTTCGGACGGTGGATTCAGGGCCATCGATTCCGCCAATACGAACCGAGTATGGAGAGCGGCGGTCGACCGCCTGCTGACGCGCGCATTACATTCCTGTCAGTTTCGTCCGCCGCGGCCGCAGCGAGGCAGAATCACGGCCATGAAGATCCTGATCGTCGAAGATGAACCGAAGACCGGCGACTACCTGCGCCAGGGCCTGATCGAGGCCGGCTTCGTGGTCGACCTCGCGCGCGACGGCGCAGACGGCCTGCATCTGGCACTCACGGGCAGTTACGACCTCATCGTGCTCGACGTGATGCTGCCGACCCTGGACGGCTGGGGCGTGCTGCAGGTGCTGCGCCGCAGCGGCCAGGACGTGCCGGTGCTGTTCCTCACCGCGCGCGATCAGGTCGAGGACCGGGTACGCGGGCTGGAGCTCGGTGCCGACGACTACCTGGTCAAGCCCTTCGCATTCTCCGAACTGCTCGCCCGCGTGCGCACCCTGCTGCGCCGCTCGCGCACGAAGGAGCCCGAGCAGTTGCGCGCCGCCGACCTCGAGCTCGACCTGCTGCGCCGCCGCGTGAGCCGCGCCGGTCAGCGCATCGAGCTCACCGCCAAGGAATTCGCCCTGCTCGAGTTGCTGCTTCGCCGCCAGGGCGAAGTGTTGCCACGCGCATTGATCGCCTCGCAGGTGTGGGACATGAACTTCGACAGCGACACCAACGTGATCGAGGTTGCGGTGCGGCGGCTGCGCGCCAAGGTGGACGATGCCTTCGAGCCGAAGCTGATCCGCACCGTGCGCGGCATGGGATACGTGCTCGAGGCGCCGCCGGAGCATGCGCGCACGATGCGGCCGGAGGGCGCATGAGCTTGCCGCGCAGCCTGTCGCTGACCGCCCGCCTCGCGCTGCTGTTCGCGGCGATGACGGCGAGCCTGCTGATCGTGGTCGGGGTGGTGATCGGGCGCGCGGTGGAGCACCACTTCCACGAACTCGACGATCACGAGCTCGCCGGCAAGCTGACCCTGGTCGGCAACCTGCTGCAGGGCGCGGACCCGGCGCACCCGCTGGACGAACGCCTGCTGCAACTGGACGACGCCTTCGCCGGCCAGGACACGGTGGCGGTGCTGCTGCGCGATGGCGACAGCCGCGTGCTGCATGCGATCCAGCCCCACTTCTTCACCCGCGCCCAGCGCGAGGGCGGCGAGTTGCCTGCGGCGAGCACGCCCTGGTCGCAGGACGGCCATGAGGTCATCGGCCGGGCGGCGCGCATCACGCTGCCTGAAGGGGCGGCGGAAGGCGGCGCCGTGCTTGCCCTGGTTGCCCTCGACGTTTCTCACCACATCCACTTTCTCGACACCTTGCGCCGCGGCCTGTGGCTGGGCATCTCGGCCGCGGCGATCGCCGCCGCGCTGCTCGGCTGGCTCGCCGCACATCGCGGCCTGGCACCACTGCGCCGGGTCACCGCCACCGCCGGCCAGCTCTCGGCCGAGCGCCTGGGCGAGCGCCTCGCCGAGGACGACGCGCCGGCCGAGGTGCGCGAGCTGGTGGAAGCCTTCAACGGCATGCTGGCACGACTGGAGGGCTCGTTCCGCCGCCTGTCGGAGTTCTCGGCCGACATCGCGCACGAGTTGCGCACACCGATCTCCAACCTGATGACCCACACCCAGGTGGCGCTTGCGCAGACCCGCAGCAACGAGGAGTACCGCGACGTGCTGGCATCGAACATGGAAGAGTTCGAACGCATCGCGCGCATGGTGGGCGACATGCTGTTTCTAGCGCGCGCCGAGGACGGGCGCCTGCCGCGCGGCGACGAGGCCGTCGCGCTGGAGGCCGAAGCGCACGCCCTGGCCGAGTTCTACGATGCGCTGGCCGAGGCGCAGCAGGTCAGCCTCACCGTACGGGGCGCCGCCGAAGTGCGCGGCGACCGCCTGATGCTGCGCCGTGCACTGTCCAACCTGGTGTCGAACGCGCTGCGCCACACCCCCGCTGGCGGTAGCGTGCGGATTCGCCTGCGCACAACCAACCGCCGCGGCACGCAGGCCGCAGCCGGCACCGACAGCGCCGCTCAGGAACCCGGCTGCGCCGCGCCGGCGGTCGCCGAGATCGAAATCGAGAACGACGGCGAGCCGATCCCGCCCGAACAGCTCGAGCGCATCTTCGACCGTTTCCATCGCGCCAGCGCCAACCGCCGCAGCCATGGCGAAGGTGCGGGGCTCGGCCTGGCGATCACACGCTCGATCGTGCACGCCCACGGCGGACACATCCACGCGCAGTCCGCAGCCGGCACCACGACCTTCAGCATTTCTCTTCCTGCCGAGGCCTCATCCTCGGCGCAGTCCCCGAACCCACAACGAAGCACACAGGAGCCCACCTCATGAGCACCAGCCATTACGACAGGCGCCCCCTGCCGCGCACCCCACTGCGCAGCTTCTTCGCTGCCGCCGTCCTCGGCCTCGCCACCCTCTCTCCGGCCCTCGCCGCCGATGAGGAGGTCGTCATGTACAAGGACCCCAACTGCGGCTGCTGCGGCAAATGGGCCGAGCACATGCGTGCGCAAGGTTTCACGGTGAAGGAAGTCGCCAGCACGCAGATGAGCCTTGTCAAGGAGGAGGCCGGCGTGCCGCAGGCGCTGGGCTCCTGCCACACCGCCCGGGTCGGCGGCTATGTCGTCGAGGGCCACGTCCCCGCCGCCGACGTGCGCCGCATGCTCGACGAAAGGCTGGCCATCACCGGCCTATCGGCACCCGGCATGCCGCTCGGCTCCCCTGGAATGGAAGGCCCCTACCCGGCCGCCCGCTACGACGTGGTCAGCTTCGACGCGCAAGGCAGGACGGCGGTCTTTTCCAGCCACTGAGCGCCGGCTCCCCGGTACACGCGGCCCGAGGCCCTTCACGACGCGGCCCCGCCCGGCCGCCGCTGGACTGCGCAGAGGGCACGACGGGCGCAGCTACGAGGCGGCCCCGGAGGGCCGCACCGTCGGCGCGCGTCTTGCCTCGCGCTGGACAAAACCCAGCTTGATCGCGCGCGCGCGTAGCTGTCCGCAGCCCGCATCCACGTCCTGCCCGGCCGACTGGCGCAGCTTGGTGAGGATGCCGCGGCGATGCAGCGTGCGCGCGATCTCGGCCGCGCGATCGGCACTCGGTCGTCGGTAGGCCAGCCCATCCACGGCATTGAACGGGATCATGTTCATCACCGCGTACTTTCCGGCGAGCAGGCGCACGATGCCCTCGATCTCATCCGCGCCGTCATTGACGCCTTCGATCAGCGTCCATTGGTACTGGATCGGATAGCCGCTGGCGCGCGCCCAGGCCTCGCCGCACTCGACCAGCGTGGCGGGATCGATGCGCGGCGCACGGGGCAGCAGTTCGGCCCGCAAGTCCGCCTTCGTGGTGTGCAGCGACAGCGCGAGCGCGGGCTTCACGGCCATCTGCGGCAGGCGCTCGAACACGCGTAGATCGCCTACGGTGGACAGCACCAGGTTCTTGTGCGGCACCGCACCCTCGGTACCGAGCAGCTCGATCGCCTCGACCACTGCGTCAAGGTTGTGCGCCGGCTCGCCCATGCCCATGAACACCACCTTGTGCACCCGGCGGCGCCGGCGTGCCAGCGCCACCTGCGCGACGATTTCGGCGCTGCCGAGCTGGCGCAGCAGGCCGTCCTTGCCCGTCATGCAGAACACGCAGCCCACCGCGCAGCCGAGCTGGGTGGACACGCACAGCCCCTCACGCGGCAGCAACACGCTCTCCACGGTCTGGCCGTCGGCAAGCTCGACCAGCAAGCGCGTACCCTCCTCGCCCGGGTGCTCGGAGCGCACGCGGGCAAGCGCGAGCAGCCCCGCCTCGAGTTCGGGCAGCGCCATCTGCAGGGCCTTGGGCAGGCGATTGGATTCGGTGTGCGGACCGCCATCCAGCGCGCGACCCTGCAGCCAGGCGCGCAGCAGCCGGCCTTCGTGGCTGGGACGGGCGCCAAGCGCGCGCAGGCGCTGGCGAATCTGTTCGACGTTCATGGCGCGCGATGCTAGCACCTCGACCGGCCCCATGTGCGCACGATCGTGCCCGGGGGCGGGACCGCACGACCCGCCCCCCCGGAAACACGGCCCCTGGTGTCCGACCGGAGGCATCCGCCCTCTATAATCGACGCTAACCGTTTCGAGGAAACCTGCATGTCCGATCTGCGCTTCGAAGGCTCACAAGACTACGTCGCCACCCCCGACCTGATGCTCGCGGTCAACGCGGCAATCCGCCTGCAACGACCCCTGCTGATCAAGGGCGAGCCCGGCACCGGCAAGACCATGCTCGCGGAGCAGGTGGCCGCCGCCCTGGGCCTGCCACTGCTGCAGTGGCACATCAAGTCCACCACCAAGGCGCAGCAGGGTCTGTACGAATACGATGCAGTCTCGCGCCTGCGCGACTCGCAGCTCGGCGACGACCGCGTCAAGGACATTGGCAACTACATCGTCAAGGGCGTGCTGTGGCAGGCCTTCGAGGCCGAGCAGCCAACCGTGGTACTCATCGACGAGATCGACAAGGCCGACATCGAGTTCCCCAACGACCTGCTGCGCGAAATCGACCGCATGGAGTTTCATGTGTACGAGACGCGCCAGACCATCCAGGCGCGCCACCGACCCATCGTCTTCATCACCTCGAACAACGAGAAGGAACTGCCCGACGCCTTCCTGCGCCGCTGCTTCTTCCACTACATCCGCTTCCCCGACCGCGACACGATGCAGCGCATCGTGGACGTGCATTTCCCGGGCCTGAAGAAGGCGCTGCTCGCCGAGGCGCTGGAGGTTTTCTTCGGGCTGCGCGACGTCCCCGGACTGAAGAAGAAGCCCAGCACCTCGGAGCTCATCGACTGGCTCAAGCTGCTGGTGGCCGAGGACATCCCGCCCGAGGCGCTGCGCAGCAGCGACGGCCGGACAGCGATTCCGCCGCTGCATGGTGCGCTGCTCAAGAACGAACAGGACATGCACCTGTTCGAACGCCTGGTGTTCATGGCGCGCCACAATCGCTGAGCGGTCCCCCATCGGCGGACCAGCCGCTGCCGACCCGGTACCCGCGGAACGAACCACCATGCTGATCGACTTCTTCCTGCACTTGAAGACACGCAAGCTGCCAGTCTCGACGCGCGAGTTCCTCGCCATGCTCGAGGGCTTGCACGCGCGGGTCTGCGGCCCCTCGCTCGAGGACTTCTACTTCTACGCCCGCACCTGTCTGGTCAAGGACGAGTCCCTGTACGACCGCTTCGACCAGGCTTTCGGCGAGTACTTCAAGGGGGCCAGCCAGGCGCCGGGTCTGGAAGCGGAGCTGCCCGAGGAATGGCTGCGCGCCATGGCGAAGAAGCACCTCTCGCCCGAGGAACGCGAAAAGCTGGAAAAGCTCGGCTGGGACAAGCTGATGGAAACGTTCCGCAAGCGCCTCGAAGAGCAGAAGGGGCGCCACCAGGGCGGCAACAAGTGGATCGGCACCGGCGGCAGCTCGCCTTTCGGCAACTGCGGCACCCACCCCGAAGGCATTCGCGTCGGCGGCGAGTCTGCCGGCAACCGCACGGCGGTGAAGGTGTGGGACAAGCGCGAGTTCCGCAACCTCGACGATTCGGTGGAACTGGGTACGCGGAACATCAAGGTCGCACTGCGGCGACTACGCCGCTTCGCCCGCGAGGGTGCCACCGAGGAACTGGACCTGGACGGCACCATCGCCGCAACGGCGCGCAATGCCGGCTGGCTCGACCTGATGATGCGCCCAGAGCGTCACAATGCGGTGAAGGTGCTGCTGTTCCTGGATGTGGGCGGCTCGATGGACGACCACATCAAGGTGTGCGAAGAGCTGTTTTCCGCCTGCCGGCTGGAGTTCAAGCATCTCGAGTACTTCTATTTCCACAACTGCGTGTATGAGGGCGTGTGGCGCGACAACCATCGGCGCCATTCCGAACGCACCGCACTGCTCGACGTGATCCACAAGTACGGGTCGGACTACAAGCTGATCTTCGTTGGCGACGCGACCATGAGCCCGTATGAGATCCTGCATCCGCACGGCTCGGTCGAGCACATGAACAGCGAGGCCGGCGCCACCTGGCTGCGCCGCCTGCTCGACGCCTACCCGGCCGCGGCCTGGCTGAACCCCGAGCCCGAGCGTCTGTGGCCCTATCGCAAGTCCATCGAGCTCATCCAGCAGATCATGGGCGCGCGCATGTATCCGCTCACGCTGGATGGCATCGGGCGTGCGATGCAGAACCTGTCGAAGAAGCACTGACCACGCGCAATACAGGCAAAAAGAGAGCGACCCGTCGGGTCGCTCCAACTGCTGTCCGCATCAGTGCAAGAACACCAAGGGAACACGTTCGCCCGGCCCGCCCACGGGGCCGGCCGAGTGTCATTCGGTAAAGGGCAGCGGCTGCATGCCGAAGCCGTCGTCGAGGTTCTTGATCTGGCGGAGAAGCTTGTCCAGTTCGCTCTGCAGGCTGACCAGCCCTTCCTCGTCCATCAGGCGCAAGGCTTCGGGTAGTACGCCCCGTGCGGGAGAAGGCGCTCTGGTGAGCAAGGCGTTGCCTTCCTCGGTCAGATAGAGCCGCACCACGCGCTGATCCGCGCTCGTGCGCTGCTTGCGCAGCAGACCCGCGGTTTCCAGCCGATCGACCATGTTCGAGGTCGTCGATTGGTGCAGCGCCATACGATTCGCCAACTCACCCACCCGCAAGCCATCGGACTCGCGGAGTTCCTGCAAAGCCCAAAGCTGTGCACCTGTAACGCCACTCTGCCGCTCTATCCACTGCGAGTGCCGCTGCGCCGTGCGGATCAGGATCCTGAAACGTTGCAGCACGGACAACGGGGTTGCCGGCAGCGCCGGCTTCTTCACTTTCTGTTGCGATTCCGCCATTTGAATCTCGTGGAAACTATATTTGTTCAAAGCTTCATTGTCAAAAAAACATCACAGCGTGCAGCGGCAGCTATGGTAGCGGTATCGTTCACCTTGCGCATGTGCAACATTGCAAAAAAACAAACGTTTCCGCGCCCGGCACACCCCGAACCCCGAAAGCGCTGAACCGCCGCCAGGCACCCGATGACGATCGAACCCACACCCGAAACAAGCAGTCGTACAACCCCGCGCAAGCCTGGCCGCTGGGCGCCCGCCCGCCTGCTGCGCGGCGGAAGACGCTACTTCCTTCCCTGGCTCTCACTGCGGCGCTGGCGGGTCCGCCTGTTGCTCGTCGGCGCGGCACTGTTCGCCGGGCTGATCGCGATCGCGTTCGCGATCGGGGCCGAACTCGCAATCGCCACGCACGCATCGATCATCGGCGAGCACCCGTGGCTCACGCTGCTGATCGCCCCCGGCGGCTTCGCCGCGCTCGCCTGGATCTCCTTCCGCCTGTTCCCCGGGACCGAGGGCAGCGGCATCCCGCAGGCAATCGCCGCATCGGCATCCGACGACGGACGGGTGCGGCGCAAGCTGCTTTCGCTGCGCATCGCGATCGCCAAGGTCTTCCTGACCTTGGGCGGCCTGCTCAGCGGCGCATCCGTCGGCCGCGAGGGGCCTTCGGTGCAGATCGGCGCCTCGGTGATGCTTCTGCTGTCGAGCCGCAAGCGGCGGCGGCGCATCGCGTCGAGCCGCGACCTGATCGTCGCGGGCAGCGGCGCCGGCATCGCGGCTGCATTCAACACCCCGCTCGGCGGCATCATGTTCGCGATCGAGGAGATGTGCCGCTACCACGCTTTCCGCGCCAACAGCACCACTCTTACCGCAGTCATCTTCGCCGGTCTGATGTCGCTCGCAGTGCTCGGCAACTACACCTACTTCGGCCGCACACTGGCGGCCATCGGCTGGCCGGACGGCATCTGGCCCGTGCTGGCCTGCGGCGTTGCAGGCGGGCTGCTGGGCGGCATCTTCACGCGCGTGCTGATCGCAAGCGCGCGCGGGCTGCCCGGACGTCTGGGGCTCATCGCGCGCACCCGCCCGGTGGCCTTCGCCGGCATGTGCGGCCTGCTGACGGCGTTGATCGGCCTGGCAAGTGGCGGACTGACCTACGGTACCGGCTACGCCGAATCCAAGGCCGCCCTCGAAGGCAGCGCGGCCCTGCCGGTCGCCTTCACGCTGATGAAGATGGCGGTGATCTGGCTGGTCTTCGTTTCCCGCATTCCGGGCGGCATCTTCGCGCCTGCACTCGCAGTGGGCGCCGGCCTGGGGTCAGACGTCGCGCTGCTGCTGCCCGGCGAGCCCGACCCGGCGATCCTGGTGCTGGGTATGGTGGCCTTCCTCGCCGCGATGACGCAGGCCCCGATTACATCCTTCGTGATCGTCATGGAGATGACCGCGAACCACCAGATGCTGCTGCCGCTGATGGCGACCGCAGTGGTCGCACACAGCGTTTCACGTTCGGTCGCGCCCGTGCCGCTGTATCACGCGCTCTCGCACGCATGGCTGCGCAAGGCGCACCGGCAGGTGGAAGCCGCCGCTGCAGGACAAGCCGCGCAGAGCAGCGCCGCGGCAGCCACCGGGCAGGATGGCGCAGCCGCAGCGGCCAAGTCGACGCCGGAGCCGGTTTCCATCGAGTCAGGCACGGCGCCCGAGCCGAGCACTGTGACAGAAACTGCACTGCCTGCCGAGGAGACGCCTGTCCCCGACGCGCCGAGCGCGGTGGCAGCGACACCCGATGCCCCCCTTGCGCCCGATGCGCCAGCGCCCGGCGGCCGGCCCGACGCCACCACCTGAATGCACAAGGGCGGCCACCTTCGGGCGCGCCGCCCCTTTTTTTCCCCTCGCGCTGGAGAGGCCGACTCAGTTGCCGCTCATCGCCATCATCAGCTGGTTGATGCGCTTCACAAACGTCGCCGGGTCATCGAGCGTACCGCCCTCGGCCAGCAGCGCCTGATCGAACAGCACCGCCGCCCAGTCGTCGAAGTGCTTGTCCTCGTACTTCAGGCGCAGCACCGCCGGATGGCTGGGATTGACCTCGAGGATAGGCTTCGAATCCGGTGCGCTCTGGCCCGCGGCCTTGAGGATGCGCGCCAGATTCATGCCCAGGTCGTGCTCGTCGGCCACCAGGCAGGCAGGCGAATCGGTCAGGCGCAGGGTCACTTTCACATCCTTGACGCGTTCGCCCAGGCTCGCCTTCATCTTGTCGAGCAGTTCCTTGTACTCGTCGGCAGCCTTCTCGGCTTCCTTCTTCTCGGCCTCGTCCTCAAGCGCACCCAGGTCCAGGCCGCCCTTGGCGACAGAGACCAGCGGCTTGCCGTCGAACTCGGTGAGGTTGCCGGTCACCCACTCATCGACACGGTCGGACAGCAGCAGCACCTCGATGCCCTTCTTGCGGAAGACCTCGAGATGCGGGCTGTTCTTCGCTGCGTTGAAGGTCTCGGCGGTGACAAAGTAGATCTTGTCCTGGCCTTCCTTCATGCGGCCGATATAGTCGGCGAGTGAGACGACCTCATCCGGCGTGTCGAGTTGGGTCGAGGCGAAGCGCAGCAGGCCAGCGATCTTCTCCTTGTTGGCGAAGTCCTCGCCCACTCCTTCCTTGAGCACCTTGCCGAATGCCTTCCAGAACGCAGTGTACTTCTCCTTGTCCGCGGCCTCGTCGCTGTTGGCCAGGCTCTCGAGCAGGGTCAGCACCTTCTTCGTGCAGCCGGCGCGGATGGTGTCGATGTCCTTGGACTCCTGCAGGATCTCGCGCGACACGTTGAGCGGCAGGTCGGCCGAATCGACCACGCCGCGCACGAAGCGCAGGTAGGTCGGCATCAGCTTCTCGGCGTCGTCCATGATGAACACGCGCTTCACATACAGCTTGATGCCGTGCTTGGCGCTGCGGTCCCACAGGTCGAAGGGCGCGTTCTTCGGGATGTAGAGCAGGTTGGTGTATTCGTGGCGGCCTTCGACGCGCGAGTGGGTCCACGCCAGCGGGTCCTCGAAGTCGTGCGCAACGTGCTTGTAAAAGCCCGTGTACTCGTCGTCCTTGATGTCGTTCTTGGCGCGTGTCCACAGCGCGTTGGCCTGGTTGACCGTCTCGTCCTCGTCGGTCAACACCTGCGCCTTCTGCTCCTCGCTCCATTCCTCCTTCTTCATCACGATCGGCTGCACGATGTGATCGGAGTACTTGCGGATCAGGCTCTTGAGCTTCCACGATGACAGCAGGTCTTCCTGGCCTTCGCGCAGATGCAGGGTGATCTCGGTGCCGCGGCTGGCCTTGTCGACCTGCGCCACAGTGTAGGCGCCAGCTTCGTCGCCGGCCATCGAGCACTCCCACTTCACGCCCTCGCCGGCAGCCTGACCGGCGCGGCGGGTGAGCACGGTGACGCGATCGGCGACGAGGAAGGCGGAGTAGAAGCCGACGCCGAACTGGCCGATGAGGTTGGCATCCTTCTTCTGGTCGCCCGTGAGCTGGCCGAAGAACTCGCGCGTACCGGACTTGGCGATGGTGCCCAGGTGGGCGATGGCCTCGTCGCGGCTCATGCCGATGCCGTTGTCGGCGATGGTGATGGTCTTGGCGTCGGCGTCAAAGCCGATGCGGATCTTCAGCTCAGCGTCGTCTTCATAGAGCGCGCCGTTGTCGAGCGCCTCGAAGCGCAGCTTGTCGCAGGCGTCGGAGGCGTTGGACACGAGCTCGCGCAGGAAGATCTCGCGGTTGGAGTACAGCGAGTGAATCATCAGGTGAAGCAGTTGCTTCACCTCGGCCTGGAAGTTCAGGGTCTGGGACGATGCATTGTTCGGGTTCTGCACTTCGGACATGTGACTGCGGCTCCGTCTGTTTGATCAGGACGGAGCCGCAGATGGGGGCGTGTGCCCGCGCTTTCAAGTACCGGCCCGCGCATGCGAGCCAGTCCTCAACAGCGGAAGCGACCGACGAGCTGGTTGAGGTCGCCGGCAAGCTGCTCCATGCGTTCGGCGAGCTGCGCCATCTCGACCATCTCGGTGGAGGTGTTCTCCGCCATCGAGGTGATCTTCTCGACCTGCTGGGCGATCTCCGTCGCCGCGGAGCTCTGCTCCCGGGTGGCAAACGCCACGCCGCGGATCTTCTCCAGCGCCTCGCCGGCGCCCGAGCGGATCTGGTGCAGCGACTCGGTGGTCTCATCGACCAGCGCAACCCCGCCTTCCACCTGCGCCGAAACCTCGGCCATCGCTGCCACCGTGCCACGGGTCTCCGTCTGGATGCCTTCGATCACCTTCTCGATCTGCACCGTGGCAGAGGCCGTGCGCTCAGCCAGACCGCGCACCTCATCCGCGACCACCGCAAAGCCACGTCCCTGCTCACCGGCCCGTGCGGCCTCGATCGCAGCATTGAGCGCGAGCAGGTTGGTCTGCCCCGCGATCTCCTTGATCACGTTCGCGATCGAACCCACCTCATCGGCACGTGCAACCAGGTGCTGGATCTTTTCGGCCGCAGCGCCCACCTTGGCAGCGATCGAGCGCATCTCCGTCACGACGCGTTCCGCCCGCCCCGCGCCCTCCTGTGCAAGCTCGGACGTGGCCGCGGAGTTCTCCTCGGCATGGCGGGCACCATCGGAGATGTGCTCCACGCTCACCGTCATCTGCTCGACGGCCGCCGCGATGGAGGCGGTTGCATCGGTCTGCGCGGCCGATGCCCTGGAAACCACCCGTGAGGCCTGAGAGATATCCTGCGCAGTTCGGGTCAGCTGCCCTGAGCTCTGGCCGATCTCGCCGACCATGGAGCGCAGCTGACCGAGCATGTTCGATAGCGTGCCGAGCAGGCTTTCGCCCCCCGCCCGGTTCCGGACCTCGACATCCAGATGCCCATCCGCCGCGCGGCGCATGATCTCGTTCGCATAGACCGGCTCTCCACCGAGCGCGGAGACCACGCCGCGGACCACCCACCAGGAGATCAAGCCCAGAATCACGACCACGGCGAGCACGAATGCGCCGAGCCTCATCGCCGCATCGCGCATCGAGGCGTCGATGTCGTCCACATACACGCCGGTTCCCACGATCCAGTCCCACTCGGCGAACATCTTCACGTAGGACAACTTCGGCTGCGGCATGTCGGACCCCGGACGTGGCCACAGGTAATCGACGAAGCCCGCGCCATCGGCGTGTGCGACGCGCACGAACTCGCGGAACAGGTATTTGCCCTGTGGATCGCGATTCTCCGACAGATTCCTGCCCTCGAGCTCGGGGCGGATCGGGTGCATCACGATCACCGGCCCGCTGTCATTCACCCAGAAATACTCGTTACCCTGATAGCGCAACGCGCGCAGTGCGGCCTTGGCCGCTTCCTGTGCGCTCGCGCGGCTCATCGCCCCGTTGCGCTCCAGGGCGTGGAAGTGCGCGATCAGGCCATGCGCCACCTCCACCTGGTTCTTGATGTTGCGCTCGTAGCCCTCGGCCATCTGCCGGTACTCATCGCGCACGGCCACCGCGGTGAGCAGCGCCAGGCCGGCCATCGCGACCACGACCATGAGCGAAATACGCTGCACGATCGACATTGATTTAAGGCTCATGATTCTTGTCCCTGTCTTGTAACGACGCCGACCCAAACCCCAGAGCGCGGCGACCTCCCCTGTGCCCGGTATCGGTGAAAATCGTCCTGACTTGAGCCATTTACTTCACGGCCGTCGCGAAAACCTCCATAAAAGGCGCAGGTGGTCATCCCGCTCGCATTTCAGACGTAGGCGATGTCCACGATCTCGAGTTCACGCGGCCCGGCCGGACTCTGAAAGCGCACGACCTCCCCCGCCCTGGACTTCAGCACCGCACGCGCGAGCGGAGAGATCCAGCTGATACGCCCCTGCGAGGCGTCGGCCTCATCGACCCCCACGATCTGCAGGGTCTGTTCCTCTCCGGTTTCGAGGTCGCAGAAGCGCACCGTGGCACCGAAGAACACCTGCTCCAGGCCTTGCTGGCGCTCGGGATCGACCACCTCGGCGTTTTCGATGCGTTTGATCAGGAAGCGGATGCGGCGGTCGATCTCGCGCAGCCGCTTCTTGCCGTAGATGTAATCCCCGTTCTCCGAGCGGTCCCCGTTGCCCGCGGCCCAGGCCACGGTCTCGACCAGCTTGGGGCGCTCGAAACGCACGAGCTGATCGAGTTCGGCACGCAGCGCGTCATAGCCGCGGCGAGTCATGTAGTTCTTGCTGCCGGCGGGCAGGCGCAAGCCCGGTGCGAGCGCCTCTTCGTCCTCGTCCCCGTCGGGCTCCTTCACAAAGGCCTTGTTCATCTTCAGCCCGCTTCGATCACCAAAGTGCGGATGGTACGGACTGGATCGCACTAGCGCCAACCCACCTGCCGCCCGCCGCCCCGCAGCAACCATCCCCGACGCATTGTCAGCCCAGGCCGGGCCGCATACCATTGGGAAAAAATACGGTGCGGGTGCGCCCTTCAGCATGCCGCGCGAAACATCGGGGGAGCGCATTCATGACAAACCAGCAATTCGACGAGGTCACCAGCCTTCGCACGCGACTCGAGGAGCTTCGCCTCGAGCACCGCGACCTCGACGACGCAATCGCCCGCTTCGCGCAGCAGCCGCCCGAAGACGAGCTCATGCTGCGGCGCTTCAAGAAACGCAAGCTCGCACTGAAAGACCGCATCGCTGCGATCGAGCACATGCTCGACCCCGACGAATACGCTTGATGCATGCTTCCCCCTGCCGGGTTCCGATGGCACGATCGTCGCGCATTGAGACAGGCGCTTGGACGCCAGGGCAAGCCCCCATCAAACATCGTCCGTGACGATTCACACACAAACTCAGCGCTCAAAATGGGTACCATTCTCAACGCGTAAGCTGCTCCCGGGCTGTCGGTGCCGGCGAGCAGTTCCATGTCTCCGAGACCAGGACAATGGCCATTCCGCCCGCAGTCCAGCAAATCAGCACACCCGATCCGTACCGCGGGCAAGCAGGTTTCGTCCACACGGTGCTGCTGGTGCTCATCGCCTGTGTGGCCACCCTTACCGGCAGTGCGCACGCAAGCCAGACGGTGCGCGTGGGTCTCTACCAGAACAGTCCCAAGGTTGGCATCACCGCCGAGGGGCGCGGCGAAGGGATCTTCATCGACATCCTCGAGGCCATCGCCGCGCGTGAAGGCTGGCAGATCGAGTACCTACCCGGATCATGGGGAGAAGGCCTGGCCCGGCTCGAAGCGGGTGAGATCGACCTGATGCCGGACGTCGCGCGCGACGCCGAGCGCGAGATGCGATTCCTGTTTCATGATGAGCCGGTGCTGTCGAGCTGGAATCAGATCTATACCCTGCCGGGCGCAGGCGTACGCGCGCTGCCGGACCTTGCGCAGAAACGCATCGCCGTGCTGGAAGGGTCGGTGCAACAGGATCAACTGCAGCAGTTGCTGGCCACGTTCAGCCTGAGCGCAACGCTGCGTGCCTATCCCAGCTATGCAGAGGCCTTCGCCGCGGTCGCCGCGGGGGAATCGGATGCGGCGGTAACGAACCGCTTCTTCGGCATTCGTCATGCCGCGCAGTTCGGTCTGGTCGACACGGCAATCATCTTCAGTCCCTCCCGCCTGTTCTACGCGATGAAGAGGGGCGCTGACCCCTCCCTGCTGGCCACAATCGACCGTCATCTGCTTGCGATGAAAGCCGACCCCAACTCGGTATTCTTCCAGTCCCACGCCCGCTGGACCGTGCAGGCGGAGAGCCCGAAGACTGCCCTTCCGGCCTGGGTTGTCAAAGTAGCCATGCTGGTGATCGGGCTGCTCATCGCAAGCGCCCTGTGGGTGTGGATGCTGCGGCGGCAAGTCCGCGTGAAGACGCGCGAGATCACGCAACGCAACGAGGAGATCACGCGCCTTGCCCACGGGCTCGAGCAGCGCGTCGCCGAGCGCACCGCCGAGCTCGCCGACACCAACCGCGAACTGCTCACCGCCAAGCACGCCGCCGAGTCCGCCGACCGCCTGAAATCGGCCTTCCTCGCCACCATGAGCCACGAGCTGCGCACACCGCTCAACTCCATCATCGGCTTCACCGGCATCCTGCTGCAGGGGCTCGCCGGCCCCCTGAGCAACGAACAGGCCCACCAGCTCGGAATGGTCCGGGACAGCGCCCGCCACCTGCTGGCGCTGATCAACGACGTCCTCGACATCTCGAAGATCGAGGCGGGCGAATTGCGTATCGCCCACGCGCCCTTCGATCTTGCCGCTTCGGCCGAGAAGGTGGCCGGCATCGTTCGTCCTCTTGCGGAACGCAAGGGCCTCACGCTCGAACTCGACAAGCCGCCCGTCCCCTGCGTCATGACCGGAGACGCGCGACGCGTCGAACAGATCCTGCTCAATCTGCTGACCAACGCGATCAAGTTCACCGAGCACGGTCGCGCCACCCTCCAGCTCGAGTATCCGGCGCCTTCGGCCGGGGACGAGCACATCGTGGCCGGCGCTGGTCCCACCGTAGCGAAACTGACCGTACGCGACACGGGGATGGGAATCCGCGCCGAGGATATGCCACTGCTCTTCCAGCCCTTCCGTCAGATCGACAGCGCGCTCTCGCGCCAGCACGAGGGCACGGGCCTGGGGCTGGCAATCTGCAAGCGGCTGGCAACGCTCATGGGCGGAGACATCACCGTCGAAAGCGAATGGGGCCACGGCAGCCGATTCACCCTCACGTTACCGCTCGACACGGCCGCGGTATCACACGGGAGAGAGTCATGAACCGGAGCATCCTGCTGATCGAGGACAACCCTCACAACCGCTACCTCGCCTGCTTCCTCCTCCGCGCTCGCGGATGGGAGGTGATCGAGGCCGAGGACGGCCCCGACGGCCTGCGTGTCGCTGCCGACGTCGCGCCGGCCGTGATCCTGCTCGACATCCAGTTGCCCGGGATGGATGGCTACGAAGTCGCGCGCAGGCTGCGCGCAAACCCCAGCCTCGCAGAAGTTCCGATCATCGCGGTGACTTCCTACGCCATGCCCGGCGACCGCGAGCAATGCCTCGCCGCAGGCTGCACGGGCTACATCGAGAAACCCATCGACCCCGAACACTTCGCCGAAGAGGTGGAGCGTTACCACGTGGAGACCGACGCATGAGGAAGATCCTGATCGTCGACGACCGCACCGACAACCGGTACCTGTTGCGCGCACTGCTTCAGGGGCACGGCTTCACAGTGGAAGAGGCCGACAACGGCATTGCAGCGCTGGCCTCGGCCCGGACACACCGACCCGATCTGGTCATCAGTGATCTGCTGATGCCGGCCATGGACGGCTATACTCTGCTCCGCGAGTGGAAAGCGGACCCCAGCCTCGCACCAATCCCCTTCGTCGTCTACACCGCAACCTACACCGAACCGCGCGATGAGCGGCTCGCACTCGACCTGGGCGCCGACGCCTTCATCGTCAAGCCTGCAGAACCCGACGTCTTCATGCACGCGGTGGAGAACGTCCTCGCTGCCACGGCAGCCGACAAACAGCCTGCAGCCAAGCCGCGTACCGATGAAAGCGTCGTGCTCAAGGAATACAACCAGGTTCTGATCGGCAAGCTCGAACAGCGCAGCGCACAGCTCGAGGCCCGGGTGGCCGAGCTGCAGCAGGCCGAGTGCCGTCTCGAACGCCTGAACCGCCTGTATGCGGCGCTCAGCGCGACCAACCACACCATCGTCCACGCTGCCGATGCTGCCGACCTGCTGCAGGCGACCTGCCGGATCGCCGTCGAACGGGGCGGACTGGCGGCAGCATGGATCGGCCTCCTCTCCCCCGGCAGCGAAGAACTCCGCGTGGCCGCGAACCATGGCGCACCCCTGCCCTGGCTCGAGCACCTCGCGCCACTGACCACGCAGCCGCCCCCGCGCACTCCTGCGGAGATCGCAACCGCCTCCGGACGCACCTATCTCTGCAACCGCCTTCAGGCTGACGCTGCACTGGTGCACCTGCATGAAGCGTTTGCGCAGGCAGGGGTCGAGGCCGCGGTCGCCGTCCCGTTGCAGCTGGACGGGTCGGTGAACGGCTGCTTCACCCTGTTCGCCCGAGAAGCCGGGTTCTTCGACGACGCCATGACCGAACTCGTCACCGAGATGGCATCGGACATTGCCTTCGCGCTGGAGAACTTCGAACGCGATGCACGCAGCCAACGCGCAGAAGAAACCGCCCATCTGCTGGGCAGGGCAGTCGAGGCCTCGGCCAACGGCATCATGATCACTGACCCGCGCCAGCCGGACAACCCGCTCATTCATGTGAACCGCGCCTTCGAGCGCATCACCGGGTACAGTGCATCCGAAGCGCTCGGGCGTAACCCCCGCTTCCTCGCGGCCAGCGACACCGGACAACGCGGCCTTACAGAGCTCCGCATGGCGATCAAGTCGGGGCGCGAGGTCGAGGTCGTGCTGCGCAACTACCGCAAGGACGGCAGCCTGTTCTGGAACGAGCTCAGCGTTGCCCCGGTGTACGATGCGGCCGGCCGGGCGACGCACTGCGTTGGCGTCATCAACGACATCACCGAGCGCATTGCCTACGAGGAAGCGCTCGAGCGCCAGAACAACGAAGACCCCGTGACCGGCCTCGCCAGCCGCAACCTGCTGCGCGACCGCAGCAACCAGGCGATCGCCTTCGCGCGCCAGGACGGGCGGGCGCTGGCCCTGCTGCTGATCGACCTCGACAATTTCAAGCGCATCAACGACGGTCTCGGTCATGACGCAGGCGACCAGATGCTGAAGGAGATCGCCCGCCGCATCCGTGGCTGCGTGGACGCCCACGACACCGTCGCCCGCCTGGGCGGCGACGAATTCGTCGTCATGCTCGCCGACCTCGCCAGCCCCCAGACGGCAGCCCTGGTGGCAGCACGGATCCTGCGTGCGGTGCGCACGCCGATCGTCGCGCACGGCCGCGAGGTCGAGATCTCGGCCAGCATCGGTGCCAGCGTCTTCCCGCAGGATGATGACGACTTCGACGCGCTGCTTCGCGACGCCGATGCGGCGATGTATCGCGCCAAGGACGCCGGACGCAACACCTTCCGCTTCTACACCTCGGACATGAACGCGGAAGCGGTCACCAAACTCGAGATGGAGGCTCGACTCCGGCGCGCGATCGCGCAGAACGAGCTCGTGCTGCATTTCCAGCCGCTGTACGAGGCGCAATCGGGCCGCTTGTTCGCGGCCGAAGCGCTGGTTCGCATGCGTGCTGCGGACGGTGGGTTGATCCCCCCCGGAAACTTCATCCCGCTCGCGGAGGAGACCGGACTCATCCTCGCAGTCGGCCGCTGGGTCATGCTCGCCGCCTGCCGTGAGGCGCGCCGCTGGATCGACATGGGACGGGAGATGCAGGTCGCGGTCAACCTCTCTGCCCGCCAGTTCAACGACACCGGACTCACCGAGCACATCCACGACTGTCTCGCCGAAACAGGCCTCCCCGCACGCCTGCTGAAGCTGGAGATCACAGAGAGCATGGTCATGTGCAATGCCGCCCAAGCCGCACAGATCCTCTCGGGCCTCAAGGCGCTCGGGGTGGGCATCTCGGTGGACGACTTCGGCACCGGCCACTCCTCGCTGGCCTACCTGCGCCGCTTCCCGCTCGATCAGCTGAAGATCGACCGCAGCTTCGTGCACGACGCCGCGCAGGACGGGGACAGCGCCGCGATCGTCCGTGGCATCATCGCCCTGGCACGCAGCCTGCGGTTGCAGACCGTCGCGGAGGGCGTCGAAACGGCAGAACAGGCCCGATTCCTGAAGGACGCTGGATGCGACCTCCTGCAGGGCTATTACTTCAACCGCCCGCTCGAATCCGAAGCGCTGGCCCGCCTGCTCGCCACCTGAATTCCCCCGGAGACTCCAAGCATGCACACCCTCACCGTGCGCGACCACCCGGTCGCCTACGACGCGTTCGGGCCGAACGCAGCCCACCCGCTCCTCCTCCTCCACGGCGCGGGCCACGATCGCGGCATCTGGCAGGACGTCGCCGAGCGCCTGGCCCAGGCGGGCAGACGCGTGATCACCCCCGACCTGCCTGCCCACGGCGACTCCGGGGGCGATGCGTGCCCGAGCATCGACGCCATGGCAGACTGGGTGCTCGCCTTTGCCGATGCTCTCGGACTGAATGTTTTCGACCTGGGCGGGCACAGCATGGGCTCGCTGGTCGCACTCGCAGCGGCCGACGCCGCCCCGGACCGGGTCGGCCACCTGATTTTGATCGGTAGCCTGGCGCCAATGCCGGTCGCGCCCTTCGTGCTCGATGCGGCACGCAATGACCCGCCGCAAGCCCACGCGCTGATCAACAAGTTCTCCTTCGCCCCCGCCGAACGGATCGGCGACGCCCGGCGCCAAGCGCTGGAAACCGCAAACCTGGCGCGCCTGCAGCGCAACGGTGCGGCCGTGCTCGCCTCCGACCTCGGGGCGTGCGACGCCTGGCAGGACGGCCTTGCTGCGGCGCGACGGCGCGTCGGCCGCAGCCTGCTGGTGTGCGGAGAAGTCGATCGCATGACGCCGGTGAAGGCAGTCGCGCCCCTCCTCGAGGCCCTGCAAGCGACCGGCGACGCGCACCTGGTGGTGCTGCCGGGATGCGGGCACGGCATGCTCGAAGAGGATCCCGCCGCCGTGGTTCAGGCCCTGCTGGCGGGCTGATCGTCCAGCGTCAGCATCACCGGCTGGTGGTCCGAAGCCGCCGTCCCGGCCACCACCGCGAGCGCACGCACGCGAGCAGCGAGGTCCGTGGTGACGAAGAAGAAGTCGCAGCAGTAGGCGCGATCGGGCCATTCCGCGCCATGCAGGCCCACCGTGGGCGCATGGCGCGTCCGGCCATGGACGAGCGGCCAGGCATCCAGCCAGCTTGCACGCGTGCCGCCCCATTCCGGGCTCGCCAGCGGCGCCTGCAGTGCCCGATGCTCCACCGAACCCGGCTCGCAGTTGAAGTCCCCGCACAGCACGGCGGCCGCCGGCCGGGGCGGTGCCGCGAACGAGGGATTCGATTCCTTCACCGCGGGCGGGCGCGCGGCCAGGTCAGCGGCTTCGGCCTGCAGGGCGCGCAAGGCTTCGACCTGCGCACGCCGCTGCGTGGTCGAGTAATACTCGAGGTGCGTGGTCAGCACGCGTAGTGGCCCCCAGGGCGCCTGCACCACCGCCTCCACGCAAACCCGCTGCATGGCCGGGTACTCCGGATCAGCCGGTGAGGGCAGCAGATGCCGGAAGATCTGTCCCACGGGCAGGCGTGACAGCAGCAGATTGCCGAAGCGTGCACGCCCCCCCTCGCCATCCGGCAGATCGATCCCCGCCCCGTACACCGGCTCGTACTCGGGAAAGGCCGCGGCAAGCAGCGCCGGCGCATCCTCGCGCGCACCGCCCGCCAGCCCCGGAAAATTGCTCGCCACCTCCTGCAGGCAGATCACGTCGAAGGCGCCCGCCGCGCGGATCGCCGCTGCGGTGCGCGCGAGGTCCACCCGCCCATCGGCCCCCCTGCCCCACTGTATGTTCCAGCTCAACAGCCTCATCGCCACCGCTCACTCCCCCACGCTTTCATGCCGCGTTAAAGATACCCTTCCACAGGCCGATAAGAATATCGACGTACATTCATGCTCGCCCCCCCTCCCGACGCAGACCCTTCCACGGCACCCCGAATGTTCAACAGCAAACTGAAGAAGACCGTCGACGAGCAGGCTGCTCGGATCGTGCACCAGCAGGCGCTCATCGACGCAATCGACCGCTCGACTGCGCGCATCGAGTTCTCGCCCGATGGAATCGTGACCGCAGTCAACGACCCCTTCCTCGCCGCGATGAAGTATCGCCGCGAGCAGGTCATCGGCCAGCACCACCGCCTGTTCTGCAGCCAGGCCGTAGCGTCCGCACCGGAGTATGCCGAGCACTGGCGAAGGCTGCGCAACGGCGAGCCGGTGTACGGCCGCTTCCTGCGCCAGGACGCCGCAGGCAACCCGGTCTGGCTGGAAGCCACCTACAACCCTGTGCTCGGGCCGCAGCGCGAGGTCGTGAGCGTCGTCAAGCTCGCCACCGACGTCACCACCCGGGTGCAGGAAGGCGCCGAACGACGCGCCATCCTCGACGCCATCGAGCGCTCGATGGCCATGATCGAGTTCGACCTGGAAGGCAACATCCTCGGCGCCAACGAGAACTTCCTGCGCGTGATGGGCTACGCGCGCAAGGAGGTCGTCGGCCGCCATCACCGCATCTTCTGCACCGCCGAGCACGTGGACTCGCCCGACTACGCCCGCTTCTGGGAACGTTTGCGCCAGGGGCACTACGCCGCCGGCCGCTTCCAGCGCATCGCCCACGGCGGCCGGAACGTATGGCTCGAGGCGAACTACAACCCGGTGGTCGGCGCCGACGGCAAACCCTGCAAGGTCATCAAGCTCGCTTCCGACATCACCGCCCGCATCGAAGCGCTGGAGGAGGAAGTGAACAAGGCCACCGAGGCGCTGCGAATCGCTCGCGAGAGTGCCCACCTCGCCGACAGCGGCGCAAACGTCATCACCCGCGCCACCGCACAGATGAGCACCATCGCCACCAGCGCCGAGGGGGCAGCGCGGACCATCGGCGAGCTCGGAGAGGAGACCGCCCAGATCACCTCCATCGTCAACACCATCCGCGAGATCGCCGACCAGACCAACCTGCTCGCGCTGAACGCCGCAATCGAGGCTGCCCGCGCCGGCGAGCACGGGCGGGGCTTCGCCGTGGTCGCCGACGAAGTGCGCAAGCTCGCCGAGCGCACCTCGAGCGCGACCACCGAGATCACCGGCATGATCACCATGGTGCAGGATGGAACCCGGCAGGCGATCAGCCGTGTCAACGAGATGCACGCGAGCGCCACCTCGAGCGCCGGCCTGGCCGGCGAGGCCGGCGACGTCATCGCCGGCATCCGCAAGGGCGCGATGGAGGTGGTGAGCGCGGTCGAGGGGTTCTCCGAGCTGTTGCAGCGCTAAGCCCAGGCCCGGAGGCCCGCGCCCAAAACACCAAGACGGGCGCACACCTCCCGGCGCAGCAGCATCCGAGCCCTTGCGCCCGAGCTTGACGCGCACGCCATAAAGGGCGAATTTTGTGCGGATGCCGCCACTGATCCGTTTCTTCCTCGCCGCGCTGGCGCTTGCTGCAAGCGCACTTTCCAGCGCCACCTCCCCGGGCAAACCGGTGCGCGTCGGCGTCCTGGCCTTCCTGGGGGCGGACGCGGCAGTGGAAGAATGGACGCCGGTCCTGCGCCGGCTGCAAGCGACCTTGCCGGGCTTCACGCCCGAGTTGCACCAGCTCGACCACGCGGGACTGCGCGAAGCCGCGCAGCGGGGCGAGCTCGACTTCGTCATCACGAACCCGGGCCACTACGTCGAACTAGAGGCCTCGCTCGGGGCAAGCCGCATCCTCACCCTGGACGTCGGCGGCGAGCGCCCGCCGCAGCGCGCGCTCGGCTCGGCGGTGATCGTGCCCCAAGCCAGCACGCTGCAAGGCCTGGAGGATCTGCGCGGGCGCCGGCTCGCAATCGTCGGACGCGGCGGCTTCGGTGGATATCAGCTGGTATGGGGCGAGCTCGATGCGCTCGGCATCGAACCCGAAGTGGATCTGGCCGCACTGCATGAAGTCGGCTTCCCGATGGGCGGCGTGGTCGACGCGATCGACGCCGGCCTGGCGGATGCAGGCGTACTGCGAAGCTGCCTGCTGGAGCAGCACCCCGACTGGGCAGCGCGCTTCCGCGTGCTCTCACCGCGCGACGAAGCGGGCTTCCCGTGTGCGACCTCGACGCCGCTCTACCCAGACTGGCCGCTCGCCGCGCTGCGCCATACCCCGCCCGAGCTGTCGCGCACGGTCGCCATTGCGCTGCTGGGCATGCGCGCCGAGCGAGACGGCCTCGCCTGGTCGGTACCGGCCGATTACCAGTCGGTACACGCGCTCTTTCGCCGCCTCGAGATCGGCCCCTACGCCTACCTTCGCGCGCCCACGCTGATGGTGCTGGCCGAACGCTACTGGCCCTGGGTGGGCGGTTTCGCGCTGCTGATCCTGGGCTGGATTCTGTACACGGTGCGGGTCGAATATCTCGTCCAGACACGTACCGCCGCACTGCGCGATGCACTCGCTGCACGCGAGGCGATGGAAGCGCGCATGCGCGGCGCACAGGAGCAGGCCGAACACCTGTCGCGCCTCTCGGTGTTGGGCGAGCTCTCGGGCACGCTCGCGCACGAACTCAACCAGCCGCTGGCCGCGATCGCCAACTACGCCAACAGCCTGGTGCGCCGCGCCGACAACCAGCGCCTGACCGAAGCCGCGGTGCGCGAGGCCGCGGGCGAGATCGCCGGCCAGGCCGAGCGCGCCGCCGGCATCCTCGGCCGCATCCGCACCTTCGCACGCAAGCGCACCGCAAGCCGCGAGGAGGTGGCCCCGCGCGAGCTGGTCGACGAGGCCGTCACCCTTTTCCGTGGCATGCTCGCGCACGCGCCGCCGGTCGCGGTCGACGACGCCCTGCCACCCGGCCTGCACATCGAGGTGGATCGCCTGCAGATCCAGCAGGTGCTGCTCAACCTGCTCAAGAACGCCTGGGACGCCAGCCGCGGGCTGCCGGCCGAGCGCCAGCGCATCGACATCCGGCTCGAGACGGCTGCGGGCAGCCTGCACATCCGGGTGCGCGACTACGGCAGCGGGCTGGACGAGACTGCGCGCGCGCAGCTGTTCGAATCCTTCTTCACCACCAAGGCCGACGGTCTGGGACTGGGCCTGTCGATCTGCCGCAGCATCGCCGAGGCGCACGGCGGGCGGCTCGCGGTGGCGACCAGCGACACCGCGACAGACACCGCGCCCGACGCCCCCCCGCACGACCCTGCCAACGCATCCGCGGACACGGCCCTGGGCGCCGTCGGCGCGACCTTCATCCTCAGCCTTCCGCTCTCCCCGTCCGCGCATGGAGCGGCGTCCATCGAGGCCCCCAGCGCATAAGATCCGACCATGACCGTACCCGAAGACCTCCTGATCCACGTCATCGACGACGACGCCGCTTTTCGCCGCTCGCTGGTGTTCCTGCTCGAGTCCATGGGCTGGACCGTAGCCAGCCATGCGTCGGCAGAGGACTTTCTCGCCGCCACGCCCGAGCCCGGCGCCACCGCCTGCCTGGTGCTCGACATCCGCATGCCGATGATGAGCGGGCTGGAACTGCAGCAGCAGCTGCGCCAGCGCGGCTGGCAGGCACCGATCGTGTTCATCACCGGCCATGGCGACGTCGAGCTGGCGGTGCAGGCGATGAAGAACGGCGCCTGCGACTTCCTGGAGAAACCGTTCAAGGATCAGGCGCTGATCGACGCCGTCGGGCGCGCGGTCAAGCTCGGCTGCGAGGCGCGCGAGCAGATGGCACGCGCAGAGGAGGCGAAGTCCCTGCTCGAACGCCTTTCACCACGTGAAATGGAAGTGGCGCGATTGGTCGCGCTGGGCTTGCCCAACAAGCTGGTCGGACGTGAACTCGACATCAGCGAAAAGACAGTGCATGTGCACCGTCATCACGTCATGGAGAAGACCGGGGTCGGCAGCGCCGCCGAGCTCGCGCGCCTGATGCTGCGCGCGAACCCGGCGGCGCTGGACTGAAGGCGCTCACACCCGCTCGAGCCGCGCCGGCAGGCCCTGGCGCACTGCGGTCCCGGACACCGAATCGACCCAGATGACCTTGTCGCCACGGGTCGGGTCGGTGAGGCCGAGGTCGTTGAGGTTGATGCCGGCGCGCAGGTCGGGGCGATCGGGCTGCATCTGATCGCCGAGGCGGTGCGCACGCGCGCCCAGCTCGCGGTGGCCGTAGCCGTGCTCGATCGCCATCACGCCCTGCATCACGCCCTCATGCACGATCACGGTGCACTCGGCCGCGCCGCCCGGGGTGCGGATGCGCGCGCTGTCGCCGGTGGCAAGACCGAGCTTTCCGGCGTCGGCCGGATGCACGATCACCGGGTTGTCCGGATGCAGGCCGGTGATGCGGGTGGCGATGCTGTAGGAGTTCTGCAGCGCAGACTTGTAGCTCACCACCTGCAGCGGCCAATCGGCTTCGGTGTGGATCTCGCGCATCGGCGTGCCGTCGAAGAAGGATGGCGGCATCCAGGTCGCGCAGCCGCTGCTGCGCTGGCCGGTCATGGTGTTGCGCGCGGTGCCGATGAGCTCGTTCCACACCCACAGCGGCTTGTTGAAGCGGTTGGTCTGCCACTCGGGGTGCTCGGCATCCTGCGCCTCGCCAGCGCCCTGGTAGCGCCCGCCGCGGGTGAAGATCATCGCCGCCTTGCGCCACTCCTCGGGCTTCAGCGTAGCCTCCATCAGCGGACGGATGCGCTCGACCCCGGTGAGTGCCATATCCTCGTCGGTGGCGTCACCCACCGGCGCCTTGCCAGCGAAGGCGATGTTGGCCGCGCCGCGCAGATACCAGTCTTCGGCGCGATCGAGCGGGTAGCGCTTGCCGTCCATGTCGGCGATCGCGTCGGCGCCGAAGCCGGGCAGGCCCATGGCCTTGGCGAGCGCGATGTAGAAGGTCTCCATGCCGATGCGCTGGCCATCGGCGGTGGTCGCGGCCTTGGGCTCGACCACCGGCCAGCGCGCGGTCGTGGCCTTGGTCGGGATGCCCGCCCACGGCGCCGGGAAGCCCCAGCTCTCGTACATGATCGAGTCGGGCACGATGTAGTCGGCGAAGGCGTTGCTCTCGTTGATCAGCGGGTCGACCGCGATGATGAGCGGCAGCTTCTTCGGATCCTTGAGGCCGTCCTCGATCAGCGGGCGGATGCCGGGGATGCCGTAGAGCGGGTTGCAGCTCCACAGCACCAGCGCCTTGAGCGTGTAGGGGTAGCCGCGCAGCGCGCCGGTGAACCACTCGGTGCCGAGGCCCGGCGCGTTGGGGAACCAGGCGTCGGTGGCCGGATAGGGCTTGCCCTCGGCCTGGCGGCGCTTGAACTCGCTCGAGCGCTCGTAGGGCACGTTGCGCCCGATCGGCGTGCCAGCGGGCTTGACCTGGCCGGGGAAGCCGGCGAGGTCGTAGCGCGGGCCGGCGCCGTTGTCCTTGAAACCACCGCCATTGACGATGAAGCCCCCCTTCCAGTTGAGGTTGCCGATCAGCGCGTTGAGCGTGACCACCGCATAGGCGTTATTGAAGCCGTTGCCGGCCATCATGCCGCCATGCGCCACCGCGCTCGCCTTGCGGCCGTGGCGCGTGAGCTCCTCGGCCAGCCCGGCGATGACTGCTTCCGCAATACCGCAGGCAGCGGAATACTCCGCCAGCGCGAAGCGGCGCGCAGATTCGCGCAGCAGCTCGAAGGGCGTCTTCACCGTCACCGGCTTGCCGCCGAGCTCGATCACCCGCGTGGCTTCGAGCACGGCCGGCACCATTGCGGTCTCAGCCGCGACCAGTTCGCCGCTGGCGGTGGCGATCACATACGGGTCGGTGTCCTTGTACCTGTCCTCGGCGGCGACTTCCATGCCGATGTCCGAGCCGCGCACGAAGCGGCCCTGGCGCGGATGCCCTTCCTCGGCGATCACCAGCCAGCCGGCGTTGGTGAAGGACGGCTCGCCGGCGGTTTGCGCGGCCTTGAGGTTGGGCCACGCGAGGTAGGCGGCATTGACCTTATCGTTGTCGAACATCCAGCGCATCATGCCCATCACCAGCGCGCCGTCGGAACCCGGGCGGATCGGCACCCAGCGCCCATGATCAGCGGCGGCAAGGTTGTTCGAATTGTTCAGCACCGGATCGACCACCACGTAGTCCAGCCGCCCCGCGGCGCGGCCCTTGGCGAGCTTGGAACCGAAGATCTTGAACGGGTTGCCGGCGTTGCCCGGCGCGGTACCGATGAAAAGCACGAACTCGGCGTTCGACAGATCGGGCTTGGCGTGCGGCATCTTCTTGAGATCGCCGAACAGCGCGCCCGAGCCGGAGCGGTAGGCGCCGCCACAGTACGAGCCGTGGCCGACGTGATTGAGCGTGCCGAAGGACTGGTTCCAGAAGCGGCGGCTGAAGTTTTCGCGGCCGTCATTGACGCTGGTGAGCACGCCCACCTGATTCACCCGCTTGCCGAGCTCGGGCGCCTCGGGGTCGATCGGGGTCTCGAGGTCGCGCAGCGCGGCCAGGCCCTCGACGTGGCCCTCGCCGAACAGGTCGCCGCCCTCGACCACCTCCTTCACCAATTGCTCGAAGGAGATCGGCTGCCACTGGCCTGCGTTGCGCGGACCGACGCGCTTCAGCGGCGTCAGCACACGGAAGGGCGAGTTCATCTGGTCCATCGCCGCATTGCCGCGCCCGCAGGCGGTCGAGCGCCCGGCCAGGCCCTGGTCCTGGAAGCGCGACAGGGCGATCAGGCTCTCCTTCACCGACACCTTCATCGGCAGGTGGGGCTCGGTCGACAGCGGGCTGTAGGGGTTGCCGACCACGCGGATGACCTGGCCGCTGGTCTTGTCCACCCGCACGCGCACGCCACACTGCGTGGTGCAGCCGAGGCAGGCGGTGTAGCTGACCTGCTGATTGGGGTTGGGGGTGAATTCGCCGGTCACCGGATCGACGCTGTATTCCGGTTCGGCCGAGCGGCCGTGGATGTGGCGGCCTTCGGCGATCTTCTTGTCCTCAGGACCGGTGAAGTTGGACACCATGCGGCCCAGGGTCTGCGAGAAGCCGGCGGCAAAGGCGGCCAGGCCACCGGCGGCGACGATTTCACGACGTTCGATTTTCATGATGTTTCTCCTTGGTCGCCCGCGCTCAGGCGGCAGCCTTGTCGGTGTTGCCGGCCGCGAGGCGGTCGAGCGGCAGCAAGGTGGTGATGAGGATGAAGAGGAAGACCCACAGCCCGGCGGTGCCGACGATGCCCATCAGGCCCTCGGGGCCGAGCGGGAGCGAATAGCTGTAGTAGCCGGCGCCGGTCTTGGGCACTTCCTGGCCGCCGATGAAGATGGACCAGCGCATCATCCACGCCGAGTGCAGCGCCAGCAGGCCGATCAGCAGGCCGGAGCCGGGCCACTTCCACGCCAGCACCAGGGTGAGCACGGTGGCGGCCACCGCCCACAGCGCGGAGACCTGCCAGTTGGCCGAGGGGCCGACTTCGGCCAGGGCCTGGGCATGGACCGGCGAGATCCCGCTCAGGCCCAGCGCCAGCCACAGCGCCCCCACCGCCAGCGCCGCCACCTGGCTCGCGGCCAGCACGCCGGCCATGCGGTGGTTCGCGGCCGCGTCACGCGGGCCGAAACGGTTGAACAGCAGGGCCAGGCCCACGGCGCCGGCAAAGGCGGTGACGGCGAACTGCAGCGGCAGCAGCGGCGTGTTCCACAGTGGACGCGCCTGCACCACAGCAACCTCGGCGCCGGTGTAGAGCGCGACCAGCGCGGCGCCGACGAAGGCCAGCAGCGCCGCCGCCTTCAGCGCGCCGCGGCTCTCATGGCCGCCGTAGGCGAGCACGCCCGCCAGCCCGGCGAGCTTGCCGCCGCTCGCGGCATGGCGCGCCAGCTCCGGCCGCAGGGCCAGCCAGGCGTACACCAGCAGCCCGCCCAGATACACCGGGATGAAGAACGCCCCCCACGACATCCACGAGCTCGGCGTGAAGTACGCGTAGAAGTGCCAGAAGCGACCCGGCTGATGCAGGTCGGCGAGCAGCGCCACCGGCGCGGCCAGGCCGCACACCAGCGCGCCGAGCAGCGCCAGGCGCGAGATGCCGGCCCAGCCCGGGCGGCGGAAGACGATGCCGGGCAGCGACAGCAGAAAAGCGCCATAGGACAGGCCGATGAGGAAGAAGTACTGCACCGCCCACGGCAGCCACGCGACTTCGCGCGCGACGTTGATGGTTTCGACGATGTTCGGGTTCATGATGGATCTCCTCGCGTGCGGTTCAGGCGTGCGGCAGGTTGCGGGGCTTCCACAGCGTGCCCTGGCCCTCGACCTTGCCGGTGAAGCGCTCGTCCAGGCCGATGTAGAACACCCGCGGCGCGGTCTCGAGCTCGGGCTTGAGGACCTTGAGCTGCGGCTGCGCTTCCTTGAGCCGGCGGGCGAGCTCGCCCTCGGCGTCGTTGACGTCGCCGAAGATGCGCGCGCCGCCGACGCAGGTTTCGACACAGGCGGGCAGCAGGCCGGCATCCACGCGGTGGGCGCAGAAGGTGCACTTGTCGGCCTTGTTGGTCTCGTGGTTGATGAAGCGCGCGTCGTAGGGGCAGGCCTGCACGCAGTAGGCGCAGCCCACGCAGCGGTCGCCATCGACCGCGACGATGCCGTCCTCGCGCTTGTAGGTGGCGCTCACCGGGCACACCGGGATGCACGGCGGGTTGTCGCAGTGGTTGCACAGGCGCGGCAGCACGTAGGTGCCGGCGGGCTGGGCGCTGTCGGTGAGCTTGACGCTGTAGGTCGACACCACGGTGCGGAAGCTGCCCTCGGGCACCGCGTTTTCCTGGATGCAGGACACCGTGCAGGCCTGGCAGCCGATGCACTTGCGCACGTCGATCAACATCGCCCACTGCTGCTTGCCGGTGGCGGCGATCGCTGGCGCCGGCGCCATCGCCGCGGCGGCCGTGACGACGGGCACGCCGCGCAGGAAGTTGCGGCGCGAGACCGAGACCGGTGCCGGGCCGGCACAGGCAGCGGGATTGGGGGACGGGAAAGCCTTGTTCATTGCAGTACTCCACGAGCCATTGGCGTGGGTGCCACTCTAGGCTTTCGATACCCCTACAGAAATTGGGGAGATGAGGCAGGGGGCTAGATGGTTTTACCTATTGTGCCGACCGCCGCCCGCAATGCCGGCGTAGCCGCGGGAGGGGCATAATCGGCCAGGTTTTCCCTCGAGAGCGCGCAACGATGCCTACCCACCCCGGGCACGGTCCCGACCAAGAGCCCGAAGAGCACCCCGCCCACCATCAGCATGGCGGCGTTCATGACGGTCACAGCCATGGACCGCAAGGCCACCACCACCACGACCACTCGGCAAGCCGCTTCCTGCCACTGGCACTCGCACTCACGCTGGGCTTTGCAGCGGTCGAGGCCGTCGCGGGATGGTGGTCGGGCTCGCTCGCGCTGTTGGGCGACGCGGGGCACATGCTCACCGATGCGATGTCGCTCGGCCTGGCCGCGATCGCGGCCCGGGTGGCGCAGCGCGCGCCGAGCGTGCGCCATTCCTACGGCCTGCGCCGGGTGGAGGCGCTCGCTGCGCTGGTCAACGCGCTCTTCATGCTCGCTGTGGTTGGCGGCCTGGTATGGCATGCGGTCGAGCGCCTGCTGACGCCGCGCGCGGTGGCGGGCGAGGCAGTGATCCTGGTCGCGATCGGCGGCCTGGCCCTGAACCTCGCCGTGGCCTGGCTGCTCACCCGCGGCGAAGGCGATCTGAACACCCGCGGCGCGCTGCTCCATGTGGTGGGCGATCTGCTCGGCTCCGTCGCCGCGCTCGCCTCGGGCATCGTGATCCTCTACACCGGCTGGACCCCGATCGACCCGCTGCTGACCATGCTGATCTGCGGCCTGATCCTCTTTTCCACGCTATCCCTGCTGCGCCAGGTGCTCAACACGCTGCTCGAAGGCGTCCCCGAGCAGTTGTCCCTGCCCGAGGTCGGACAGGCGATGGCAGCCGTGCCGCGGGTGCGCTCGGTGCACGACCTGCACATCTGGAGCCTGGACTCGCACCGCACCGCGCTCTCCGCGCACGTCGTGCTCGACGCCGCTGTACATTGGCCCGAGGCACTCGCGGCCCTGCAGACCTTGCTGCGCGAGCGCTTCGGCATCGAACACGTCACGCTCCAGCCCGAACTACCCCCTGCGCACCCCTTGCTTTTCGTCCCGCGCGCCGCCTCCGAAACCCGCATGAATACTGGGTTTTCGAGCAAATAACCCCTCTTCAAGAGCTACTAGATCTAGTGCGTGCAAAACATTGAAAACACAAGCAAAACGTATAACTAACTGTTTATAAACGATTTTATTTTTTTGCACTGCGCACGCTTACGCGCTATTCTTTCGTCCGTTCCCACGCCTACCAAGGACGAAGAAGAAGACCATGAGCGAGACCACCAGCACCTCCACACCGCAAGGCGCCAAGCCCACCGCAGCCAACCTGCCGATGCAGGAGATCTCGGGCGAGGTCCTCGTCGAGAAATACGCCAAGGGTGACGAGCAGACCGTCGCCGAAGTGCGTCGCCGCGTCGCGCGCGCGCTCGCCACGATCGAGTCCGAGGACAAGCGCGCCCACTGGGAGGCAAAGTTCCTCGAGGCGCAGGAAAAGGGTTTCGTACCTGCCGGCCGCATCAACAGCGCCGCGGGCACCACGCTGGCCGCCACGCTGATCAACTGCTTCGTGCAGCCCGTGGGCGACTCGGTGACCGAGGCGGTCGACGGCCGCCCCGGCATCTACACCGCGCTCGCCCAGGCCGCCGAGACCATGCGCCGCGGCGGCGGCGTCGGCTACGACTTCTCGTCGATCCGCCCGAAGGGCGCGCTGGTGAAGGGCACGGCCTCGAACGCCTCCGGCCCGGTGTCCTACATGCGCGTGTTCGACCGCTCGTGCGAGACGGTCGAGTCGGCGGGTGCGCGCCGCGGCGCGCAGATGGGCGTGCTGCGCTGCGACCATCCGGACATCGAGGAATTCATCCACGCCAAGGACGAAGGCGACCTCACCAACTTCAACATCTCGGTTGGCGTCACCGACCCCTTCATGCAGGCCGTCGAGGCCGATGGCTTCGTCGAGCTCGCGCACAAGGCCGAGCCCACCGAAGAACTGAAGCAGGCCGGCGCCTACCAGCGCGACGACGGCATGTGGGTGTACCGCAAGGTGCGCGCGCGCGATCTGTGGGACCAGATCATGCGCTCGACCTACGACCACGCCGAGCCGGGCATCCTGTTCCTCGACCGCATGAACGCGGACAACAACCTGTACTACTGCGAGACCATCGAGGCCACCAACCCCTGCGCCGAACAGCCGCTACCGCCCTACGGTTGCTGCTGCCTGGGCTCGATCAACCTGACGCCCTTCGTCAAGAACCCGTTCAGCGACAAGGCCGAGTTCGACTACGCCGGCTTCGGCAAGGTGGTCGACGTCTCCATCCGCATGCTCGACAACGTGCTCGAAGCCACCCACTGGCCGCTCGAGCAGCAGCATGCCGAAGCGCAGTCCAAGCGCCGCGTGGGTCTGGGTTTCACCGGCCTGGGTGACGCGCTGATCATGCTCGGCCAGCGCTACGACACGCCCGAGGCCCGCGAGGAAGCGCGCAAGATCTCCGAGTTCATGCGCAACCGGGCCTACCTCGCCTCTTCCGACCTGGCCAAGGAGCGCGGCGCCTTCCCGCTGTTCAACGCCGACCTGTACCTGTCGGGTGGCAACTTCGCCTCGCGCCTGCCCGCCGACGTGAAGGACAGGATCCGCAAGCACGGCATCCGCAACTCGCACCTGCTGTCGATCGCGCCCACCGGCACCATCAGCCTAGCCTTCGCCGACAACGCCTCGAACGGCATCGAGCCACCCTTCTCCTACACCTACACCCGCCGCAAGCGCATGGCCGACGGCACCTTCAAGGAGTATGCGGTCGAGGACTACGCGTGGCGCCTGTACCGCCACCTCGGCGGCAACGTCGACAAGCTGCCGGAATCCTTCGTCACCGCACTGGAGATCTCCGCGCAGGCGCACAAGGACATGGTCGCCGCGGTCGCGCCCTACATCGATACGTCGATCTCCAAGACGGTGAACGTGCCCGAGGACTACCCCTACGCGGAATTCGAGGACCTCTACCTCACCGCGTGGAAGGCCGGCCTGAAGGGTCTTGCGACCTACCGCCCGAACAACGTGCTCGGTTCGGTGCTGTCGGTCACACCGACCGCCGAACAGAAGCAGCCGCACGACGTCGAGATCGCCGACGCCAACAAGCGCCTGTCGATCAAGAACCTGCCGGCACCGGTACTCTCCAGCCTGCGCTGGCCCGGCCGCCCGGACCTGCCCGATGGCAACCTGGCCTGGACCTACATGCTCAACACCCCGTCCGGCGGCTTTGCGCTGTTCGTCGGCCAGGTGGGCAACAACGGCGGCAGCTTCCCGTTCGAGGTGTGGGTGAACGGCGCCGACCAGCCGCGCGGCCTCGGCGCAGTCGCAAAGACCCTGTCGATGGACATGCGCGCCAACGACCGGGGCTGGCTCAAGCTCAAGCTCGACACGCTGGCCCGCACCGTCGGCGAGCGTTCGTTCGAGATGCCCTTCCCGCCGCACGGCGAGAAGAAGCTGGTGCCCGGCGTGGTGTCGGCCTTCGCCCAGGCGGTGAACTACCGCTGCGAGAAGCTCGGCGTATTCGACAAGGAAGACGAGAGCAACGGCGTGCTCGACACCCTGTTCAGCCTCGAGGAGCCCAAGACCGGCACCGACGGCACGCTGTCGTGGACGGTGGACATCTACAACCCGGCCACCGGTGAAGACTTCGTCCTCGGCCTGAAGGAGATCACCCTGCCGGACGGCGTCACCCGCCCGTACTCGGTGTGGCTGTCGGGCAACTACCCGCGCGCCCTGGACGGCCTGACCCGCATCCTGTCGCTCGACATGCGTGTCATGGACCCGGCCTGGATCGGCATGAAGCTGCGCAAGCTGCTCGACTACCCCGAGCCGCTGGGCGACTTCATGGCCTTCGTGCCTGGCACCCGCCGCCAGCAGAACTGGCCCAGCACGGTCGCCTACCTGGCACAGCTCATCATCCACCGCTACGCCATGCTCGGCGTGCTCGACGAGCGCGGCTACCCGACGCGCGAGATGGGCATCCTCGAGTCGCCGCGCGACGAAAGCGAGCCCAAGCTGATGCAGGGCGCGCTGTGCAGCGAGTGCGGCAACCACACGGTGATCCGCAAGGACGGGTGCGACTTCTGCACCGCCTGCGGCGCGGTCGGCACCTGCGGTTGAGCACGCGTGCGGCAGAAGCGGACACCGGGGCTTCATAGCCTATAATCGCGGCTGTCCGAACGAGATCGTGCAGGTGCGGGCCGCACAAGCGGCCCGCACCTGTCTGAGCCCCCATGCCCACCTGCCCACGCTGCGACGGCACCGACTGTCGCGAATCTCCCTGGCAATCCGAAGACGAGAAGCGCGCCCACAAGGGCGAGCGCGCCTGGCGCTGCATGTCCTGCGTGCACCGCTTCCACGCGCCGGCACGCCGCAGCCTGCTGGTGGAGAATGCGCTCGTCGCCACCATTGGCGGCTCGACGCTGCTGCTCGTGATCGCGGTCGTGGTGATCATGATCGTCTGGAAGAGCTGACCGGACCGCCGGCATGAGCACCTCCGTCTGCTGCCCGTCCTGCACCGCGGCTGCGTGCCGCAAATCCCGCTGGCGCTCGCACGAGGAGCGCGCCGCCCATCCGGGCATGCACCCATTCCGCTGCCCGGCCTGCGGTGACCGCTTCCTCGCGCCCGTGCACCCGCAGGGGAGCGGACGACGCTGGCCGATGTGGGCTGCTGTGGGCGCTGCCGCCGCGGTCGCAGCCATCCTCGCGGCCACCGTGATCATCGCATTCGACGAGGACGCCCCGCCCGCGGCCGACACTGCAACGACCTCGACCTCCACCCGCGCCGCGGCCGAGGACGGCGACGTCGAGGCGCAGTTCCGCCTCGGCCGCGCCCTGCTCGCCGAGGCCGGCAGTGACGCCAGAAAGGGCGAGGAAGCCGGCAACTGGCTCAAGCGTGCAGCAGGCGCCGGTCACACTGGCGCGATGGTGCTGCTCGGCAAGCGCTACCGCAGCGGCATCGGCACACCGCAGAATTTCGAGCTCGCCACGCGCTGGCTCGGCGAGGCGGCACGCGCAGGCGACCCCGAGGGCATGGTCGAGTTCGGCCGCCTGTACCGCAGCGGCATCGGTGTGGAACCCGATGCGGTCGAAGCCTATGTCTGGTTCAATCGTGCCGCTGCCGCCATGAACATGGAGGGCGTGCACGAACGCGACAGCGTCGCCCTGAAGCTGAATCCGGAAGACCTGCGCCGCGCCCAGGCGCTGTCGATCGATGAAGCCGAACTCGCCCCCGCCATGGCCGAGCCCGGCACTGCAGCGCCCGCAGAACCCGTCGCACCGGCGGCAGGCGACTGAGCGCGCTCACAACATCCCCCCGCCACCAACCCGTGCCCAACCAGCCCACCCCGTCTTCCCTGCCGCACCTCCCTTCCGATGCACCGCGACTGCAGTTGCGCGGCATCGGCAAGGTCTATCCGGGGGTGGTGGCCAACGAGGGGGTCGACCTCGCGGTGCAACCGGGCGAGATCCGCGCGGTGCTGGGTGAGAACGGCGCGGGCAAGTCGACGCTGATGAAGATCATCTACGGCGTCACCCGCCCGAGCGCAGGCCACCTGTTCTGGGAGGGGACGGAGGTGCATGTCGAGAACCCGGCGCATGCGCGCAGTCTCGGCATCGGCATGGTGTTCCAGCATTTCTCGCTGTTCGAGACGCTTTCCGTGGTGGAGAACGTCGCCCTCGCCCTGCCCGGAGCACCCGCGCTGGACGCGCTGGCGCAGCGCATCACGGAGGTCTCCGAGCGCTACGGCCTGCCGGTGGATCCGCGCCGTCGTGTGCACGCGCTCTCGGTGGGCGAGCGCCAGCGCGTCGAAATCATCCGCTGCCTGTTGCTGAACCCGCGCCTGCTGATCATGGACGAGCCTACCTCGGTGCTCACCCCGCAGGCAGTACGCAAGCTGTTCGCAACCCTGCGCCAGCTCTCGGCGGAAGGCTGTTCCATCCTCTACATCAGCCACAAGCTCGACGAGATTCAGGAGCTCTGCCACACCGCCACCGTGCTGCGCGGCGGCAAGGTCACAGGCGAGTGCATCCCGGCGCAGGAAACGCCGCAGTCGATGGCGCGCATGATGATCGGCAAGGACCTCCCGCACTGCGTGCATGGCGCGGCACACACCGACGGTGAGTTGCGCCTGCGCCTGGCCGGCCTGTCGCACGCCAGCGAGGACCCGTTCGGCACCGACCTCGAGGACATCCACCTCGACGTGCGCGCCGGCGAGATCGTCGGCATCGCCGGCGTGTCGGGCAACGGCCAGCAGGAGCTGCTGCGCGCGATCTCGGGCGAGGAGGTGCTGGCGGAGAAGTTTCCCGTGCAGATCTGCGGCGTCGAAGCCGGCCGTCTGAAGCCCGCCGAGCGGCGCAGGCTGGGCCTGTGCTTCGTGCCGGAGGAGCGCCTGGGCCGCGGCGCCGTGCCCGGAATGTCGCTCGCCGACAATGCACTGCTCACCGCCGCACGAGGGCAAGGCATGCTGGCCGGCGGCTTCGTGCGCTTCGCGCGCGCGCGCGACTTCGCCCGGCAATGCATCGCGGCCTTCAACGTGAAGTGCGGCGGCCCCGACGCGGCGGCCAAGTCACTGTCGGGCGGCAACCTGCAGAAGTTCATCGTCGGGCGCGAGATCCTGCAGGCGCCCAGGTTGCTCGTGTGCGCCCAGCCTACCTGGGGCGTGGACGTGGGAGCCGCCACCTTCATCCGCCAGTCGCTGATCGACCTGCGCGACCGCGGCTGTGCGGTGCTGGTCATCTCCGAGGAGCTCGACGAGCTGTTCGAGATCTGCGACCGCATCGCCGTCATCGCCCAGGGCCGGCTGTCACCCACCCGCCCCGCAGCCACCACCACGCTCGAAGACATCGGCGTGTGGATGAGCGGCATGTGGCCCGCAGCCGACCTCGAACACCAACCCCCCGCCGGCATGCCGACGGAGCCCGCCGATGCTTGAACTCGAAGCCCGCGCCGAACCTTCACGCCTGATGTCCTGGGCCTCACCGCTGCTCGCAGTGGCACTGACCCTCGCCGGCGGCATGGTGATCTTCACCGCGCTCGGCAAGGACCCGGCCGAAGGCTTCCGCATCTTTTTCCTCAATCCCGTGAAGGATCTGTACGGCGTCTCCGAGCTGCTGCTCAAGGCCACGCCGCTGATGCTGTGCGCGATCGGCCTGGCGATCGGCTTTCGCGCCAATGTCTGGAACATCGGTGCCGAAGGCCAGTTCATGCTCGGCGCGGTGGCCGCAACCGGGGTGGCACTGTCTTTCGATGGCACCGAAAGCGCCCTGCTGCTGCCGGCAATGGTACTGGCGGGCGCGCTCGGCGGCGCGGCCTGGGCCGCGATTCCGGCGCTGCTGCGCACACGCTTCAACGCCAACGAGATCCTGGTGTCGCTGATGCTGGTGTATGTGGCACAACTCTTCGTATCCTGGCTCGTGTTCGGGCCGTGGAAGGACCCCGACGGTTTCAACTTCCCGCAGACCCGCATGTTCAGCGACGCGGCGCTGATGCCGATGATGCTCGAGGGCACCCGCCTGCACTTCGGCTTCGTGCTCGCGCTGGCGGTACTGGTGGCCGGCTACGCCTTCATGAACCGCAGCTTCGCCGGTTTTCGCATGCGCGTGGCCGGCGAGGCGCCCGATGCAGCGCGCTACGCGGGCTTCTCGGCGCAGCGTATGGTGTGGGTCGGCCTGCTGCTGGGCGGGGCGGCAGCGGGGCTCGCGGGCATGGGCGAGGTTGCCGGGCCGATGGGCCAGCTTACCGACAAGGTGGGCAGCGGCTACGGCTTCGCAGCGATCATCGTCGCCTTCGTCGGCCGGCTCAACGCCTTCGGCATCCTGCTCGCCAGCCTGCTGATGGCCCTGCTCTACATCGGCGGCGAACAGGCGCAGCAGTACCTCAACCTGCCGAGCTCGATCTCGATGGTGTTCCAGGGCATGCTGCTGTTCTTCCTGCTGGGCTCGGACGTGTTCATCCACTACCGCCTGCGGCTACGCCGCCGCGCGCCCCAGAGCGACTGAGGAGGCAACGGAAATGGATGCGAGCCTGTTCACATCGATCCTGTTCGCCACCGTGGTGGCGGGAACCCCGCTGATCATCGTCGCGCTGGGCCTGCTCGTGAATGAGAAGGCCGGTGTGCTGAACCTGGGCGCCGAGGGCATGATGGCCATGGGCGCGGTCGCCGCCTTCGCCGTCACCCACCACAGCGCCAGCCCCTGGCTAGGCGTGCTGGCCGGCATGGGCGCAGGCATTGCGATGGCGCTGCTGTTCGGCGTGCTGACGCTGACCTTGATGGCCAACCAGGTCGCCTCGGGCCTCGCGCTGGCAATCTTCGGCGTGGGCCTCGCGGCTTTCGTCGGCAAGCCCTATGAAGCGGTCGCGCTGCAGGCGGTGCCGCCGATCCGCATTCCCTTCATCGCCGACATCCCGCTCATCGGCGAGGCGCTCTACAACCAGCAGGCGCTGGTGTATTTCTCCTGGGCCCTGTTCTGGACGCTGCTGTGGTTCCTGCACCGCAGCCGCGCCGGGCTGGTGCTGCGCGCGGTGGGCGAATCACCCGCCTCGGCGCACGCGATCGGCTATCCGGTGATCCGCATCCGCTATCTGGCGGTACTGTTCGGCGGCGCCATGGCCGGCATTGGCGGCGCCTTCCTGTCGGTGTTCTACACGCCGATGTGGGCCGAGGGCATGGTCGCCGGGCGCGGCTGGATCGCGCTCGCGTTGGTGGTGTTCGCCACCTGGCGGCCGCTACGGGTGATGATCGGTGCCTACCTGTTCGGCGGCGTCATGATCACGCAGCTCTTCATCCAGGGCTCCGGGCTGCAGATCGACTTCCCCTCGCAGCTGCTGTCCTCCCTGCCCTACTGGGCGACCATCATCGTGCTGGTAGCGATCTCGCGCAACGCCGGCACGATCCGGCTCAACTCTCCGGTGTCGCTGGGCAAGCCCTACCGGCCGGAAAGCTGACGCTGCCGAAAGCGTGAAATTTTCGGGTTGCCCCCTTCTCCGGGTGGCGTAGCATCGCGCCCGAACCTGACCGAAGAGGCTCGGCGCCTCCCCCATAATGCTCCTCGACCTGATCCGGACCACTGCCCTCCTACTCGCCCTGTGCATGCTGCTCGGCGTCAACCAGCGTTTCTGGGCGTCGGGCAGTCTCCAGGCCCGGCTCGGCGCGGGGCTGATCTTCGGGCTGATCTGTGTGGCCGGCATGATGATGCCGGTGACCCTCGCACCGGGCGTGATCGTCGACCCGCGCTCGGTGGTGCTCAGCCTCGCCAGCCTGTTCGGCGGACCGTTGACCGGCGCGCTCGCAGGCCTCATCGCCGCGGGTTATCGCATCGCGCTCGGCGGGGGCGGCGCGGCGATCGGTGTTACGGTGATCGTGATCGCCGTGGCCAGCGGGCTGTTCTACCGCGGTACGCTGCGCAGCCTGGGGGCCAGCAAGGCGCCGCTTGGCCTGTTCGCGTTCGGGGTCGTCCTGCACTTCATCACCCTGCTGATGATCTCCCAGGTTCCCGGACAGAGCATGGCGAGCGTGTTCGAAGCGCTGGGCCTGCCCTATCTGCTCGTGATGGGCGCCGGCACCGCCCTGGTGGGCATGCTGCTGCTCGACATCGAACGGCGCCGCGCCACGCAGCTCGCACTGCAGAAGAGCGAGGCCCGCCTGCGCGCAATCACTGCGGCGCTGCCCGATCTGCTGTTCCTGATCGACGAGGACGGGCGCTTTCTCGAGGTCATCACGAGCAGGCACGAACTGCTCCACACGCCGGCGGCGAGCGTGATCGGAAGACGCTTCGATGAGGTGCTGCCCGAGGCGGAAGGCGCTGCGGGTCTCGCGGCGATCACACGCGCACTGGATACCGGAGAGCGCCAGACCCTGGAGTACACCCTGTCCACCGCAGCCGGCGCACGCGATTTTCGCGCCTCCATCCAGGCGCTCGACCACGCCCTGGACGGACAGCGTGCGGTGGTCGCGCTGGTGCAGGACGTCACCCAGGCGCGCGCCAGCGAAGCGGAGATTCGCAATCTCGCCTTCTACGATCCCCTCACCAGCCTGCCCAACCGCCGGCTGCTGACGGAAAGGCTGGAGCACGCGCTCGGCGATGGCAGTCGCGGCGGCGCACATGGCGCGCTGATGTTCATCGACCTGGACGACTTCAAGAACATCAACGACGTTTACGGCCACCAGGCAGGGGATCTGCTCCTGCGCGAAACCGCTACGCGGCTGCGTGCCATCGTGCGCGAAACGGATACCGTGGCGCGCTTCGGCGGCGACGAGTTCGTGATCCTGCTCGAGCACCTTCCACAAGGCAAAAGGGAGGCCGTCGCCGCAGCGGATCAGGTCGCTGCGAAGATCCTCACCCGGCTCGGCGCCCCATACCGCATCGGCGGCCGACAGCAGACCACCACCGCGAGCATCGGCCTGGTGATGTTCGGCGACCGCCCCTACACGGCGGAAGAGCTGATGCAGCGCGCCGACCTGTCGATGTACGAATCCAAGCGCAGCGGCAAGAACACCGTGCGCAGCTTCGATCCAGCCATGCAGAGCAGCCTCAGCGAGCGCATGCGCGCTCAGGCTGCTCTGCGTGCCTCCCTGGAGAACCGCGAGTTCTTCCTGCACTACCAGCCTCAGTTCGACCGCGAAGGCCGCATCACCGGCGCGGAGGCCCTGTTGCGCTGGACGCATCCGCGAGAGGGTGCCGTGCCGCCGTTCCAGTTCATCAAGCTTGCCGAGCAGATGGGGATGATGCCCGAGCTCGGCCGGCAGGCCATGGAGATGGCCTGCCGCACCCTCGCAGGATGGGCTGCGGACCCCCGGCTCCAGTCCTGCTCACTGGCGGTCAACGTCAGCCCCGCCCAGCTCTATCAGTCCGGCTTCGTGGACGAGGTAAGCGCCCTGCTTGTCCAGACCGGCGCCCCGGCCGAACGGCTCAAGCTCGAGATCACCGAATCGCTGCTGCTTAGCGACATCGAGCAGGCAATCACCGCCATGAAGCAGTTGCGCGCAATGGGCATCCGCTTCTCCATCGACGACTTCGGCACGGGGTATTCGTCGCTGAGCTACCTGCAGCAGCTGCCGCTCGACGAGTTGAAGATCGACCGCGTATTCGTGCGCGACCTGCCGGACAATGCAAGCAGCCTGGCGATCGTGCGCACCATCATGGCGCTTGCGGACGCGCTGAGCCTGCGCGTGATCGCAGAGGGCGTCGAGACCCATGCGCAACACACCTGCCTGCTGGACAACGGTTGCGATGGATTCCAGGGCTATCTGTTTGCCCGCCCCGAAGAAGGCCACGCCTTCACCGCACGACTCGGGAAATTTGCCTGATCCACTGCCAATCGGCGTGGTTTGGCACTAGCCTTGCGATGCCATGGATAGGAACCGGGGAACGCGGTGCCCGACCGCCCCGTAAGAGGACTTGAATGGAAGCACGTTCACACCAGGCGGCCACACGCCCGAACAGCCCCGATACGCTGCCGGCGACGCCCCCGACGCGTTATCGCAGCATCTTCGCGAATAGCCACGCGGTGATGCTGATCCTCGACCCGGGCAGCGGACGCATCATTGACGCGAACCCCGCCGCGGAGGCCTTTTATGGCTGGCCGCACGACGTGCTCACCCGCATGCACATCACCGACATCAACACCCTCTCTCCCGCCGAAGTGGCCCGTGAGCTCAAGGCGGCACAGGCCTTGCAGCGCAATCATTTCGAGTTCCGCCACAGGAGAGCCGACGGCTCCATCCGTGACGTCGAGGTGCACAGTGGTCCCGCCGAGGACGGGGACCGCGCCCTGATCTTCTCGATCGTGCATGACATCACCGAACGCAAGCAGGCCGAAGCCGCGTCTCGTCGCTGGGAGCGTTTTTTCCGCATGTCGAACCTCGGCATCGCAATGCATGGTGTTGCCGACAACACCATCATCGACGCCAACGAGACCTACGCGAGGCAGCACGGTTACACCGTCGACGAAGTGCGCGGCATGGAGATCACCCGACTCTATGCGCCCGAGGCGCATCAGCAGCTTGCTGAATGCCTGGCCGAGGCGGACCGCACGGGAAGCATCAGCTTCGAAGCAGAGCATTTGCGCAAGGACGGCAGCCGGATGCCGATGGTGATCGGCGTCACGACAGCATATGAAGACGAGGGTGGCCCTGTGGCACGCTTCGCGTTTGCGCTCGACATCAGCGCGCGCAAGGCGGCCGAGGAGAAATTGCGCAAGCTGTCTCGTGCAGTGGAGGAGAGCCCGGAGAGCATCGTCATCACCAACACCGCCGCCGAGATCGAATACGTCAATGAGGCGTTCGTCCGCAACACTGGCTACTCGCGTACGGAGGCGATCGGGCAGAACCCCCGTGTGCTGCAGTCCGGACGCACGACCCCCGAGACCTACCGCCAGCTCTGGGACACCCTCACCGAGGGCAAGCCCTGGCGAGGCGAGCTCTTCAACCGTCGCAAGGACGGCAGCGAGTACCTCGAACTCGTCACGATCACCCCGATCCACGACGAGAGCGGGGCGACGACGCACTACGTGGCGGTCAAACAGGACATCACCGAGCAGCGGCGCATGGAGCTTGAGCTGCAGCGCTATCATGAACGCCTCGAAGGCCTGGTGGCGACCCGCACCATCGAACTTCAGCAAGCACTCGATGCGGCCAACGTTGCCAGCCGCGCCAAGAGCGAGTTCCTCACCACGATGAGCCACGAGATCCGCACGCCGATGAACGGCGTGATCGGCCTCCTCGACGTGCTCGAACGCTCGCCGCTCACGACCGAGCAGACACATCTGGTCAGGATCATGCGCGAGTCGGCCTCGACCCTGCTGCAGTTGATCGACGACATCCTCGACTTTTCCAAGATCGAATCAGGCAACCTCGAGCTCGACATCGGTCCAGTCTCACTGCAAGAACTCCTCGATCGCGTCGTCGACATCATGCAGCCGGTCGCCGAGCGCAAGCGCGTCAGGCTCACCGCGCACATCGGCGACGACACGCCCGCGATCGTGCATTCCGACGGACTCCGTCTGCGGCAAATCCTGCTCAATCTGCTCAGCAATGCGGTGAAGTTCTCCGCGGGACGGGCACAGCCCGGCGAGGTTGCGCTGGACATCGATCAGACCACCGACGGCATGCTCCGCTTTTCGGTCAAGGACAACGGCATCGGCATTTCTCCCCAGGCCCTCGAGAAGATCTTCCAGCCTTTCTCGCAGGCGGAATCCTCCACCACACGCCGCTTCGGCGGCACGGGGCTTGGGCTATCGATTTCGACCCGGCTGATCGAGCTGCTCGAGGGCCGCATCGAAGTACAGAGCCTTCCAGGCCAGGGGGCCACCTTCATCGTCACGCTTCCGGTGAACGCGATCAACGGAAAGACCGCGCACACGGTAGCGGTCACGCCGCCCGCCAGCGCCCCCCTTCATTGTCCGCCCCACCCAGCCACGCGCGCCCGCGCGTCGCACGTGGAAGAATCCTCGTCGCGGAGGACAACGACATCAACCGCCGCGTCATCGAGCGCCAGCTCGCCCTGCTCGGCCTGCAATGCGATCTGGCCGAGGACGGCTACCAGGCCCTGGCGCGCTGGCGCAGTGGAGCCTACGCCATGCTGCTGAGCGATCTGCACATGCCGGGGATGGACGGCTACGAGCTGACGGCACGCATCCGTGGCGAGGAAAGCACCGCACCGCGCATGCCGATCATCGCCATCACCGCCAACGCGCGCCGGGGCGAGGCGCAGCGCTGCATCGACGCGGGCATGGACGACTTCATCGTCAAACCGGTCGAAGTCGCGGTGCTGCGGCAGGTGCTCGGGCGCTGGATGCAGCTGGAAGACCACGCCACAGCGGGCGCGCAATCGGTGGCCAATGCGACGCCCGCATCCCCCCCCGTCTTCGACCCCCAGGTGCTTCCCGGCCTGATCGGCGACGACCCGGCGCTGGTCGCAGAGTTTCTCGGCGACTACCGTCGATCGCTGCACGAAACCCTGGTTCAGATCCGGGCGGCATGCAAGGACGGCCAGTGGCGCAGAGCGGGTGAGCTCGCGCACCGGCTGAAGTCCTCGTCGCGGTCGGTAGGCGCCATGCAACTCGGCGAACACTGCGCCGCCCTGGAGCTGGCCGGCCGAAACGAGGACGGCCCTGGCATCCCTGCGCTCGTCCAGGACGTCGAGGCGTCGGGAGACGCCGTCCTCGCCGCACTGGCCTCGTTGGATGACACACGCGCCCCCGCAGAGACTGCCGGTGCCGGCGCCCGCCGGCACCCCTGAAACGTCGGACCTCCATCGACAGAGAATGCTTCGATGCCCGCAGAAACGCTCAAGATACTGATCGTCACCGACATCACCGCCGACGCGATGCAACTCGTACGCCTGCTCGAGGATCATTTCGAGCATCTCGAGACGTCCTCGATCGAAAGTCGCTTCATCACCGACTTCGAGCGTGTCCGGCCCGACGTGCTGGTGCTTGCATTCCCCAGCCTGGAGCGGGCCGAACGCTACTCGCTGGGGCTCTACCGCCACTGCGAGATCGCGCACACCCTGCCCCACCGCAGCATCGTGCTGTGCGACAAGGATCATGTGCATCGCGCTTTCGAGTTGTGCAGGAAAGAATACTTCGACGACTACGTCATGTACTGGCCGATGGTGTACGACACGCCACGCCTTGCCATGTCGATCCTGATCGCCGGGCGCTCGCTCAGTGTCCAGCGCGCAGCGCCCGCGGCACGCGAGGTCGCTGCGCATGCGCGTTCGGTCGGGCAACTCGAGGCCGTGCTCGACGACAGCCTCGCCGTCGGACGCCAGCACGCCGAGGCGCTGGGCGATGCATTGAGATACGCAGACGCTGGCACCCAGACCCTGCTCACACCGAATGCACACATGCCGGCAACATCGGCCAAGCCCCCACACGCTCCGAACACCCCTGCATCGGGTACGCCCTTACCCGCATCGGGTTCACCCTTGCCCGCCGCGACCTTGACGGCCCCCCCCCCAGCCCCTTGCCGGCCTCGACCTTCGACCTTCCCCTCGGCGAGCCCGAGTTGCTGGACCTCGACCTCGACGGCGTCCCCAGCGGCCTGAGTCAGCCCCCCCCAGGCAGCACGCGAAAGCGGGACGACGTGATTCGGGAAGTTCAGGTGCGCATCGATGACGCCCAGAAGAAGGTCGTTCCGCTGACGGAATGGATCGGCAGCCTGAAGAAGGATGTCCAGCCTCAGCTCGACGCGGCGCGACAGCTCGGCGAACTGGCCAAACAGACGCCGCCGCTGGTCCTGGTCGTGGACGACGATCAGTTCCAGTGCAAGTTGCTGGAGCGCATGCTCGGCAACGCCGACTATGGCGCAGTGGTCGCGCACTCAGGCGCCGAAGCGCTCGCACTGCTCAGGCGCCAGCAGCCCGACATGATCCTGATGGATGTCGCCCTCCCCGACCTCAACGGCGTCGAGATCACCCGCCGCCTGAAATCCTCTCCAAGGACTAGAGATCTTCCCGTGGGACGCCAACTTCGAAACCGGCATCGAGCGCATCGACACGCAGCATCAGCAGCTTGTCGGACTGCTGAACCGTCTCGTAAGTCACCTGGCGTTTCAGTCCGACGCCCCCACGCTCGACACTGTCTTCGGACAGTTGCGCGACTACGTCGAACTGCACTTCACCACCGAGGAGGCCATCTGGCAAAACCACCTCGGTGAAGACCGCAGCGTGGCCGAGCATCACCGCGCGCACGGGAATTTCGTGGACGAGGTTTTGCGCCTCAAGGCCGAAGAAAGCAGCAAACCCCTCGAGACGGTCATCGAGAACATCGTCAACTTCCTCACCCGCTGGCTCGCACTGCACATCCTCGAATCCGACCGCCGCATGGCGCTCGTGGTGCAGGGCGTGGAACGCGGCCTGCCGATCGACGCAGCCCGACATGACTTCGTCGGCTGCCAGTCGGGCTGCGTCGATCGGCAGGAGCCGCTACCCGCCCCGCAGGCACAGCGTCTCACGCACATCGAAGACGCGAGCAACCATCTGCTGTCCGTGATCAACGGCATTCTCGACCTGTCGCGGATCGAGGCCGGCAAGTTCATGCTTGACGAAGGCCCCGTCAGCCCGAAGGAGGTCGTGCGCCGCGCAGTCGGCATGCTTGCGCAACAAGCCGAGAACCGGGGCCTGTATCTGCGCACCGCAGATGCGTTGCCCGACATGCCACTCCTGGGTGACGCCACCCGGCTACGCCAGGCCCTGATCAACTATCTGATGAACGCGGTGAAATTCACCGCCCAGGGCGGCATCACGGTGCGCTGCACGCTCGCGGAGGACAGCGGCGACACGGCGCTCATACGCTTCGAAGTGGAAGACACGGGCCCGGGCATTCCTGCGGACCAGCTCGCACGCCTGTTCGAACCTTACGAACAGGGCGGCATCCTGGGGGCATGCCGCGAAGGGGGGACCGGCTTGGGGCTTACGATCACCTCGCGCCTCGCGGAGATGATGGGGGGCGAGGCCGGCGCACGGAGCGAGCTTGGCCATGGCAGTTGCTTCTGGTTCACCGCAAGGCTGCGCAAGTCCACAGCGGCAAGCACCGCACTGCCGGCGATCGACGCCGAAACGGCGCGTCGAACCCTCGCAGACGAACATCACGGCGCGCGCGTGCTGCTTGCCGCAGACGACGAGATCAACCGCGCGATCATCCGCGTCCTCGTATCGCGCGCCCAACTGGACGTGACCTGCGTAGCCAACGGGGACGAGGCCCGGAGCATGGCCGAGCACATCAAACCAGACGTGATCCTGATGGACATGCAGATGCCCGGAATCGACGGCATCGAGGCTACCCGCTTGATCCGTGCGCAGGACTGGGGCCTGGAAGTGCCGATCATCGCCCTGACCGCCAACGCTTTCTCGGAAGACCGCGCACGCTGCCTGGAGGCAGGCATGGACGATTTCGTCACGAAGCCGGTCTCGCCTGCGCACTTGTACGAGACACTACGCCACTGGCTTGGCAAGGGGCGAACGCGCACTAGGCAGGGCTGATCCGCCCAACCGTCACCCAGCCGCCGCGCAGCCAGCTGCGTCCACGGTGACGCACGCAGCCGACCCCCGCTCAAGTTTCATGAAGCATGGCCGATATTCGATGACCAAGCCCACAAGGGCAAGCACCGATTCTCGCCGCCGGAGCGCAGCCATGCTCGACACACTCAAGCTCAAGACCAAGATCTCCCTCCTCATCGCCGCAACCTTCGTCGGCCTGGCCATCGGCATCGTCGTCGACGCGATGAACCTGAAGGACGAATTGCTTGAGGCGCGCAAATTGCAGGTGCGTTCCATCGTCGAGAGCGCCGTGCAGAGCGCAGTCGCGCAGCACGCCCGCATCGGCGAGCTCGGCGAGGCACAGGCCAAGGAACGCGCCTTGCAGGCGATCCACGGCATGCGCTACGGCGGCAGCGACGGCAAGTCGGAATACCTCTACATCTACGACAAGGCGGGCACAACGGTCATGCACCCCTTCCGCCCCGAGTGGATCGGCCGCAATGTGGTCGAGGAAGTGCGGGACGGCAAGGGCCGCTACACGCTCAAGGACATCCTCGCGATCGCTGGCAGCACCGGGGCAGGCTTCGTAGACACCTCCTTCCCTCGCCCGGGGACGAGCGAGGCGGTGGACAAGCTGCAGTACGTCGCCACCTTCGCACCGTGGAACTGGGTCATCGGCACCGGGGTGTACGTGGACGACGTCGAGAGGCAGTTCAGGGAGAGCCTGGTGAAAAACCTCTCCCTCAACCTCGCGGTCATGCTCGTGGTGGTGGTGCTCGGCATCCAGATCGGCCGCTCCGTGCTGCGCCAGATCGGCGGCGAACCCGCCGAGGCCATGCGTCTGATGGACCTTGCCGCCTCGGGCGATCTCACGGTCGCGATCCCGAACGCCCGCGCCGGCAGCCTGCTCGGCAACCTCTCTCGCATGCTCACTGCCATCCGCCAGATGGTGGGCGAGATCTCGACCAAGTCCGGCATCGTTCGCCAGACCGCGGAGGGCATCTCCACCTCCTCCAGCCAGGTCGCCGAAGCCTCGCATCGTCAAGCCGACTCCACCTCGTCGATGGCCGCTGCGATCGAGGAGCTGACCGTCTCCATCAACCACATCTCCGAGCTGGCACGCGACACCGAGCAATACTCCTCCTCCGCCGCGCAGCTGGCACAGGGCGGCGAGGCCCGGGTCGCCGAGGCTGCACGCGAGATGGCGCTGATCTCCGAGCAGACCTCAGCCGCCGCCGGCATGATCCGTTCGCTCGAATCACGGGCGAACGAAATCTCCAAGATCACCGAGGTGATCAAGGAAATCGCAGCGCAGACCAACCTGCTTGCGCTGAACGCCTCGATCGAGGCCGCCCGTGCCGGAGAGCAGGGGCGCGGATTTGCGGTAGTTGCGGACGAGGTCCGCAAGCTTGCCGAACGGACGGCAAAGGCGACGATGGACATCAGCGCGATGATCGACACCATGCTGTCGAGCTCAGAGACGGCCATGCGCACGACCGAGACAGCTATGACGCAGGTCGAGGACGGGGTCAAGCTTGCCCGGGCTGCGGGCGACGCCATGCGCGCAATCAGCGACGGGACCCAACAGGCTGTGCGCTCGGTCAACGGCATCTACACCGCGCTCAGCGAGCAAAGCCAGGCAAGCGCCGAGATCGCCACCAACGTCGAGCAGATCGCGCAGATGTCGGAGGAGAACAGCGCTGCAACCCAGCAGGCCTACGAAACCGCGCGGCAGCTCCGCGAGCTTGCGGCTGAAACGCGCACTGCAGTCAGAGTGTTCAGCCTGTGAAGACGGGCGCGTACTCAACCCGCAGGGCGGCGTAGGAAGACGTGAGACAGATCACGAAGGAACATGATTGCTGGCGCGGCGGGGGTGGCGCGGCGGGGGTTGTAAGCGACTCCCACCTTGCTAGAATCCAGACTCGTTCAAACCTAGTCAGGATGACGATGCTCTACCCCGGAACCATGCATCCGGACATCCGGTAAAGCCGACAAGCCGAATCGGATCTGCAGCCTTCAGGGCTGTCACCGCACGGGCCCCAACCCTGCCCGAATTCTGATCGCCCGCGCGCCTTCTCCAGGTGGAGAGGCATGCTGGCCCTGAGAGTCGAACTGGAGAATCCGCCTTGGGTTGGAACATGAAACAGAACAGGCCTCGCATCGCACACCCCTCAGGCAGCGCTCGATCATGAGCATCCGACGACTCGCCTACCTGCTATTGGCAGCATTCGCCCTGCTTTCAATGTCTGCAGGGGTCTGGCAGTTGGCCGACAGCCGCAAGAAGGTGCTTGCGGTGGAGTGGGTTCAGAATGCGAACCGGCTATCGGACCTGGCACAGCGCGCAAGCGCGCAACTGGCCATGGAGCGGGGCGCCACGGCAACCCTGCTCGCCAGCGCCGATGCGGCGCCCCTCGCGATGCGGGACGAGATCCTGCGGATTCGCAGCGCCGTTGATTTGATCTATCGCCGGATTGCTGCGCACGCGGCGAAGATGACGCATCGAGCACCGGATCACCCGCTGCTCGATCAGTTGGAACGGCTGGATCGGGGACAGCGGGAAATAGAGCTTTTCCGCGCCCGGCTCGATGAGCAGTTGCGAGGCATTCCGCACGGCCTTGCGGCCGAGACCTGGATCGCGCTGATGAGCGAGCAGATCGAGCAGTTGCGCAGTCTGGGCTCGATCGCGACGCTTCCGCTGTCGGGCAATGACTACACCCAGGCCTCTGCGCCCGTCATCAAGGATCAGCTCTTCACCCTGAGCGAGCACCTCGGGCGCGAGCGCGCCCTGATCGGCGTGGCGATCGCGCGCGGCGCCGCCCTTGGAGAACGGGAACTGGAAGCCCTGGAGGCGTACCGGACCATCGCCCTCCACGCCAGGCACCGCATCGAAGCAATCGTCGAGCAGATGCCGCAGACACCCGAGATCGTGCTCGCACGCGAGACCTATCGGACCGAGTTGCTCGACCGCTACGAAGCCCTGCGTGCCCAGATTCTCGCAAGCAGCTCGGGCGGTCAGGCATACCCCATCGACGCGGAGCAATGGTATCGCGGAGCGACAAGCGGCATCGACGCCGTGCTGGGCCTGACAGCCGCCATCAGCGCGCATTTCGAGCGCGAGTTCGGCAGGCTGCGTACACAGGCCGAAAGCACCTGGGCACTGCTGTGTCTGATCGCTTTTGCCATGCTGGTGCTGCTGGTCGTCACCTTGCAGGTATTGCGCCGCAAGGTGTTGCAGCCGCTGCGCACGCTGGATGACGCAGCCGCCACGATCTCCGTGGGCGACCTGTCACACCCCCTGCCGCCCATGCCCGACGATGAACTCGGCCGTCTGGGCCAGACCTTCGAACACATGCGTGAAGCGCTGCTGGCAGACATCACCCGCAGGGAACAGGACGCCCGGCAGCTGAGCCGGTTCAAGTCGCTGATCGAGAGAAGTGCGAGCGCAATGGTGGTGACGAGCCCGGGCGGAATCGTCGAGTACGTCAACGCCAGCTTCGAGACGATGACCGGCTACAGCCCGACCGAATCCATCGGACGCATGGCCGGGTTCTGGGGCTCTGAAACCGGAGCGTCCACCAACCGCCCCAGCCTCTGGGAAACCCTGCGTCAGGGCAGAGCATGGGAGGGCGAATTCCTGAACCGGCGCAAGACCGGCGAGCTCTACTGGGCGTCGGCAAACATCGCGCCCGTTGTGAACGACGACGGCCACATCACGCATTTCATCGGCATCCAGAACGACATCAGCGAACAACGACGGCTGCAGGAACGGCTCAATTTCCTCCTGCACTACGATGAGCTGACCGTCCTGCCCAACCGGAACCTGCTCGAGCTTCGCTTCGTCGCAGCCCGTGAGGAAGCGCAAGGCCAGGGCGGACAGATCGCCGTCATCACCTTCGGGCTGAGTCGCTTCGAGCGCATCAACGACAGCATGGGGCGCGACGTGGGAGACCGGATCCTGCGCGAGTTCGCCTCGCGCCTGGGTCAGCATGCACGTCGCAGTGACATGGTCTCGCGCCATGGAGGCATCGAATTCTCGATGCTGGCGACGGGGCTCAACACCCGCGAGGACCTCCACAAGCGGCTGGCACCGATCATGGAATCGCTGAACCTGCCCTTCCTGATCGATGGAGAGAGCCTGCGGCTGGTGGTGCGCGCCGGCCTGAGCGTGCTCCCCGAGCATGGCGAGTCCCTCGATGTTCTGCTGCGCAAGGCGACGATCGCCCTGCACCACGGCGAACGCTTCGGGCTCGATCACTGCATTTACGCCGAAGAGCTCGACGAGGACGCACGTGAGCGGCTTGCGCTCGAGAACGCCCTGCGGCGCGCCCTCGAGCAGAATGAACTCGAGCTGTATTACCAGCCGAAGGTCGACATGGCTACCGGCAGGCTCGTCGGCATGGAAGCGCTCGCACGCTGGCAGAGCCGGGACACTGGCGAGTGGATTTCACCCGCGCAGTTCATCCCGGTCGCGGAGGAGAGCGGACTCATTCAGCACCTCGGCGCCTGGGCACTGCGCCAGGCCTGCCTGCAGAACTGCGCCTGGCAGGCAGCAGGGCTGCCACCGCTGGTCGTTGCGGTGAACCTTTCACCCGCGCAGTTGCGCCAGCCCGACCTCCCGGAGGTGGTTTCCAGCGTGCTCGCGGAAACCGGGCTCGACCCCGCGCTGCTCGAGCTCGAGCTGACCGAGAGCGCGCTGATGGACTGCCCGGAACAATCAAACGCAGCCCTGACCCGACTGAAGTCGCTCGGGCTGCAGTTGTCGATCGACGACTTCGGCACCGGATACTCCAGCCTGGCGTATCTGGGCAGGTTCCCGGTCGACCAGTTGAAGATCGATGCGAGCTTCGTTCAGAACGCCACGACCGACGCCACGGCCGCGGCAATTTCCACCTCCGTGATCGCCCTCGCACATCAGATGGGACTGAAGGTGATCGCGGAAGGCGTGGAGACGGAAGATCAGCTCATGTTCCTGCATCGGCACGGATGCGATGCGATCCAGGGCTACTACTACAGCCGCCCGGTTTCCGCCGCCGCCTTCGCAGTGCTCGTCGCCAGCGACAAGCGCCTGGCCTTTCCCGACACTCGCCCCGCGGAGCGAACCCTGCTGGCCGTGGACGACGAACCGGCAGTGCTGGCGATGATCTCGCTCGCGCTCGAGAACGAACCCATGCGCGTGCTCACGGCGCGCAGCGCTCGCGAGGCGCTGGAGTTGCTTGCCAGCAACGAAATCCACGTCATCCTCGCCGACGACCGAATGCCGGAGATGAGCGGCACCGAACTCCTCGAGCGCGTGAAGAGCATGTACCCGGACACCGTTCGTATCGTGTTGTCCGGACACGCAGACCCGGGGAAGATACTCAACATCTTCAATAGCGGTTCGGTGTACAAATTCTTCACCAAGCCGTGGGATGCCGCCAGCCTTCGCGAACAGATTCTGGACGCCTTCGCGTATCGCGACGCCCAATCCAGACGGTCGGACAGCGCCTCGGCCCTCGACCGCAGCACGAACATCGCCCACCGGACGGACCGGCAGAAGTGAGCTGCGAGCGCGCGCCGGGCCTCAGACCCGCGCGCTCGGCCGCTCCGCGACACGGTCGCGCCAGTCCTGCAGGTTTGCCAGGCCCTCGGCACCGGGCCGGAACTTCATCAGCCCGCGCGCGAACTCGATGGCGCAGAACGCGGTGATGTCCGCGATGGTGAAGCGCTCCCCGGCCACGAAGGGGCGCGTGGCCAGTTCGGCATCCAGCCAGCGGGCCACCTTGCGCATTTTCTCCCCTTGCGATTCGCCAAATTCCGGAAACTGCGGCTGCTCCAGCGGTGCCAGCCCGGGATGGGTGTGGCGGATGCAGTTGGCGATGGTGCCAAACAGGTAGAGCTCCATGCGGCGGTCGGCCATCTCGATGAAGGCGCGCTCCTCGAAGGTCTCGCCCATCAGGTTCGGCTCGGGGTACACACCCTCGAGGTAGCTGCAGATCGCCCGCGTCTCGCCCAGGTAGCGGCCGTCGTCCAGTTCGAGCACCGGCACCTTGGCCAGCGGGCTCTTGGCGCGGTAGTTGGAGCTGCGGTGCTCGTCGCGAGCGATCTCGACCACCGCCTCCTGAATGCCGCGAATACCCTTCTCGGCAATGAACATCTGAACACGGCGCGGATTGGGCGCACGCGGCGAAACGTAGAGCTTCATCTTCCTTCCTTGAGAACGGCTGGCATCGGTCAGCCCGGAATAGCAGGATGATCGGTCCAAGAAGCTACGCCGGCAAGCACGCCGCAAGCGCTTCTATGCCAACCCACGTAGCGGGCGTGAAGTCCGCCACGATCGCATCCCGAAAGCTGCACGCCACGGCGGCGGGGACACTAGAATCGAACATCCTGTACCGCACGGTCGATCATGAGCACACCCGACTCGAACCTGTTCCACGCCGCGGTCATGCAGTCCTGGAACGCGATCGTGATCACCAGCGCGGACCACGCGGCAGGCTATCCGGTGCTGATCGCGAATCCCGCGTTCTGCAAGATGACCGGCTACACCCTGGACGAGCTCAAGGGGTGCTCGCTGAAGGTGCTGCAAGGTCCGGAAACCGACGCGGCGGTGATCGAGGAGTTGCGCGCCTGCCTGACGGAGGGGCGCTTCTTCGAAGGCACCGCGATCAACTATCGCAAGGACGGCACGACCTACGTCGTGCACTGGAACATCACCCCGATCCGCGACACAGACGGCGTCATCACCCATTTCGTCTCGGTGCAGGAAGACATCTCCGCCTACGTACGCGCCAGCCGCGAAAACCGCCTGCTCGCCCGCGCGCTGGATGCTTCTGGCGACCCGATCATGGTGACCGACGCGCAGGAGCGGATCCTCTTCGCCAACGCCGCATTCTCGAAGACCACCGGCTATCCTGCCGAGGACTTGATCGGCAGCACCCCCACCCTGCTTTGCTCCGGCCGGCACGATCCGGAGTTCTATACGGCCCTCCGCAGGGCGCTTGCGAGCGGACGGGACTTCCGTGCCACCTTCATCAACCGCCGGCGCGACGGATCGCTCTACCACGCCGACCAGAGCATCTCGCCCATTGTCGACGACGCCGGCCAGACCACCCATTACGTGTGCGTAAGCCGGGACATCACCGACCAGGTGGACCGGGAGGAGGCCCTGCTGGAGGCCGCCACACGGGATGCGCTGACCGGCCTGTACAACCGTCGCTACGGAGACCAGCGGCTCGACGACGCCCTGGAACGGGCGGAGGCGCTCGGCCACCCGCTGTCCCTGATCCTCGCCGACATCGACCACTTCAAGCAGATCAACGACCGCTACGGACACCCCGCCGGAGATCGTGCCCTGGAGGAGATCGGGCGCATCCTGCGCCAGGCGGTCCGCAGCCGCGACGCGGTCATCCGCTGGGGTGGCGAGGAGTTCATGATCGTGCTCGAGGACTGCCCCCTCCAGCCGGCCAAAGAGCTTGCAGAACGCATCCGGCTGAAGGTGAGCGAGTACCGCGACGCCACGTTCGGCGGGCTGACGATTTCACTCGGACTCGCCACCTTTGCGGCCGACGAACCGAGGAAGCGGCTGGTCGCCCGCGCCGATGCCGCGCTCTACGACGCCAAGCATGCGGGACGCAACCGGATTTCGGTCGCCGCGCCGCCCCGCGCCGCTTCGGGCTGAAGAGCAAGCGGGCGCCAGGCGCCCACAAGCCCGGGATAACACGGGGCCATCCGCACCGGAGCGTGAAATAACCCTTCTTCGATCAGGTATAAATCCGGCACAATTACGGCAAGGACGGGAGGAAACGGGCCGGGCCGTAACACCCCCGGTGGATCGCCCTCCGAACTTCAGCATGCACACCGTCATTCTCGATCGCAGCGCGCCCCAAGCGGCCACACCCCTGCTCAGCCCCGCCCAGATGCTCGGGCTGGTTGCAGTCATCGGCCTGCTGCATCTCACCGCGGCCTACAGCTTCCTGCTGTTCCATACTCTGGTCGAGATCCTGCGCATCGTCGTGCTCGGCGGCATCTTCGTGCTGGCCTGGCACTCCCGCCGCTGGAGCGCGAACAACTTCCTGCTCATCATCGGCACCGGCACCCTCTTCGTGGCCGGGCTGGAACTGCTGCACACCCTGTCTTACAAGGGATTGAACCTGTTCCCGGGGCGCGATGCCAACCTCCCCACGCAGCTCTGGATCGCCTTCCGCTACCTGGAAGCCGCCTCCTTCCTGTTCGCCGCGCTGGCGATCGGGCGCAGTCACTCACCACACCGCCTGGTGCTCGGCTACGGGTTCATCACCGCTGCGATCGCGGCTGCGGTATTCAGCGGCTACTTTCCCGATTGCTACATCGAAGGCAGCGGGCTCACCCCGTTCAAGGTCTACAGCGAATTCGTGCTCATCGGGCTCTTCGGCCTGAGCCTGGCGATCCTGCTCGCACGACGCGATCACTTCACGCCCCATGTGCTGCAGCTGATCGTGGCCGCGGTCGTCTTCGGCGCACTGACGGAGGTCGCCTTCACGCAGTACGTGGGCGTCTTCGACTACGCCAACGAGGTCGGGCACTACCTGCTGCTGGTGTCGACCTACTTCCTGTACCGGGCAATGCTGGTCACCGGCATCGTCGCTCCGTTCGATCTGCTGTTCCGCAGCCTCAAACAGAACGAAAGCCAGCTCGAGGCCAGGGTCGCCGAGCGTACACGCGCGCTGCGCGAAAGCGAGTCGCTCAACACCGCCTTCCTCGACAACTCGCCCGCAGTGATCTACCTGATCGACCGCACGGGCCGCTATACCCTCGCAAATGCCGCCTTCGAGCGTCTTGCAGGGCGCCCGAAGTGCGACATCCTCGGCAGGACGCCCTTCGACCTGTGGCCTACGGAAACGGCCACGGAACTCGACCGCAACAACCACCTGGTCATTGAAACAGGGGTTCCGATGCTGATCTCCGAGCGTCTCGGCAGCGGCATCGACACCCGCTTCTTCGAAACCAGCCACTTCCCGCTGCTGGACCCGAGCGGCGCAGTCGTCGGCGCGGGTGGCATCGCAACCGACATCACCGAGCACCGCCTGGCCGAAGAGCGCTACGGCATCATGATCCGCACCTCGATGGACGCCTTCGTGCTCATCGACGCCGCGGCGCGCATTCTCGAGGTCAACGACGCCTGCTGCACGCTCACCGGCTACACACGTGAAGAGTTGCTCGGCCTGTCGATCCAGGACATCGAGGCCGCAATGGATACGCAGGCGGTGCACCGCACCATCGAGCATGTCGAGCGCGAAGGGGCGGCCCGCTTCGACAGCGTGCTGCGGCGCAAGGATGGCGAACAGCGCGACATCGAGGTCAGCATCCAGTGCCTGAACCACATCGTTGAAGCACGCCTGTTCTGCTTCATCCGCGACATCACCGAGCGCAAGCGCACGATGGCGCGCATCGATTACCTCGCACACCACGATACGCTCACCGGGCTGCCGAACAAGCGCCTGTTCCAGGAGAAGTTCGCCCCCCTGGCCGCACGAGCCCTCGCCGCACAACGCCGGCTTGCACTCGCCTACGTGGACCTCGACAACTTCAAGAACGTCAACGACACGCTCGGCCACGTCGTCGGGGACAGCCTGTTGCGTGAGGTCGCGCAGCGCCTGAACACCCTGCTCGGAGAAGGCGACCGTCTGTGCCGCATCAGCGGCGACGAGTTCCTGCTCCTGCTCGACAATGTCGGCGACCAGGCCAGCGTCGCCGCGCGCGCCGGGGAGATCCTGAGCCAGATGGCGACACCGGTGCACGTTGACGGACACGAATTGAGCAGCACGGTCTCGGTCGGCCTCGCACTGTTCCCCGAGGATGGCACCGACTTCGACACCCTTTACAAGAAAGCCGACACCGCGATGTTCCAGGCCAAGGCGGCTGGGCGCAATGTGTTCCGCTTCTTCGACGAGGCGATGCACGCCGAGGCGATCGAACGCATCGCCCTGCTCGCCGAACTGCGCGGCGCAATCGAGCGCAACGAACTGCGTCTGCACTACCAGCCCCAGATCGACCTCGAGACCGGGGCGCTGATCGGCGCCGAGGCGCTGTTGCGCTGGGAACGCACGGACCAGCAGATGACGCCGCCCGGGCTGTTCATCCCGCTTGCCGAAGACAGCGGGCTGATCGTACCGATCGGCACATGGGTGCTCCACGAAGCCTGCCGCGAGGCCATGCGCTGGCAGCAGCAGGGCCTGCCGCCCATGGTGGTGGCGGTCAACCTTTCAGCCGTGCAGTTCCACCGCACGGACCTGCTCGAAACGGTCCGCAATGCGCTGGCCCTGTCCGGACTGCCCGCCGCCCGGCTCGAGCTCGAACTCACCGAATCCCTGCTCATCGGCGACACCGACGCAGCGCTCGACACCGTCCGCCAGCTCAAGGCACTCGGCGTTCGGCTGTCCATCGACGACTTCGGTACCGGCTACTCCAGCCTCGCCTATCTCAAGCGCTTCGCGGTCGACAAGCTCAAGATCGACCAGTCCTTCGTGCGCAGCATGGACAAGGAGCCCAGCAACGCCACGCTCGTGCGCACCATCGTGCAGATGGCGCACAACCTCGGCCTGAAAACGATCGCCGAAGGCGTGGAGCACGAGGGTCTGATCGCGCAGTTGCGCAACCTGCAATGCGATGAAGCGCAGGGCTATCACTTCGCACGGCCAATGCCGCCGGACGCATTCGCGTCCTGGGCCACCGCGTTCGCGGCCCGGATCGCAGCCCGCCGCGAGCCCGAGAACGCATGAGCGAAACCCGCCTCACCGCGGTGCGCGGCGAGATCGTCCATTTCCTGGCCGATCCGGCACACGATACGACCGCACTCGTTCACTTCAATGACGGGCTTCTGATCCTGTCTGGCGGTCACATCGCCGAATGCGGCCCGGCCCAGGATCTGCTCCCGCACCTGCCCAGCGGCACACCGGTGGCCGACTACCGTGGCAAGCTGATCCTGCCCGGCTTCATCGACACGCACGTCCACTACCCGCAGACCGACATCATCGCCAGCCATGGCGAACAGCTGCTCGAGTGGCTGGAGAAGTACACCTTCCCCGCCGAGCGCCGTTTTGCAGAACGCGCCCATGCCGACGAGGTGGCAGGCTTCTTCTGTGACGAATTGCTGCGCAACGGCACCACCACTGCATGTAGCTTCGCCACCGTGCATGCGGCTTCGGTGGACGCGCTGTTCGAGGCTGCGCAGGCGCGCAGAATGCGAATGATCACCGGCAAGGTGCTGATGGACCGCAACTGCCCGGACTTCCTGTGCGACACCGCGGCCTCCGGCTACGCCGAATCGAAGGCCCTGATCGAGCGCTGGCACGGTCGTGACCGCCTGCTATATGCGATTACCCCGCGCTTCGTGCCGACCTCCACGCCCGCGCAGTTGGCACTCGCGGGCCAGCTCTTCGCCGAGCATCCAAGCGTGCTGCTGCAGTCCCACGTCGCCGAGAACCGCGCCGAGCTCGAATGGGTCGCCCGACTCCACCCCGAAGCACGCAGCTACCTCGACGTTTACGCACACCACGATCTGCTCGGCAAGCGCGCCCTCTACGCACACTGCATCTGGCTCGACGACACCGATCGCCAGCGCATGGTCGACACCGGCACCGCGATAAGCTTCTGCCCCACCTCGAACCTCTTCCTCGGCTCGGGTCTGTTCGACCTCGCCCGCGCCCGCGAGCGCGGGATTCGGGTGGGCCTGGGCACGGACGTGGGCGGCGGCACCAGCTTTTCGATGCTGCAGACCCTGAACGAGGCCTACAAGGTGCTGCAGCTTGCCGGCCAGTCGCTGTCGGCGGTGGCCGCTTTCCACCTCGCCACACTGGGCGGGGCGCGCAGCCTCTACCTGGACGACCGCATCGGCAACTTCGCGCCTGGAAGGGAGGCGGATTTCGTCGTCCTCGACCCCTGCGCCACGCCCCTGCTCGCACGCCGCAGCGCAGCCTGCAACACGCTGGAAGAGCGCCTCTTCACAATGATGATGCTGGGCGACGACCGCGCGGTCGCGGCCACTTTCGTGCTCGGCGAGGCGGCCTGGCGGCGCGACACGCTGCCCACCTGAGGCAGCAGGGCACCGGCACATCCGCGGCGGGGTGGTAAGCTTCGCTCGAGACTTCGAGCCACCCCGCCCCCGCCCGAACAAACAAGCACCTACGCGGAGATACCAAGCCTTGCACCCGCTTCGGGAATTCAGTCACATCCTGCTGCACGCATTTCGCAACCTGATGCCGATCGTCGTCGTGGTCGCAGTGTTTCAGCTTGCGGTGATCCGGGAAGTGCCGGACGGCTTGCTGTCGATGGCGGGCGGGCTGCTGATCGTCGCGATCGGCGTCGCACTGTTCCTGCAGGGCCTGGAACTCGGGATTTTCCCGATCGGCAAGAACCTGTCGAACGAGTTCGCCAAGAAGGGCTCCTTGCTCCTGCTGATGGTCTTCGGCTTCTGCCTTGGATTCGCCGCGGTGATTGCCGAGCCGGCGCTGATCGCGGTCGCCTCGCAGGCGGAATCCATCAGCGGCGGGCGGATCGACGGCTTCACGCTGCGCGTGCTGGTGGCCCTGTCCGTGGGCGCCGTGGTGGCGCTGGGCGTGGTGCGCACGATCCTCGGCCACTCGCTGCACTGGTACATGATCGTCGGCTATCTGCTGGTGGTCACGGTGACCTTCTTCGCGCCGGAGGAGATCGTCGGCCTGGCCTACGACTCGGGCGGCGTAACTACCTCCGAGGTGACGGTGCCGCTGGTGACCGCGCTCGGCCGGCGCAGGTGGCGTGGCCATCCCGGTCGAGCTGAGCGTCCGCCATGCGGCGCGCATGATGGTGAACATGCGCCTGCGCCGGCTGCTGGTGCTCGACGGCAACGAGCTCGCCGGCATCGTGACCATGAACGACATCGTCACCGACATCCTGAACATGGCCGAAACCGAAACCCCCTGACTGCCTCCTCCGCAGCCCCCAGGAGCGCCGCGAGATGACTGCCCTGCATACCCTGCTCGCCCCGACCGACCTGTCCGCGCTCGCACGCCACGCCGCCCTGCGCGCAGCGATGATCGCCACCGAAACCGGGGCGCGGCTGTGCCTGCAGCATGTGGTGAACATCAACGCGCTCGACAGCCTTCGCCACCTGCTCGACCAGGGGGCGGACGAGATCGAGCGGCGCCTGCTCGACAGCGTGCACGACGACCTCGTGGCGCTTGCTGCGGACATCGCAGCACGCACAGGCATCCCCGCTGAGGTCCGCCTCAGCAGCGGGCCGATCCTCACGGAAATCGCTGCCCACGCCGGCGCCATCGACGCCAGCCTGGTGGTGATGGGCGCGCGCGGCGCAGGTTTCCTGCGCGAGATGCTGATCGGCTCGACGACCGAACGGGTGCTGCACAAGACCCGCCACCCTTTGCTCGTGGTCAAGCAGAGCCCACACGAGCCTTATCGGCGCGTGCTTGTCCCGGTGGATTTTTCCGAGCGCTCGGCGGAGGCGATCCGCATCGCCCAGGACGTGGCGCCGAGCGCCGAGATCTTGCTGCTGCACGCCTTCGACGTGCCGTTCGAGGGCAAGCTGCGTTATGCGGGCGTCGAGGACGCGCAGCTCTCGTCCCTGCGTGTGAATGCCAAGCGCGAAGCGGTGGAGCAGCTCAACGCGCTGATCGATGCGGGCGGCTTTCCCACCGATCGCATCCGCCGCCTGGTGCTGCACGGCGACGCCAGCACCTGCATCCTGGAGGAGGAGCAGCAGCAGGACTGCGACCTGATCGTGATGGGCAAGCGCGGGCGTGGCGCGCTCGAGGAGATGTTGCTGGGCAGCGTCTCCAAGCACATCCTGCTGCAATCCAGCGCGGACGTGCTGATCACGGACCGCGTCTCCGGCGGCTGAGCGCCGCGGGCCTCCTGCATGAGGGGCGCAGGAAGCGGGGCCGGCCGGTTCGCCCTCCCCGGCTCAAGCCATCTCGAGAAAATCTCCCCAGGCTTCGATCGGCATCGGCTTGCCGAACAGATAGCCCTGGTAGAACTCGCAGCCGTGCTGGCGCAGGAAGTCGCGCTGGGCCGGCGTTTCCACGCCTTCGGCCACTACCTCCAGCCCGAGGGCGTGGCTCATCGACAGGACGGCGAGTACGATGGCCTCGCTGCCCTCGTCCTGTGCCATGTCGCGAATGAAGGACTGGTCGATCTTCAGCTGGGCGAAGGGCAGACGCTTCAGGTAGGACAGCGAGGAATAGCCCGTGCCGAAGTCGTCCAGTGCGAACTGGATGCCGAGTGAACGCAGTTGGTTCATGCGGATTACCGTCTCATCCAGGTCGGCGAGGATGGCACTCTCGGTGAGCTCCAGCTTGAGCCGGCTGGGGTCGATGCCGGCGCGCATGACGACTTCCCGCACGCTGGCGACGAAGTCGGCCTGATGGAACTGGCGGGCGCTCACGTTCACCGAGATGCAGAGCGGATGCGTGCGCTCGTCGGACTGCCACACAGCCAGCTGGGCACAGGCGGTGCGCAGGACCCACATTCCGAGCGGAATGATGTGCCCCGTGTCTTCGGCGAGCGGGATGAACTCGGCGGGCGACACCATCCTGCCATCGTCCTGCGGCCAGCGCAGGAGTGCCTCGGCGCCGGTGACGCGGCCGTGACGGTCCACCAATGGCTGGAAGAACAGGCGGAAAGCCTCCTCAGCAAGGGCCTCGTGCAGGCGTGCCTCCATGCGCGCATGGGCATCCACCACCGCCTGCATTTCCGGGCTGAAAAAGCGCACGGTGTTACGCCCGTCCTGCTTCGCCCGGTACAGCGCCACCTCGGCCTGCTTGAGCAGAGTGTCCAGCGAACTTTCGCCATCGAAGAACAGGCTGACCCCGATACTCAGCGTGGCAAAGTGGCGTTCGCTCTCATCCCCGCCGAGCACGTAGGGCGCCTCGAGCACCCGCTGCAGCTTGCGTGCGACGTGCTCAGCGTGGGCGAGCGCCTCAGCCTCGGTACCGCCGATCTGCTCGATCAGCACCGCGAAGTCGTCATCCCCATGACGGGCGACCGTGTCTTCCTCACGCACCCCGCTCCGCAGACGCCTGGCCACCGTACGCAGGAGCTGATCGCCGGCAGCGTGACCCAAGGTGTCGTTGAGCTGGCGGAAACGATCGATGTCGACCAGCATCAGCATGCCCCAGACTTCCTTGCGCGAACTGTTTCGAACCGCCTGGGCGATACGATCGTGCAGCAGGGCCCGGTTGGGCAGCTCCGTGAGGGCATCGTAGTAGGCAAGCCGGTGCAGCAGGGCCTCGGACTGCTTGCGCTGGGTGATGTCCTCCTTGACCGCCACGTAGTGTGTCACGACGCCGGCCGCATCCTTGATCGGCGCGATCGTGGCGAGCTCCAGATAGGTCGATCCGTCCTTGCGCGTATTGTGAAACTCGCCGCGCCAGACCTCTCCGCGTCCGAGCGTTGACCACATGTCTTGGTACGTTGCCTTGGGCGTGAGTCCGGTGTTGAGCACGCGCGGATTGCGACCGACGACTTCATCATGTGCATAGCCGGTGGTGCGCCGGAAGGCGTCGTTGACGTAGAGGATCTGTGCATCGGTGTCGGTGATCACGATCGACTCGGGACTCTGCTCGATCACCATCGACAGCCGCCGCAGTTCGCCCTCGCGCTTCTCGATCTCGACGGCCATGCCGTCCACCCCTGCGGACAGTTCGTCGAGTTCGCTGACCCCCGTGTCGTACCCCACACGTGTGCCAGGGCTGCCGCTCGCGATACGGGCAACGGCATCGCGCACTCGCAGCGCCCACACCTCCACCAGACGATAGATGTAGAAGCGCGCAAGCAGGGCCGAGACGAGGGCCAGACCGGCGATCAGCGACAGATGAAGCTGGAAGCGGTGGTCAACCGCGTCCAGCGAGCGATCCAGCGGCGCGCCGATGGTGAGGAAGCCCGAGTCGGGCGCAAAGTCCGGCGTCGAAACGCCGTACAGGCGGAGCATGCCGTCGAGCCCGGCAAACTGCGCGATCCCGGTTTCCGTCCGCATGACCTGTGTCATCTGTTCCAGCGCGTCCGCCGGGACGACGTGGTCGCGCCAGCGCGAAACATCGGGGTGATGAGCGAGCACATGCCCGGTCGCGCTGATCACGCTCGCCTCCCACTCACGCGGCAGATTGAAGTCCTGGATCAGGCGCTCGAACCAGCCCTGCGTGATCGAGGCAAAAAGCACCGCACGTACCTCACCCGCCTCGGTGGCGAGCGGATACCCGAACACGAGTCCCGGCTTGCCGCTGATGCGCCCGACGATGAACTCCCCGGCGGTGATTCCATGCCCGCCCAGCGCTGCTCGAAACCAGGCGCGATCCGCAACATTGATCGACGCCGCAGCCGGTTCGGCGCTGCAGAACACGCTGCCATCGGGCCGCACCGCGCCAATGTTGGCAAAGCCCTGCACCGAACCCAGCAACCGGCGCGCAATGCCGGTGCAACGCTCGGGGTCCGCATCGCGCAGCTCGTCTGAGCGCGCCATGATCTCCAGAACGAGTACGACCACGCGGTGAGCCGCACGGATCTCGCGGTTCGCGTCTGCGAGCCGGTGTGAAATCTCGGTGTGGATGCTGGCGACCGCCTCCGCACGCCGCTCCTGGTAATCGAGGAGCGCGAACAGCAGGAGCGGGACGACCGCGATCGCGATCGTCAACCACAACCGGAAGCTGAGAGAGTTATGTCGCATCGTTCATGCGGCGCGGAATGCCGGGTTTTCAGCCAATGCAGTACTCGGAAGGGAGCGTGGGCACACTTTGCCCCAATCTGCGGAGTTTGTCTCCTGTCGAGGGCGCTCCCCTGTCAAGAACGTCACGCTGGCACATGCGAATGCGCATGCGGCCAGAAGTGACTCGAAAAATATGACAAAGACCATTTCGGGAAGTTCGCCTTCCCTCCAGTTCCGCCATGACCTTCGACGACCCACCACTCATGCCTTGAGCCGGTAGCCTGTCTTCAGCATCCAGGTCGCCACCGCCACGAATACCGCGAGGAACAGCAGTGCCATCGCCAGGCTCACCCCCACCGCCACATCGGCCGTGCCATAGAAGCTCCAGCGGAAACCGCTCACCAGATACACCACCGGATTGAACAGCGACAGCGTGCGCCAGGCCTCCGGCAGCATGTCGATCGAGTAGAAGCTGCCACCGAGGAAGGTCAGCGGCGTGATGATCAGCAGCGGCACGAGCTGAAGCTTTTCGAAGTTGTCCGCCCAGATCCCGAGGATGAAGCCGAGCAGGCTGAAGCTGAGCGCAGTGAGCAGCAGGAAACCGACCATCCACAGCGGGTGTTCGATGCGCAGCGGCACGAAGAAGGTGGCGGTGGCGAGGATGATGAGGCTGAGCAGGATCGCCTTCGTGGCCGCCGCACCCACATAGCTCAGCACGATCTCGAAGTGCGACACCGGCGCCGACAGGATCTCGTAGATGGTGCGCGAGAACTTGGGAAAGAAGATGCCGAAGGACGCGTTCGACACGCTCTGGGTGAGCAGGTTGAGCATGATCAGGCCGGGTACGATGAAGGCCCCGTAGCTCACCCCTTCCACCTCCGGAATGCGCGCGCCGATCGCCGCGCCGAACACGACGAAGTACAGCGAGGTGGTGATCACCGGGGCCAGCACGCTCTGCAGCAGCGTGCGCTTGGTGCGCGCCATCTCGAAAAAATAGATCGCACGGACTGCGTGCCAGTTCATCTTGCGCCCTCCTTGGCGGGCGTGCCCGCGGCGTCCTTGTTGCGCGGGTCGCCTGCGCCGCCCGGTTCGCGCTCGCTGACCAGGCTGACGAATATTTCCTCCAGCGAGCGCTGGGTCGTGTGCAGGTCGGCAAAGGCGATGCCGGCAGCGGCGAGATCCTGCAGCAGGTGGGCGATCGCCCTCTCGCCGGCCCCCTCGCCGCCCTCGCTGCCCTCGCCCCCCCTGGCCATCTCGTACGCGTAAATGAGCGTGCTGCCGCCCTTACCCAGCGTCAGCCCGTAGTGCGCGAGCGCGGGCGGAACCTCCTGCAGCGGCGCCACCAACTGCAGTGTGAGCTGCTTGCCACCGAGCTTGCGCATCAGCGCGGCCTTGTCCTCGACCAGAATCAGTTCGCCCCGCGCGATCACGCCGATGCGCTCGGCCATCTCCTCGGCCTCCTCGATATAGTGCGTGGTCAGGATCACGGTGACACCGCTGTCGCGCAGCCGGCGCACGAGTTGCCACATGTCGCGGCGCAGTTCCACGTCCACACCGGCGGTGGGCTCGTCGAGGAAGAGGATGCGCGGCTCGTGCGACAACGCCTTGGCGATCAGCACCCGGCGCTTCATGCCGCCCGAGAGCATCATCAGCCGGGCGTCCTTCTTCGCCCACAGCGACAGATCCTTCAGCAGCTGCTCGAGATAGGCCGGGTCGGGCGGCTTGCCGAACAGCCCGCGCGAGAAGCTGACCGTGTTCCACACCGTCTCGAAGGCATCGGTGGTGAGCTCCTGCGGCACCAGGCCCACCAGCGCACGGGCTGCGCGGTAGTCGCACACGATGTCGTTGCCGTCGACGCGCACGCTGCCCGCGCTCGCATTGACCAGGCCACAGACGATGCTGATCAGCGTGGTCTTGCCCGCACCATTGGGGCCGAGCAGCGCAAAGATCTCGCCGCGGCGGATGTCGAGGTCGACACCCTTGAGCGCAGCGAAGCCGGAGGCGTAGGTCTTGGACAGACCGGAGATCGAGATGATGGAAGTCATGGCCCGAAGATAGCAGATCGGCGCACATCGACGGCAGGCGGCTGCGCGAGCGTGCCGCACAGCCGTCGCATCCGGCGCACCGATCACCGCAGGCGGCCGAGTCGCTCGATCAGGTGGTCGCGCAAGGCGCGCAACGCAAGCAGGCCCGCATCGTTGTCGGGGATGGGCGCAGTCGCCCTGCGGCTCATCAGTTCGTGCGCGAGTTCGTGCACCCGGTCGTGCATCGCCAGTGCCTCGTCGAATGCAGGGTCGTTCCCGTGGCGCAGCCTGCCCTCGTCTTCGAGCCACATCCCGAGCGCGCACTGGTCATCGGTCGCAGGCGGCGCAAGCGTCTCGGCGTGCGACAGCAGGTAAGCCTCGATGCGCGCCACCCAGGCGCGATGATGGGCGATCGCGAACATGCGCGGCAGCTCGTCGTACTCGACACGCGGCCGGTCCAGCCAGGACGGACCGGGGCGCCAGCCGCGCACCCAGCCGGGAACGTCATCCGCCGCCATGGGACGGGCGATGCCATAGCCCTGCGCGATCTCGCAGCCCAGATCCAGCAGCAGCTCACCATGGAGAACGGTCTCGACCCCCTCGGCGACCGTCTGCCGGCTGAAGGCGCCCGCGAGGTCGATCACCCCCTCGAGAATCGCCAGATCCTCGGGGTCGTCCAGCATGTCGCGCACGAAGCTGCGGTCGATCTTGAGCGTGTTGGCGGGCAGATTCTTCAGATACGTCAGGGAGCAGTACCCGGTACCGAAATCGTCCAGCGCAAAGCGCACCCCCAGGCTCTGGCAGGCGTGCATGATGCTGGACACTTCCGCGATGTCGTCGAGGGCACTGCTCTCGAGCACCTCGAGCTCGATCTGCTCGGGGCGGACGTGGGGATACGCTTCGAAGCGCTGGCGCAGGCCCGCGACGAAATCCGTCTGCTCCAGTTGGCGCGCGCTCACGTTCACGCTCACGGACAACCGCAGGCCTTGCGCCTGCCAGGAGGACACCTGCGCGAATGCGCTGTCGAGCACCCAGGCACCCACGGCGACTGCGAGCGGATGCTCCTCGATCAGCGGCAGGAAGGCGGCCGGCGGCAGCAGACCGCGCTCGGGGTGACGCCAGCGGATCAAGGCCTCGAGACCCAGCACCGCGCCGGAGCGCATGTTCACCTTGGGCTGGTAGAAGAGCACGAACTCGCCCGCCTGAAGCGCCTGGCGGATACGCTCGCGCCCCTCGTGGCTGTCACGCACGGCGCGGTCCTGCTCGGCGTCGAACAAATAGTAGCGGTCCTTGCCCTGAAGCTTCGCCTGGTACATGGCCTGATCGGCCTGGCGCAGCAGTTGGTCCGCGTCGACGGGGTCTGCCTGCGGGAAGAAGGTGACCCCCAGGCTGGCAGAGACGCGCAGTTCGCAGTCTTCCTCCACCCAGGGCGCGGACGCGGCCTCGAGCAGACGGTTGAGCAAGGGCACACACGCCTCGACCGTCGGCATGTCCTGCAGCACGGCGACGAACTCGTCACCGCCGAGCCGGGCCAGCGTGTCGCCCTCTCGCAGCACCGCATGCATGCGCTGGGATACGCCCATCAGCAGGCGGTCACCCATGTCGTGCCCGTGCCGGTCATTGACCGCCTTGAAGCCATCCAGGTCGAGATAGACGATGGCCAGCCGGGTGCCGCGCCGCAAGCTCATCACCATGCTCTGGTGCAGCCGGTCGGCGAGCAGGCTGCGATTGGCGAGACCGGTGAGCGCGTCGTAGTGCGCGATGCGCTCGAGCTGCTGCTGGTGCGATTTCTGCGCGGTGATGTCGCTGAACAGGGCCACGTAGCACTGGATGCGGCCGTTGTCATCGCGCACGGCGCTGATGGTCAGCAACTCCGCATACAGGCTGCCATCCTTGCGCCGGTTCCAGATCTCGCCGTGCCAGTGGCCGTGCTCATGCAGCGCCTGCCACATCTGCGCGTAATGCTCGGGCTTCTGTCGTCCCGACTTCAGCATACGGGGGTTCTGTCCGAGCAGTTCCTCGCGCGCGTAGCCCGACAAGCGGCAGAAGGCGTCATTGACCTCGAGGATGGTGCCGTCGGCGTCCGTGATCGAGATGCCCTCGCGCGCGTAGGTGAACACCATTGCCAACTGGCGCAGCTCGGCATTCGAGCGCGTCAGCTCGGCGGTACGCTCGCTCAGGCGGGCCTCCGCCGCTTCGCGCCGCGCCACCTCGGCGGCCAGCGCGGCATTGTCGGCCTCGAGCCGGGAGCGGTGTTGCACAGCCGTCCTGATGTCCGAGCGCAGGCGCTCGGCCCGGCGGCGCTGGCGTAGAAAGGCCAGCCATAGCGCCACGAGCGCCAGCGGGAAAGCCATCATCATGCCGATCACGGCCGTCGAGATCACCTGCCCGCGCGCATCCTCGCGCGCGATCAGGGTGAGCACGGACAACTCGGTGCGCGGTACCTGCGCACGCACCAGCAACATGTCGGGCGCAAGCCCTGGCGTATCCGCAAGCATCGCTGCAGGCACAACCGCGCCGGCTTCGGCGGCCGCGAGCGCCTGCAACGCGCCGGGCGCCAGCACAAGCGCCGGCGCGGACGAGGCCAGCGGTGCGCCGCCAAGGCCAAGCACCAGCTCGGCATAGCGCACCGCCTTCTGCTCCAGCCCACGCTCGCCCTCTCGCGCCTCGATCAGCAAGGCACCCAGCGTATCGAGACTGCCAACTGCAACCAGGAACGCGCGCGGCGCACCGCGGAACAGCACCGGCGCCACGATCTCGAAACACCGGTTGCCACAGTCCATGCGCAGTCGCGGCCCATCGAGGTCCGTGAGCATGGGCGACCGCTGCGGCGCGTCCCCCGCGGCGGCCAGCACCCCGCCGGAGCCTTCGATCAGGCGCAGGCTGCGGAACACCGGCACGTCACGCAACCTCGCCTCACGCAGTTGCTCGGCAAGTCGCCGGTCGATCGCGTCCAGACTGGCATTCAGGCCATAGCGGGGCGACATGCCGAGGTCGGCGTTGACGAAGTAGTCTTCGATCTCACGCACCGAGGCGATCTGTATCACGTTGCGGATGCGCTCATCGATGAAGTCGGAGATCACTGCGGCACGCCGCTCGGTGTCCGCCACCAGCCGCCGCTCGGTCACCTCGCGCAGCACGCTCTGCGACGCCAGCACGTTCCACAGCAGCACCGCCGCATAGGCCACGAACAGGCCGAGGATCACCAGCGGCGTATGCCTGCAGAGCAGCAGCGCACGCAATCGGTTCATCGACATGCTTCCAGATCCGGCCGTCAACGCGGCACACTCGCGAAGAAGTCGGGAAAATAGCGCCGGATGCCCGGGTAGTATTTGTCCACCAGGGCGTCATACTCGCCACTTGCCTTCAGTGCGGCGAGGTAGGCGTTGAAGGCGTCGCGCAGCGCCGGTGCATCGGGCGGGAACGCCGCGGCGAGCGCCTGCTCCTCCGAGATCGGCCCCAATACCTTGATGCGGCCAGCCCACATGCGCAGATCGAGAATGGCGTCGGGCACGTCGAGCAGCGTAAACTCCGCGTCGGCGTTGAGCAGCGCCGGCACCATCTCGTTGAGGTTGGTGCTGCGGGTGTAGGCACGCAGGTCGATACCCACGCCTTCCAGCCCGTAATTGGCCGGATCGAGGCAGGTGCCCGTCATCACCAGCAAGCTCTTGCCGGCGATCAGGGCCCGGGTTTCCAGAATGTCGGCGGCGAGATCGTCGCTGCCCGCGATCGGCCTGACCGGAGACTGCGCGCTCGCCACCAGCAGGACCTGCGAGGGAAAGGTGGGCGCAGAGAACAGCAGCACCGCCTCGCGCCATGGCAGCACGGTGAAGCCCGCGGCGATCACGTCGCCGCGCACCGGATAAGCCCCTTCCAGGCGCACCGAATCCCCTTCGCGCACGACCTCACGCCCAAGCAGGTCGCGGATGACCGAGTAGAAGTCGGAATACACCAGCGTGTAGCGCACGCCGATGTGGGCCGCGAAGCCCCGCATCAACTCGACATCGAAACCGTCGCCGCTGCCGGTGACAAAGTTTGCGTAGCGGATTCCAAGGTGACGGAGCTCGCCGCGTGCACGAATCTCGTCCAGATCCGCAGCCGGGGCGGGCAGCGCCATGAAAAAACCGAGAAGCAGGGGCAAGACACGGCGAAGCATGCGAAGCATGGAGAGGATTCCACGGAGAGGTGACGAAGGCGCCGCGGCATTTTCGCGGATAACGCACTTTCGCAACATGGCCGACTGCTCGGCCGATTGCCCGTATTGGGCGCGCGCCCTCACCCGACGCGGTCGCCGCCTCCGCGCTTGGCTTCGTACAGCGCCCGGTCCGCGGCCTTGAGCATGTCCTCGGCGCTGTGCATCGAGGGCTCGATCTCCGCCACCCCGACGCTCACCGCCCCGCTCCAGCATTCCTGCCCGAGGGCGTTGATGTGAGGGCGGCGCGAAGCGACGATCTTGCTGGCCACCTGCCGCGCACCGGCGCGGTCGCTGCGCGGACAGATGACCAGAAACTCGTCGCCGCCGAGGCGGCACACGATGTCGCTGGTACGCACGGCGTCGCGCAGTCGCTGACCAAGCGCGCGCAGCACGGCATCGCCCTCGGCATGTCCGTAGGTGTCGTTGACGCCCTTGAAGCGGTCGGCATCCAGCAGCAGCACCGACAGCGGCGTGCCGTCCCGACAGGCCTCTTCCCACAGCGCCTCGAGCGCGGTGACGGCGTGGCGCCGGTTGGGCAGACCGGTGAGGTCGTCATGGTAGGTCAGCACGTGCAGGCGCTCGTTTGCACGCGCGAGCTCCGCGGTGCGCTCGGTGACGCGTTGCTCCAGCGTGCGGTTGAGTTCGGCGAGCTCGCGGTTACGCTCGGAGACCATCGCCAGCAGCCCGTTCAGGGCACCGAGCAGCGGTTCGGTCGAGGCCTCGCGCTGGCGCTGCTCAAGCTCGGCTTCGAAGGCCTCCGGCGCGCCGAGCCCATTCTCCATCAGCCGCAGCTGCCGCGCCATCGACTGATCGACCCCGAGGATGTGGTGAGCAAGCCAGTTGACCAGATAGCCGACCTCCATCCGCACCGTCTGCTCCCGCTGCGGTCCCTTGGCATCCTCGGCCGCGCCCATCGCATGAAGCTCGTCGATGAAGCGCTGGTGCTCCCCGCGGTGGAAGTCGACATGGCGCGGGTCGATGCCCGCCGCGATGAACATGGCCTCCTCGTCACCGAAGTGCGTTTGGCTGTACTCGATCAGCTCGGCACGGGCCGCATCGATCTGTGCCTGCGAAACCCCGCCCTCCCCCATCAGCAGGCCACCGAGGCGGTTGATCAGGTCGACCAGGCGGCGGTGCTGCCGGTCAACATCGGGAAGGTCGGTCATGAAGGCATCCGACCACTTGAATAGTTCGCTCATTCTGGCACTCCATTGAGCCCGGCGCTGGTAAGCCCGGGCGATTCCTTCAGCCGCCGCTGCGGCCGTAGTGTTCGATTGCCGGACCGATCGCGTCAAGCGGCAGCACCCTGCCGGCCGCGCCCCGGCGGATGGCCTCCTTGGGCATGCCGAACACCACACAACTGGCCTCGTCCTGGGCGATGGTCTGCGCGCCGGCATCGAACATCTCGCGCAGCCCGCGGGCGCCATCGTCGCCCATGCCCGTCATGATGACGCCGAGCGCCCTGCGCCCTGCGTACTTGGCGACGGAATTGAACAGCACATCGACCGAGGGGCGGTGGCGGTTGACCGGCGGCCCGTCACGCACCTCGACCACATAGTGCGTACCGCTGCGGCGCACCGACATCTGCCGCCCGCCCGGCGCGATCAACGCACACCCGGGGCGCACGCTCATGCCGTCCTCCGCCTCGAGCACCTCGAGCTTGCACAGCTGGTTGAGGCGCTGGGAGAACAGTGCGGTGAACTTTTCCGGCATGTGCTGCACCACGACGATACCCGGCATGGTGAGCGGCAGATTGCGCAGCACGGCCTCCAGCGCCTGCGTGCCGCCGGTTGAGGTGCCGATCGCGATGATGCGGTCGCCGACCTCTGGCCGGGCTTCGCGCGCATGCGCATTTCCAGCCTGCACCGGGTTTGTGCGCGCGGCGGAGGGTCCGTCGGTCGACACCGCCCGAATCGGTCTGTGATCGTCCATCTCCATGCTCAGGCCCGCCGATAAATCGTCGGACGCTCCTGGCGCAGGCCGACGTTGAGGCCGTTCAAGCTCTCCGAGTGGCCGATGAGCAACCAGCCATCGGGGCGCATCTGGCGCGCAACGCGTTCGACGATGCGCTGTTTGGTGGGCGTATCGAAATAGATCAGCACATTGCGCAGGAAGACCACATCGAAATCACCGAGACTCCCGAGGTTCTCGTTCAGATTGACCTGTGCGAAGCGCACCCGCCTGCGCAGGGCGGCGTCAATCTGCAGCGTCTGCTCGCCGCCCGTGTTGTCGAGCCGACAGAAACGGCGCAGGTAGTCCTTGGGAATACCGTCGATGCGGTTGGTGGTATAGACGCCTGCGCGGGCCTTCTCGACCACCTGGCGGCTGATGTCGGAAGCGAACACCTCCCACGCCGAAGCCACGCCAAGCCGGTCGGCAAGCACCATGGCAATGCTGTAGGCCTCTTCGCCGGATGAACTCGCCGCACTCCAGATCCGCGGCGGCCTGGCACGCTGCTGAAGCTCAGGCAACACGGTGGCGGTGAGAAAATCGAAGTGCTTGGGCTCGCGGAAGAAATAGGTCTCGTGCGTGGTCAGCAGATCCACCATTCGATCGAACTCGTCGGCCGACTTGCGATCGGAAACCACCGCGAAATACTCGCCGAAGCTCTTCAGCCCAAGCGCGCGCAGCCTGCGCGCCAGCCGCCCGCTCACCAGGCTCTTCTTCTGCGGCGACAGATCCACGCCAGCGACCCGCCGCATCAGCGTGCGGAACTGCTCGAACTCGTGCTCGGTGATCGAAATTTCCGACATGGATGGCCCTTTCCGACAAGACCGTAGTGTACGCGCCGGATGGCGGTGCAGGGTGTGCCGTAGTGCGCACGCGGGCGCAACGGAGCCGTGCTTGAGTTACCCCAGCGTCGCCGTGGCAAGCTTGGCGCCGAAGCCGATGAACACCCCGCCCACCCCCGCGGTCGCCCCGGCCGCGGCACGGCGGTGACGGCGGAACTGCGCCGCGAGACGGGCGCCCGCGAAGATGAGCACCGACAGGTAGAGCAGGCTGCAGACCTGCACGATCACGCCCAGGATCACGAAGGACAGCGCCGGGTGGCCGTAAGCGGGGTCGACGAACTGGATGAAGAAGGACACGAAGAACAGGATCGCCTTGGGGTTCATCAGGCTGATCAGCAGCGCGGTGCGGAAGGGGTGTGGCGTGCTGCGCACCGGCGGGTAGTCCGGCTTGCCGTCGCCGACCGCTGCGGCGGTTTCGTCCCCCCGCCGCCAGGTGGCGAGCGCACCGCGCAGCAGACTCAAGCCCACCCAGGCCAGGTAGGCCGCACCGGCGTACTTGATGACCATGAACAGTTCGGGCGTGGCGCGCAACACCGAAGCCATGCCGGTGACCGCCAGCAGCATCAGGAGGGTGTCACCGACGAAGATGCCGGCCGCGCCCCGGTAGCCGGCGCGCACGCCCCAGCGCGAGGCAGCCGCCATCACGTAAAGCGAGTTGGGCCCGGGCAGCAGCACGATGAAGATGGTGCCGAGGACGAAGGTGAAGAGGTCGGTGATGCCGTAGAACATGGCCGGAGCGCTGCACGAAGACGGGTGGGGAGCCACTTTGCCACGCCGCTCATGCGTTCGCCAGTCGTGCACTCGGATGCAGCCAGTTCCGCACTCCTTGTCTGCCGCCCAGCTAAAAGTTTAGATATGATCGACTACTCATTCGGGTATAAAGTATTCTTATACGAGCGCTGCGAAAGTTCGGCATGCCGAAAGAGGCGATTCGCCTCGGTGCGGCCGATAGCGTCGTTCCACTGCACCAGATTCCGGAGATGGTGTTGCGCAAGAGCGCCCAGTAGCGCGTCGCACAGGAAATCCGAACCCGTCTTGCAGCAAGCGCGCGCCGCCCGGCCTTACCCGTCGCTGCGCGCGGCCCGGCTGCTTTGAATCAGGGCCCACAGACTCACCAGCCCCAGCGCACCGACGATAAGCGCTATGCCGGCGAATTCTGCCGCCGTCGGGCGTTCGCCGAGCTCGATCCAGCCCGCCAGCACGCCGACGAGGGGAACCCCCAGCACCGAGAGCCCCGCCATCCCCGCAGACAGGTGCTGGAGGATGTACAGCCACAGCACCCAGGCGAGCCCGGTCGCGAATACGGCGTTAAAGACCAATGCGCCGAAGAAGTACGGCGACGGTTCGATCGGCCGCGAGGGATGCAGCCCCGCGAAGACGCACAGCGCGATCGCGCCGAACAGCATCTGCCACGCAGTGAGCGCGAGCAGATCGAACTTGTGCCTCTGGCGCATGCGCTTGGCGAGCACCGAAGAGGCCGCCCAGATCGCGCCGGCCAGAACGGCCAGCAGATTGCCAAGCACCGAGCCCCCCAGCGACCAGGGTTCGAGCACCAGCACCAGCCCACTGGCTGCCAGCGCGATGCCCAGCCACTGCACGCCGCGCACGCGCTCGCCCAGGGCGAGCCAGGCCATCGGGAGCACCCAGAACGGCATGGTGTAGACGAGCACTGCAGTCTTGCCCGCACCCGCGGTCACCAGCGCCCACTGGATGAGCGCGGTGAAAGCCCCCGTCTGCAGCAGGCCGAGCAACACGACCTCACGCCAGGCCTCGATCGTCATTGGCCGCCGGAGCAGCGCGAGCACCCCGAACAGCGTGAGCGCGCCGAACGCGGCGCGGATGGCAGAGAAATCGAAGGGATCGACGTAGTCGATCACCTGCTTCATGACGACCCAGTTGTATCCCCAGATCAGGGAAAGCGCGACGAGCGCAAGCAAGGCAATGCGGGATGCGCCGGGCGCGGACATCGATCCTCCAGAAGGAAAATGCCGCGACACCCCGGTCGGGCGGCGCGGCGTTTCAGGTGCCGTCGGCTGCGTGCGGATACAGCGCCAGGCAGCGGCAGGCAGCGGCTTCGGACTCGGATTATGCGCCCGCACATGGCAAGATGCGAACCCACGCAGTACAACCGACGCAGCACGTACAGAGCGCCCTCCGTCTCACCCGCGCCCCTGTGCACGAAGCGCCTTCGGGCTGCGAGTGAGCCCCGAAAGAAGGAAGCGCATGCCCAAGTTCGACGCCAACCTGACCCTGCTCTTCAACGATTTACCCTTCCTCGCGCGCTTCGAGGCGGCTGCGGAAGCGGGCTTTCGCGGGGTGGAATTCCAGTTCCCCTACGCCTTCGACCGGAACGAGATCGCCGACCGGCTGCACGCGAACGGCCTGGTGGCGGTGCTGCACAACCTCCCTGCGGGCGACTGGGATGCGGGCGAGCGCGGCATTGCATGCCACCCGGGCCGGGTGGGCGAATTTCAGGACGGCGTCGGGCGCGCGATCGAGTACGCCACGGCGCTCGGTTGCGCACGGCTCAACTGCCTCGCGGGGGTCCCGCCTGCCGATCTGGCCCCGGCTCAGGCGCACGAGATCCTCGTCGCCAACCTGCGCTTCGCCGCACGCGAGCTGAAGGCGGCCGGCATCCGCCTGCTGATCGAACCGATCAACACCTTCGACATCCCCGGCTTCCACCTGCATCACAGCGCGCAAGCCATCGCGCTGATCGATGCAGTGGGCGCGGACAACCTCTTCCTGCAATACGACGTGTATCACATGCAACGCATGGAAGGCGAACTCGCCAACACGATCGCCCGGCACCTGCCGCGCATCGGGCACATCCAGATCGCCGACACGCCAGGCCGGCACGAGCCGGGCAGCGGCGAGATCAACTACCCCTGGCTGTTCGACTTCATCGACCGCATCGGCTACACGGGCTGGATTGGCTGCGAATACCGCCCAGCGGCCGGCACCCGCGACGGCCTGGCGTGGATGCACTCAGCGACGACCGGCCGGGCCCGGTCCGACTGACCTCCGGCCACGCCATCTTCCCTGGGCTTCAGCCGGCCTTGGGCTGTGCGGGACCGAACAGGCGGTTGGTGAGCTTGACGTACCACGCCGCCGACTGCACCTGCAGGATGTATGCGAGCGCGATGACCAGCGCGGCGCCCGCGCTTTCGCCACCGAACACGTTCATCGCCAACGCGAGCGCGATCGAGAGATTGCGCATCACCGTGCCGTAGACCAGCGCGATGGCGTCACCACGCGGCAGCAGGGTGCGGGCAACCACCGTGCTGAGCACGTAGTTGATGCCGTACAGGCACAGCAGCGGCACCAGCACGACGACGATCTCTCCGGGCTGGGCGACGAGGTCCTTCGCCTTGAGTGCGAGTGCGACAAATACGATGCCGAGCACGCCGAGCGTGGAGAATGGCGGGAAGCGTGGCCCCCAGGTTTTCTGGTATTCGGCCTGGCCGTGGCGGGCAATGAGCCACTTCTGCGTGAAGTGGCCGGCAACCATGGGCAGGAACACGATGATGATGATCTGCATGAAGATCGCGGCCATGTCGACCGGCACCTCCGCCCCCATCAGCCAGCGCACGTACAGCGGGGTGGCGAGCGAGCCGAGGATGAGGCCGAGCACGGTCATCTTGACCGCAGCACCGAGGTTACCGCCGGCGAAACCGGTCCACGAGATGGTCATGCCGCTCGTAGGCAGCAGCGCGGCCAATAGCAGGCCGAGCGCATAGAAGGGCTGCTCGGGGAAGAAGAGCTTGCCGAGGCCGAAGGCCACGAAGGGGATGATGGCGAAATTGATCGCCTGCGCGAGCGCCTGCGCCTTGAGGTCGCCGCCCTCGAGCACCTTCTGCAGCTTGAGGTTCACCATCATCGGATAAACCATCAGGAAGGTGAGCGGCACGATCAGCGACTTGAGCCACGCCACCGGCGCGACGAGGCCGAAGCCGAAGCCCAGCACCATCGCCACCGGGATGGCGAAGATGAGGTTCTTGTTGATCTTCATGAGGAGCGCGAGCATGGCGGGTCTTCCCTGTTGTCGCTGTTGTGATCCGATGCCGCCATCGTAGCAGCGGGAGAGGCACAAGCAAGCGTGATGCCAGCCTGCCAGCCCCCTTGTCTGGCGCAGACCATGGTCTGCCGCCCCGGGCGCCTTGCGCCAGCAAGCTGCCATCGCAGGCACATTGCGGGCAAAACCGCTGCCACTACTGGCAGCAGCCCCGCTCGTCAACACGCGGACGCACTCTGTGTCCCCCGCGCCGTCGTGGACGGAAAAGGGCCCGCACACGGCGGGCCCCTTCACCAGCGACGGCCCAGCCGTCCCTGTTACTTCTTGCCGGCGGCGAGACCGTTCAGGATCTCCTGCTTGGCGTCTTCAACCGTGCCCCAGCCCAGAACCTTGACCCACTTGCCGGGCTCGAGATCCTTGTAGTGCTCGAAGAAGTGCACGGTCTGCTTCATCAGCAGCTCGGGCAGGTCGTCGGTGGTCTGCACCTTGTCGTACAGCGGGGTCAGCTTGGACACCGGCACGGCGACGACCTTGGCGTCCACCCCGCCGTCATCTTCCATCTTGAGCACACCCACCGGACGGCAGCGGATGACGACGCCCGGCTGCAGCGGGAAGGGGGTAACGACCAGCACGTCCACCGGGTCGCCGTCGCCGGCGATGGTGTGCGGCACGTAGCCGTAGTTGAGCGGGTAGCGCATCGAGGTGCCCATGAAGCGGTCGACGAAGACGGCGCCGCTGTCCTTGTCCACCTCGAACTTGATCGGATCGCCCTGCGCGGAGATCTCGATGATGACGTTGATGTCGTTCGGCACATCCTTGCCGGCGCTGACCATATCGAAGCCCATGAATCCCTCCCGTGGAAAAATGTGCGCGGATTATAGGGGGAAACCACAATTTCTTGCACTGCGGCATTGCCCCGTCCGCATGAAAACCATCAGGCCGGGGAGTCGAACCCGGCATCCTCGACCGCAGCGCGCAGCGCCTCGACCGAAGTCTGTGCAGGGTCGTGGCGCACGGTGGCAGACGCCGTCCCGAGCGAGACCTGCACGTCCTGCACGCCGGGCAGCGCCTGTAGCACACCGGTCACATTCTTCACGCATCCGCCGCAGCTCATGCCGTCCACCTTGATCGTCACTTCATTCATGTGTTGCTCCTTGTCGATACCGAACGCCGGACGGCGCCCTCAGGTCACGCAGACCACACCACGCCACAGGTCACCGCCCAGTGTGGGGGCATGATAGAGGCCGAACACCCCGAAACCCAGCACCAGCACGCCGGACGCAATGCGGACCCAGCGGTTGCGGGTGATGTCACGAAACCGCTTGAACAACATGCCTGCCAGCAGCAGATTGGGCAGCGTCCCCAGGCCGAAGGCCAGCATCAGCCCTGCCCCGCGCGTACCCGAGCCGGTGACCAGCGCGGTGGCGAGGACGGAGTAGGTCAGCCCGCAAGGCAGAAAGCCCCACAGTAGTCCAAGCGGCAGCGCCTGTCGGATCGAGCGCGCAGGCAGGAAGCGCCGGGTCGCGGGCTGGATGCGCCGCCATAGCACGCCGCCGGCACGCTCGATCGGAGTGAGCAGGCGGGTGAAGCCGGTGAGATAGAGCCCTAGCGCGATCAGCATGAGGTTGGCGAGCACGTACAGCGCCATCTGCACCGGCAGCATGCCTTCGTAGAGCAGGCCGACCGAGCCGAGCAGACCCACCGCCCCGCCGAGCGCAGTGTAGGTGGTGATGCGGCCGATGTTGTACGCCAGGTGCAGCGGCCACTGCGGTTTGCCGCCAGGCGTCTGCACCTGCATGGTCAGTGCACCGACGATGCCGCCACACATGGCCACGCAGTGCGTGCCGCCGAGCAGGCCGATGAGGAAGACTGCGATGTAACCGGTGTCAGGCATGGATGAAAAAGGCCCCGCGGGGAATGCGAGGCCTCATTCTACGCTGCGTTGCCGCAATACTCAGATCACGCGCGAGTAGCGCGCACGCTCGCGGTCGGCGCGCAGGTAACGGTCGAACACCATCGCGATGCCGCGTACCAGCAGGCGCCCGCCGGGCTGCACGCTGATCCAGTCGCCATCGATCTTCACCAGGCCGGCCTTCTCCATCTCCTGCAGGTCGGCGAGTTCTTCGGCGAAATACTCGCGGAAGTTGATCAGATGGGCGATCTCGATCGACTGCATGGACAGCTCGAAGTGGCACATCAGCGCCTGGATGATCGCGCGCCGCAGCAGATCGTCTGCGGTAAGCTCGATGCCGCGCAGCACCGGCAGTTCGTCGCGGTCGAGCGCATCATAGTACTCGTCCAGGCTCTTCACGTTCTGCGCATACACCGGCCCGATCTTGCCGATCGCCGACACGCCGAAGGCGAGCAGATCGCACTCGGCCTGGGTGGAGTAGCCCTGGAAATTGCGATGCAGACGCCCCTGGCGCTGGGCGACGGTGAGTTCGTCGTCCGGCTTGGCGAAATGGTCCATGCCGATGTAAACGTAGCCCGCCTCGGTGAGGCGGCGGATGCCCAGCTGCAGCAACTGCAGCTTGGTATCCGCGGTGGGCATGTCGCCGCTGTTGATGCGGCGCTGGGGCTTGAAGAGGCCCGGCAAGTGCGCATAGCTGTACAGCGAGATGCGGTCGGGCGAGATCTCGAGCACCTGCTCCAGCGTGCGGTTGAAGCTGATCACGTTCTGCTTGGGCAGGCCGTAGATGAGGTCCATGCTCACCGACTTGAAACCGGTGGCGCGCGCCGCGTCGATGACGAGCTTGGTTTCGTCGTAGCTCTGGATGCGGTTGACCGCCGCCTGCACGTCCTCGGCGAAGTCCTGCACGCCCACGCTCATGCGGTTGAAACCGAGGTCGGCGAGCAGCTTCACCGTCTCGAAGTCGACCTTGCGCGGGTCGACCTCGATGGAATACTCGCCATTGGGCACCAGCGTGAAGTGCTCGCGCACCGCCGCCATGAGCTCTCGCAACTCGTCGTGGGACAGGAAGGTCGGCGTGCCCCCCCCCAGGTGCAGCTGGGTGACCTGCCGGCTGCCGGTCAGGCAGGCGGCCTGCATCTCGATCTCTTTCGCCAGATATTTCAGATACTTGGCAGAGCGCCCATGATCCTTGGTGATGATCTTGTTGCAGGCGCAGTAATAGCAGATCGTGTTACAGAAGGGGATGTGGAAGTATAATGAAAGTGGTTTGCTTACGCCGCCCACGCCCCTCTTGGCGAGCCAGGTCTTGAGCGCATCCGCATTGAAGGCCTCGACGAAGCGGTCCGCCGTGGGGTAAGAGGTGTATCGCGGTCCGTTGATGTCGAAGCGACGAATCAGTTGCGGATCGAAGATGAGTTCGTTCTGACTTTTCATGATCTTGCTGCTGAGGTGTGTGCCAAACAATGGCAGATCACCGGAATCTTTAGGTTGACGTGGGTCAACGGGCATGTTTTAGACGCCTATTAAACCCTCACCGGGGTCTTTTTTCTGGGAAGCGGGATTATCGTGCAGATGAGGGCTACCGTGCCAATCACCGTGAGCGGGCTGAAAGTGGCCTGCTCGCAATGCAACCTCGTCGAACTGTGCCTGCCCTTCGGGATGTCGGACAGCGAACTGAGCCGGCTCGACGATCTGGTGGGTGCGCGCCGCAAGGTGAAGCGCCAGCATTGCCTTTATCGGGCCGGCGATCCCTTCGAGGCCATCTACGCCATCCGCGCCGGCTCGTTCAAGACCGATGTGCTGCTCGAGGACGGCCGCGAGCAGGTGACCGGATTCCAGATGACGGGCGAGATCCTCGGCCTGGACGGCATCAGCACCGAAGCCCACTCCTGCAACGCAATCGCGCTCGAGGACAGCGAGGTGTGCGTGATCGCCTACGACAAGCTCGAGCAGATGTCGCACGAGATCGAGGGGCTGCAGTTGCAGTTCCACAAGGTCATGAGCCGGGAGATCGTGCGCGACCACGGCGTGATGATGCTGCTTGGCTCGATGCGCGCAGAGGAGCGCCTGGCTGCCTTCCTGCTTAACATGTCGCAGCGCTTCAACGCGCGCGGCTTCTCGCCGCAGGACTTCAACCTGCGCATGACGCGCGAAGAGATCGGCTCCTACCTGGGGCTCAAGCTCGAAACCGTGTCGCGGGCCTTCTCGCGCTTCCAGGAAGACGGGCTGATCTCGGTGCAGCAGAAGCATGTGAAGCTGCTCGACCCTGCCGGGCTGAAGAAGCTCATCCAGCACCAGCAGGGCGTGCGCTGAGCGCTCGCGTACGCGTTCAGGCAAGGTAGCCGGCGGCCTGCTTGGTCAGCGCCACCGAGACGATCCACAGGTAGACCAGCAGCGCGGCCACGAAGGCGCCGACGCGAATACCCTGCGTGCGTCCGCGCTTGAGCGCCACCGTGCCGAGGAGGATGTAGACGATCAGACCAAGGATCTTCGCCGTGGCCCAGCCCGCCACGAAGGGATACTGCTGGATCAGCACGGTCAGGGTGATCGCCGACAACAGCAGTGTCGTATCCACCAGATGCGGCAGAATCCTGGTGAGGCGATGCTGCAGCAATGGATTTCCGGTCATCATCCATAGCCCCCGCAGCAGGAACCCCGCCGCGCTCAGCACCACGCAGGTGATGTGCAGATTCTTGATCGCGTAATAGAACATCCCTTCTCCCTTTGGTGACCGGCCAGAGAGCCGGAATGTGCTGCCGCCAGCCCCCGGGCACAGCGGCTCGATTAGAATTGCGACCCCACCGGAGAGTTCCGAGATGCCTCATTCCCACATACAACTCGACATCCCCGCCCTGCTGGGCCGCATCCCCCTGTTCGGCGAACTCTCGGAGGCCGACATCCAGCTCGTGGCGCGTTTCACCCGCGAGCGCCAGGTGGCACGCGGCGAAGTGCTGTTCCAGCGCGGGGATCAACCGCACGGCTTTTACTTCGTCGTCTCCGGTCAGGTCAAGCTTGCGTTCTCATCCTCGCAGGGCACCGAGAAGGTGGTGGAGATCATCGGCCCGATGCAGAGCTTCGGTGAGGCGGTGATGTTCATGGACCACCCCTACCCCGTGTTTGCCGAGGCACTCACCGACACCGTGCTGATCCACGTCGGCCAGCAGGTGGTGACCGAGCTCATCGACCAGGATTCGACCTTCGCCCACAAACTGCTCGCCGGCATGGCGATCCGCCTGCATGGGCTGATTCAGGACGTCGAAACCTACTCGCTGCGCTCGAGCACGCAGCGCGTGATCGGCTATCTTCTGCAGGTGGCCGACAGCGACACGCCCTGCGAAATCGCGCTGCCCACCAGCAAGCAGGTGATCGCCTCGCGCCTGAATCTGACGCCGGAAACCCTGTCACGCATCTTCCACGACCTGAGCGATGCCCGCCTGATCAGCGTGCAGGGCAAGCGCATCACCCTGCACGACCCCGCCCGGCTGTCGCGCTACGGCGCCTGAACTTCAACGCTCCAGCACGTATTCTCCCGGCGCGTCGGCCAGCGCAGGGAACGCCGCATTCGCGGCCGCCCTTGCTTGCACCTGCTCGCCGGCGCGCGGCTTGAGCCAGGCCATCCAGTCCGGCCACCAGCTTCCCTCGCAGGCCTGCGCGCCCTGGCGCCAGCGCTCGGGCGTGTCCCCGGGCTGCGTTTCGCCCACCCAGTAGCGCCGCTTGGGCGGGTCGACCACCGGATTGACGATACCCAGGATGTGCCCCGAGCTCGATTGCACGAAGCGCACCGGCACGCTCACATGATCGACGATGCGGAAGGTCTGCCGCCACGGCGCGATATGGTCGTCCTCGCAGCTCACGGCATAGAGGGGCTGGCGGATACGCCCGAGATCCAGCGCTTCCCCGGCGACGACCAGGGCATCGGGCTGGATGAGACGGTTACGCAGATAAAGCTCCTCCAGATACCAGGCGTGCATGCGGTAAGGCATGCGGGTCGCATCCATGTTCCAGTACAGCACATCGAAGGCCGGTGGTTTCTCTCCGTACAGCCAGCCACGCACCACGTAATGCCAGATCAGGCTGTTGGAGCGCAGGAGGCGGAAGGAGGCGGCCATGGACTTGCCGTCCAGGTAGCCCTTGCGCGCCATCTGGCTGATCAGGTAGTGGATGCTGCCTTCATCGATGAAGACCTCGATATCGCCCGGCTTGTGGAAATCGACCAGGGTGGTGAAGAGCGTCCAGTCCGCCACCGGCACCTCGCCCTCCGGGTAGTGCCGGTTAGCCCAGGCCATGTACATCGCAAGCGCCGTGCCGCCGATGCAGTAGCCCGCTGCATGCACCTTCGCCGCACCGGTGAACTCACGCGCCACGCGCACAATGGTATCGACCCCCTCCCGCAGGTAGTCGTCGAAACCGGTGTCGCGCATCGACGCGTCGGGGTTCTTCCAGCTTGTGATGAACACGTCCAGCCCCTGGTCGAGCAGATAGCGGATCATGCTCTTCCGCGGCTGCAGATCGAGGACGTAGAACTTGTTGATCCAGGGCGTGATGATGACCAGCGGCTCGGCACACACTTTCTTCTGCACCGGTGCGTAATGGATCACCTCCAGCAGGCGATTGCGGAACACCACCGCACCCGGCGTGGTGGCAAGGTTCTCACCGACCCGGAAATCGTCCGGGTTGGTCATGCGTACCTCGCCCGCCTGCACGTCCTCGAGATAGTTCGAGAAGCCGTCGATGAGGCTTTGCCCACGCGTATCGATCGCACGCTGCAAAGCAACCGGATTGGTCCACAGGAAGTTGGTGGGCGCCACCGCGTTGAGCCATTTCCGCCACCAGAACGCCGCGCGCCTGCGTTCCTTGCTCGACAGGCCGGGCGTCTCGTAGAGCATGTCCTGAGTGTGGCGGGTGAAGGCCAGGTACCATTCCTTGATCAGATCCCAGGTCGGGCGCTCGGTCCACACCGGATCGGCGAAACGGGCATCGTCGACGTTGGGTTCGATCGGGTCGGGGCTGGGCAGCCCATGCATCCGTGCCCAGGAGTGCCATTGCAGCGCCCACAGATCCGAGGACAGACTGAGCATGTGCTCGCCCAGTTCCTGCGGGTGGGACAGCCAGGCCAGCTGCGCATGCAGGATGGGCGCGCCAACACCGAGCGGGTCGAAGGCGTCTTCCATCTGCTCATGGAAGCGATGAAGCAAGGCAGCCGCCGACGCGGCGCCGTGATTGGCCGTACCGTTGCGCAGGCGTGCGCCGTTGCGGGGGCTGCTGCCGTTTGCGTTCGCCATCGTCGTCTGCCTCTGCATTTCGTTCAATCCAATGTGTAGGGCGTCTGCGGCTCGGCCACCGCCACCTCAGGCCAGCCGAACTCGCCCTCGATGGCTTCCGCGAAAGCCGCCGAGGCCGCAGCCTCGCCGTGCACGATGAAGGTTCTGCGCGGCGGACGTTCGAAACCGCGCAACCAGTGCAGCAACGCCGGCTGGTCGGCATGGGCCGAAAGCCCGCCGATCGTATGGATGCGAGCACGCACCGGAATGCGCTCGCGGAACAACGTCACCTGTCGGGCCCCATCGACCAGCCGCCGCCCCAGCGTGCCCGCCGCCTGAAAGCCGGCGATCACGATCGCGCATTCTCGCCGCCCGATGTTGTGCCGCAGGTGATGCTTGACGCGCCCAGCGTCGCACATTCCGCTTGCCGAGACGATAACGAGTCCGCCCTGTACCGCATTGAGCGCCATCGACTCCTCCGCGTCCTGGACGAAGCGCAGGTGGAATCGGTCTGCATGATGCTGAACCCACGCGTAGAGCTCGCGCGTTTCGTCGTCCCACAGGTTGTCATGACGGACGGTGAGTTCGGTCACCATCGAGGCCATGGGCGAGTCGACGACCACGTCGAGGCGAGGCACGCGCCCGGAGCGCACGAGGTCGGCGAGCACGAACAGGATCTCCTGCGTGCGCCCCACCGCGAATGCGGGAATGATCACATTGCCGCCATCGACTTCGAGCGTCCGGTGCAGCACCTGGGCGAGTTCATCCAGCGTCGACTGGAAAGGACGGTGCGCTCGGTTGCCGTAAGTGGACTCGATGCAGAGATAGTCCGCGGCCCGAATTCGCGCCGGATCCTGCAACACCGGGCGCATCGGCTGGCCGAGGTCGCCCGAGGCAACCAGGCGCCGGGCGTGGCCCTTCTCCTCGATGTCGATCTCGATGATCGCCGAGCCGAGGATATGCCCGGCGTCGCGGAACCAGCAACGGACCCCCTTGCCGGGGACGACGGGCTCGCCGTAGTCGACCGCATGCAGACGGCGCAGGCTCGCCCGCGCCTGTTCCACCGTGTAGAGCGGCCCCTGCTCGGCGCCACGCCGTGCCTTGCGCGAGCGCGCATTGCGCAAGGCCCACTCGGCTTCCTTCTCCTGGATGTAGGCAGAGTCGAGAAGCATCACGCCGAGCAGGTCAACCGTCGCCGCGGTCGCATGAAACCGCCCCTTGAACCCCAGCGAAACCAGCCGGGGGACGAGACCGGTATGGTCGAGGTGAGCGTGCGTGAGCAGCACGAAGTCGATCTGCGAAAGATCGAAGTCCAACGCCTCGCGGTTCTTGCGATCGGCCTCACACCCGCCCTGAAACAAGCCGCAATCGACAAGGAAGCTCCCGCCCGCATGATCGACCCGGAGGCACGACCCGGTCACCTCGCCTGCCGCACCATAAAAAGTCAGCTTCATGGAACACCTCCATCTGCCTACACTGTGCCCCGCAGGATTGCACGCCGGTTTGATCACGATCAATCGGTATGGATACCGAGTCGTCGCTATAATCGACGCGTAACGCTCAACAAGGAGTCCCCGTAATGTTCCAGCACATCCTCGTCCCGACCGATGGCTCGGCGCTGTCCGAAAGCACCGTCGCCCGCGCAGTATCCTTCGCCAAGGAAGCCGGTGCACGCATCACGTTCTTCTACGCACAGCCTGATTTCCCGATGCCGATCTACGGCGAAGGTGCACTGATCGACCCTACCACGCCGGAGCAGTTCGCGAAATCCGCGGCGGCGGAGGCCGAATCGATTCTCGCCAAAGCGAAGAGTGTGGCCGATGCCTCCGGTGTCGCTGCCGGGACCGACACCGCCGTGAACGAAGTCCCGTACGAAGCGATCATCGATGCCGCTGACCGCCATGGCTGCGACCTGATCTTCATGGCCTCGCACGGCCGCCGCGGGATCGCAGGGCTGCTGCTTGGCAGCGAGACGCAGAAGGTGCTCACGCACAGCAAGACCCCCGTGCTCGTGTACCGCTGAACACTGCGCTGTCCACGCCCCATAAGCAGAACGGCCCGCATCGCGGGCCGTTCTGCTTATGGGGCGTGGACAGTCTAGCCACCGCGCTCCAGCCGGGTTTTCTGCTCGTCCTCCGCCATATGACGTTTGGCGAAGCGGTACAGGTAAAGGGCCATACCGAGAATGAAGACGATCGTGAACAGGCTCAGCAAGCCAATATCGCTCGTCAGCAACAACTCCCATGCCATGATGTGACTCCTCTGCAGTCAGTGGGTAAATCAGACGTTCGGATCAATAAGGATCTCCGTCTCTGCAGGGAGGTATGCGGACCCGTCCATTCTCCAGCTTCGGGTCTCATCTTCTATGACAAACAGCCAGCGCCCGGTCGATAGCGGCGCCAGCCGGGCCTCGTAGGCCCCATCGGCGCGCTCGGCAATGACGACCTGATCGAGCCCGCCACGTGTGGGGTGTGCAACCGTCACCAGCAAGCGCTGGGGCAAGTTCGCTGCATCGCGCGCACCGAGTTCAACCCGGATCGAACTGCTCCGCACCTTGAGCGCTGCCCGCATGCCCAGCTCACGTGCATGTTCGACGCGCCCGATCGTCTGAACGATCGCGCGACCTTCCTTGTAGTAATCATCCACCACCATGCCGTCAAAGGTCCTGGCGGCGATCACCAAGGTGGCAATCCCCGCCACCACAGCGATGGCGGGAAACATGATCAGGAACCAGGGCCAGCCCTGACGATACCAGGGCTGAACGGGATTCTCGGTCGAGTGGTGAGTGGACATGTCAGCGTGGAATCAGGAAGGTGGTCTGTTCCTTCAGGGTCAGCGAAGGATCATCCTCGGCAGTGACCTGGAAGTGAATCGTGTTGGCACCGGGCTGCCCCTGGTCGTAGGGCACCAGCACCTGCATGGTCACCGACTGTGCCGCGGCGGGCGCGACCTGGATCTGTTCGCTGCCGCCCAGACGGATACCCGGCAGGCCCGACACCTCGAGACGGAAGCTGCGCGCCGCTTCGGTCATGTTCATGACCTGCAACTGATAGACGTTCTCGATCATTCCGCCTTCAACCTCACGCCCAAGCGACGAGCGGTCACGCAGGACATCCATGCGCAGCGGCTCCCTCGCTGCGAGCCCCCACACGAAGGCAAGGCAGATCAGAATCAGGATGCCGCCGTAGATGAGGGTACGGGGACGCAGCACATGCGCGATGATCTCCTTGCGGCCCCAGCGGTTCTTCATCGCATTCTCGGTGGAGTAACGGATGAGGCCGCGCGGATAGTTCATCTTGTCCATGACCTGGTCGCACGCATCGATACATGCGGCACAGCCGATGCACTCGTACTGCAGCCCATCACGGATGTCGATCCCGGTCGGGCACACCTGCACGCAGATGCCGCAATCGATGCAGTCTCCCTTGGCGACGGTACGCGGGTCGATGCCCTTCTTCCGCGTGCCGCGCGGCTCGCCGCGCGCCTCGTCATAGGTGATGACCAGGGTGTCCGGATCGAACATCACCGCCTGGAAACGCGCGTACGGGCACATGTACTTGCACACCTGCTCGCGCATGACACCGGCGAAGAGATAGGTGAAGCCACCGTAGAACAGGATCCAGAACGTTTCCCACGGCCCGAAATTGAAAGACGTCACGGACGCGAGCAGTTCGCTCAACGGAGAGAAATAGCCAACGAAGGTAAACCCGGTCCACAAGGACACGAGGATCCAGACCAGGTACTTCGCACCGCGTCGCAGCGCCTTCCCGGCGCTCATCGGCGCCTGGTCCAGTTTCTGACGGCGGACGTGGTCGCCTTCGATCTTCTGCTCGATCCACATGAAGATCTCGGTGTAGACCGTCTGCGGACAGGCGTAGCCGCACCACAGGCGGCCGGCGATCGCGGTGAAGAAGAACAGCGCGTAGGCCGAAATGATGAGCAGGATGGCGAGGAAGAACACGTCCTGCGGCCAGAACACCCAGCCGAAGATGTAGAACTTGCGCTCGGTGAGATGGAGCAGGACGGCCTGGCGGTCGTTCCAACTCAGCCAGGGCAGGCCGTAGAAGATGATCTGCGTGATCCACACCAGCGCCCAGCGCCAGTTGGCGAAAATGCCGGTCACGGAACGGACGAAGAGCTTCTTGCGGGCAGCGTAAAGCGTGTCCTGGGAAGAGTCTGCTTGCTGCGCCTTGCGCGGCTCAGGGGATGGGCTGTTCATGGCCTTTGTACCAGTGTTTTTTGTTCTTTTTGTTGTTATGGAAACCCCGGGAGGACCCCCTCCTCCCGGGGCTGGACTACACCCTGCTTGAAACGATCACTTCTTGTTCAGGCTCAGCACGTAGGCCGTGAGAATATGAACCTTGTCCTCGCCGAGGAAATCACCGAAAGCCGGCATCTTGTTGTTGCGGCCATGGGTGATGGTCTCGATGATCGTCGACTCGGTCGAGCCATAGAGCCAGTTGTTGTCGGTCAGGTTGGGCGCGCCGAGCATCGGGTTGCCCTTGGCATCCGCACCGTGGCATGCGATGCAGTTGGTGTCGAACAGATCCTTGCCACGCTGAGCGCGCAGCGAATCGTGCGCCAGCCCGTTCATGGAACGGACGTAGTTGGCAACGTCCTTCACACCGTCCGAACCCAGCACCGCGCCGAACGGCGTCATGATGCCGTTGCGGCCGTTGGTGATGGTCTCGCGGATGTTGTCCGGCTCGCCGCCCCACAGCCACGCGCCGTCGGTCAGGTTCGGGAAGCTCTTGGCACCCTGTGCCGCGGCACCGTGGCACTGCTGGCAGTAGGTCAGGAACAGGCGCTGCCCCATCGCCACGGCTTCGGGCTCGGCCGCCACCGCCATCACGTCCATCTCGCGATACTTCGCGAACACAGGGCCGAAGCGCTCTTCGCCCGCCCGCATTTCGGCGTCGTACTGCGCCCACTGCCCGCGGTGCTGGTTGAAGGAGCCGAAGCCCGGGTAGATCGCGAGATAGCCGATGCCGAAGAAGATGGTGATCCAGAACAGATACATCCACCAGCGCGGCAGCGGGTTGTTGTACTCCGCCAGCGACTCATCCCACACGTGACCGTGCAACTCGACCGGCCCCTTCTCGCGCCGGGTCATGTTCGACACGAGCACGAACACACAGAACAGGATGGAGAGGGCCACGAGGACCATCACATACATGTTCCAGAAACCGCTGATAAAGTCAGCCATTTTTCTTTTCCTCTTGGTCTTGCCGGCCGCCCCGGGCCGGCAGGTCGTCATCGCTCAGAGGCAGGCGCGCCGCAGCGTCGAACCCCGGTTTGGCATGCTTGCTGTAAGCCCAGGCGACGATGGCCAGGAAGCACAGCAGCCCCAGAACGGTGAGCAAGCTCCGGATGTCGTTGATATCCACGGCGCACGCCCTCCTTATCGGAAGTGGGAAATCGCGGTACCGAGGCCCTGCAGGTAGGCCACGATGGCGTCGAGTTCGGTCTTGCCCTCGAGTGCAGCAGGTGCCGCGGCGATCTCTTCGTCGCTGTACTTGTGCAGACCCACCTTGTTGAGCGCACGCATGCGGTCCTGGATGTCGTCGCCCTGGATCGGACGATCCAGCCAGGGGAAGGCCGGCATGTTCGACTCGGGCACCACGTCACGCGGGTTGAGCAGGTGAACACGCTGCCACTCGTCCGAGTAGCGACCGCCCACACGCGCCAGATCCGGACCGGTGCGCTTGGAGCCCCACTGGAACGGGTGGTCGTAGATGAACTCGCCCGCCACCGAGTAGTGGCCGTACCGCTCGGTCTCGGCGCGGAACGGACGGATCATCTGCGAGTGGCAGTTGTAGCAGCCTTCGCGCACATAGATGTCGCGGCCAACGAGGCGAACCGGATCGTACGGCTTGACGTCGAGTGCATTGCCCTTCTGATCGATCGCGGTAGTGGTCGAGTGCTGGAAGAACAGCGGCACGATCTCCACTAGACCGCCCACGCTGACGGTAAGCAGCGTGAACACGATCATGAGGAATACGTTGCGTTCGATCTTTTCGTGTTTGGATTGAGCCATGTTGTTGTTCTCCGATCAGGCGTGGGCAGCCGCAGGCGCGAGCACCGGGGCGTCATAGGCCTTTTGGCCGGCGATGGTCTTCACCATGTTGTAGAACATGATCAGCATGCCGCCGAGGAACATCGCACCACCGATGAAGCGGATGGTCCAGAACGGGTAGCTGGCCTTGACCGATTCCACGAAGGAATACGTAAGCGTGCCGTCCGCATTGGTCGCGCGCCACATCAGCCCCTGCATCACGCCCGAGATCCACATCGACGCGATGTAGAGCACGATACCGATGGTCGCGATCCAGAAGTGGGCATTGATCAGCTTGACGCTGTACATCTCGCTCTTGCCGTAAAGGCGCGGCAGCAGGAAGTACACCGAGCCGATGGAGATCATCGCGACCCAGCCGAGCGCGCCGGAGTGCACGTGGCCGACGGTCCAGTCGGTGTAGTGCGACAGCGCGTTGACCGTCTTGATCGACATCATCGGGCCTTCGAAGGTGGACATGCCGTAGAAGGACAGCGAGGTGACCAGGAACTTCAGGATCGGGTCCGTGCGCAGTTTGTGCCAGGCACCCGACAGGGTCATGATGCCGTTGATCATGCCACCCCAGGACGGCGCGAGCAGGATCAGCGAGAACACCATGCCGACGGACTGAGTCCAGTCAGGCAGCGCGGTGTAGTGCAGATGGTGCGGACCGGCCCACATGTAGGTAAAGATCAGCGCCCAGAAGTGCACCACCGACAGACGGTAGGAATACACCGGACGGTCGGCCTGCTTCGGCACGAAGTAATACATCATGCCGAGGAAGCCTGCGGTCAGGAAGAAACCGACCGCGTTGTGGCCGTACCACCATTGGACCATCGCGTCCTGCACGCCCGCATAGGCCGAGTAGGACTTCATGCTGAAGAGCGAGACAGGGATCGCTGCACTATTGACGATGTGCAGCAACGCCACGGTAAGGATGAAAGCGCCGAAGAACCAGTTCGCCACATAAATGTGCGAAACCTTGCGCTTGGCGATGGTGCCGAAGAAAACCACGGCATAGGACACCCAGACAATCGCGATCAGGATGTCGATCGGCCACTCGAGCTCGGCATATTCCTTGGAGGACGTATAGCCTAGGGGCAGCGTGATCGCAGCGAGCACGATCACCAGTTGCCAGCCCCAGAAGGTAAACGCCGCCAGACCGGGAGAGAACAACGTGGTGTGACAGGTGCGCTGCACGACATAGTACGACGTCGCAAACAGCGCCGAGCCACCGAACGCGAAGATCACCGCGTTGGTGTGCAGCGGACGGAGCCTGCCGAAATGCAGGAATTCGTGCACGTTCAGTTCTGGCCACACGAGCTGTGCTGCGGCGATGACGCCGACCAGCATGCCCACGATGCCCCACACCACCGTCATGATGGCGAACTGGCGCACGACTTTGTAGTTATAAGTCGCTTGCGATTGCATGTGAGTCACCTCTTCGTTTTAAAAACCGACCCCGGCGCGGCAGCTCCCGACGCCGCGCTTCTTGCCCAGCCGAATCAGCCTAACTTCAGCATGATCGGGCCATTTGACATAGATCAACATTGTATTTCAGGCGAGCTAGGTGAGGAAGAGAAACTTGGACCTAGACCAACTCCAAAGCCAGGTGCAAGCGTGTCCGGACACCCCACCCGGACCCCAAAAAAAAGGGTGCGCATTCACGCACCCCCAACCCCAACAGAGAGACAAAAAACCCGGGTGTTGCGGCCATCACAGCCTTTGCCGCAAAACTCACCATGGGTCGTATTGTGCCGCGGACCCAAAAGTCGATGTTGACCTAGATCAACATTTATCGGCCCCTACCCCCGGTTGTCGCGCTGTTTCTCTCCATCCTCCGGCAGCTCATGCCGGCTATCGACGGGGGCTTTCTCATCCATCGGCGCTTCATCGCGATCATCCATCAGCAAACGGTAGGCCGGCCCCTCCAGGTCGTCATACTGACCGCTGCGCAGGGACCACCAGAACAGCACGCCAATGACGAACACCAGCACGACCGAGAGGGGAATCAGAAGATAGAGGCTTTCCATGCTGTTTTCCTCGCACACTCAACGCGCGGCCGGCACACGCTGCAGGCGCATGGCGTTGAGCACCACCAGCAGCGAACTCGCCGCCATGCCGATGCCTGCCATCCAGGGCGTCACCAGGCCGGCCATGGCCAGCGGCACCGAGGTGAAGTTGTACGCGAACGACCACCACAGGTTCTGCCGGATGATCCGCAAAGTCTTGCGCGAGAGGTCGATGCTGCGTCCGAGGCTGGACAGGTTTTCGCTGAGCAGCACGATGTCGGCCTGGTTGCGCGCAAGGTCGGTGCCGCCACCCATCGCGATGGACACATGCGCCTGCGCCAGCACCGGCGCATCGTTTACCCCATCCCCCACCATCGCCACGATTGCGTTGCGATCCTTCTGCATTGCCGCGATGGCCTCCTGTTTGCCCTGCGGACTGAGCCCCCCGCGCGCATCCTCGATGCCGAGTTGCCGCGCCATGTCGGCAACGACCGTCTCCGCATCACCGGAGAGCATGCCGGTGTGCACGCGCTCCCCGCCAAGCCGGCGCATCAGCAGCGGAGCCTCGTCGCGCACCTGGTCTGCGAGGCGGAAGGCACCCAGCCAACCCGACGCGGTACCAAGCGCCACCACCGTTCCGCCCCGCACAGCGAACGCATCCAGCGCCCCGGGCAACTCGAGCCCCGTGGACCGGGCCACATAGTCTGGACGACCGATCCACATCTTCTCACCGGCCACGGTACCGACCATACCCTGACCGGTTTCGGCGCGCACATCCACCGCCACCGGCAGGCGGTCACCTTCGACCGCCTCGCGCAAGCCAGCAGCTACCGGATGCTCGGAGCCTTGCTCCAGCGCCGCCGCAAGCACCAGCACTGCACGGCCTTCATGTGCCCCGAGCGGCAGCACCTCCTCCAGGCGCATGCGGCCGTGGGTGAGCGTACCGGTCTTGTCGAACACAAAGTGATTGGCCTTCGCCAGGGTTTCGATCGCATGTCCCCGCGTGACCAGCACGCCCAGGCGCGCCATGGCATCGGTCGCGACCGTGAGCGCAGTCGGTGTCGCCAGCGACAGCGCGCACGGACACGCCACGACCAGCACGGAGACGAAGATCCACAGAGCCCGATCCGGGTCGACCATGTACCAGGCCACGCCGGTCCCGCTCGCCAGCACCAGCAGGGTGACGATGAACCAGGCGGCCACATGATCCGACAGCGTGGCTATGCGCGGCTTGTCGCTGGCCGCGCGCTCCATGAGCCTGCGAATGGCCGCAAGCCGCGTCGCATCGCCCACCTGCTCCACCCGCAGCAGCAGCGGCGAGGAAACGTTGATGCTGCCTCCGGTCAGCCGGTCGCCCGGACGCTTGGGGACCGGCATGCTCTCGCCGGTGAGCAGGGCTTCATTCGCCTCACCCTCACCCTCGAGCACCACCCCATCGACCGGGAACACCTCTCCCGGGCGCACCCGCAGCACGTCACCGGGCACCAACTGCGAAGTCGGCACCCTCTCGCCCACTGCGCTGGCGGGCCAGCCCTCGACGCGCTCGGCGAAGGAAGGCAGCGCCTTGCCGAGCTCCTCCACGCCGCGCATCGCGCGCTGACGGGCCACCATCTCGAGGTAGCGCCCACCGAGCAGGAAGAACACGAACATGGTCACCGAGTCGAAGTACACCTCCGGCCCGTCGGTCAGCGTCGCCCAAAGGCTGGCGAGGAAGGCGCTGCCGACCCCGACCGCCACCGGAACATCCATCCCCAGCCGGCGCAGGCGCACATCTCGCCACGCACGCTGGAAGAAGGGCGCTGCCGAATACAGCACCACCGGAAGAGTCAGGAGCAAACTCGCCCAGCGCAGCAACAGCTCGATGTCCCAGCTCATGTCGCCCTCGCCCGCCACATAGACGGGGAAGGCGTACATCATGACCTGCATCATGCCGAAGCCGGCGACGAACACCCGCCACAGCATCGAGCGGCGCTCGCGGTTCGCGACCTGCTCCGAGCGCTCTGCGTCGTAGGGATAGGCACGATAACCTATGCCCTGGATCGCGGCGAGGATGTCGGAAAGCTTGATCCTGCGCTCATCCCAGCGCACGCGGGCGCGCCGGGTCGCGTAGTTGATCTGGATCGCCGACACGCCGGGAAGGCGTGCGACATGATTTTCGTTGAGCCACACGCAGGCCGCGCAGGTAATGCCCTCGAGAATCAGCGAAGCCTCGCGTTCGTGCTCGCCCACGGGCCGCACGAAGCTCTTCTGGAAGTCGGGGTGGTCGAACAGCCCGAGCTCCTGGAGCTCGGCAGGCATGGCCTCGCGGCGCGTCTCGGGCATCGCGTCGCGGTGGCGATAGTAGTCGACCAGGCCATTGTCCACGATGGACTGCGCCACGGCCTCGCAGCCGACACAGCACATGCGCCGGCTGCGGCCGTCGATGCGCACGTAATGATCCGTGTCGGACGGAATGGGCAGACCACAGTGATAGCAGTCGGTATCAACGGCCTCGCTGGCCACGGGAGCAGTGTGTTCGGCGGGCATCATGTGCGGCAATGAGAAACCGCCCCGGCGCGCGCTGCACCCCGGGGCGGGTCGTGAAGGAGCACGGGTTTTAGCACATTTCTCCCGACCCGGCCATTGCACTGCAACATGAGGTTGCTGCGCGCGCGTTCGAACGCGCGCGCAGCAACGCCAGAAGAGCTTACTTCGCCGCCATGCGGATTGCGCCGTCGAGACGAATCACCTCACCGTTGAGGTAGGCGTTCTCGACGATATGGCGCACCAGCGCAGCGTACTCCGCGGGCTTGCCTAGGCGGGAAGGGAACGGCACCATCTTTCCGAGCGCATCCTGCACCTCCTGCGGCATGCCCATCAACATGGGCGTTTCCATGATGCCTGGCGCAATCGTCATGACGCGGATGCCGTAGCGCGCGAGCTCGCGCGCGACCGGCAGGGTGAGCCCGACCACGCCCGCCTTGGACGATGCATAACCAGCCTGCCCGATCTGACCATCGTAGGCGGCAACCGATGCGGTGTTGATGATCACGCCGCGCTCGCCGCCTGCGTCGGGCTCGGCCTTGCTCATCACATCTGCCGCAAGGCGCAGCATGTTGAAGGTGCCGATCAGATTGATCGAGACCGTGCGCGCGAAGCTCTCGAGCTTGTGCGGCGCCTCACGCCCAACGACCTTTTCGGCCGGCGCCACGCCGGCGCAGTTCACCAGACCGGTCAGACGGCCGAATCGGCTCACCGCGGTATCGATCGCGGCCTTCGCGCTGGCCGCATCGGCCACATCGGTCACGACGAACACAGCGGCATCGCCAAGCGCCACCGCCTGTGCCTCGCCAGCTTCCTTGTTCACATCGGCAAGCACCACCTTCGCCCCTGCCTCGACCAGCATGCGGGCCGTCGCGGCACCCAAGCCAGAACCACCGCCCGTCACCACGAAAACGCCATTCTCGATCTGCATTCGCACCCTCTCCGTTCAAAGACTCCAGACTCGCCCCTTTGTCTGGGCGACCGGTAGAGAACATAGTTTGCGTTTACGTTAACGTCAACATCGCCATGAGGGGCTGTCAGATCGCAGTGCGTCCTGAAGGTCTGCAATCCAGCGCCCACCGCGAACCAGCGCACAGCCACGAGGGAGAAGTGCTGAGATAATTCGAGCAAGAATGAACCGAACCACGAACTCCCTGAACCAAAGGGAGGCGCGAACCGCGACCGCGGTTATAAGGAGGAGCACGCGATGACCATGCCACGCTTTCATACCGAAAAGGGCGACGGCCTGTTTCACCCCATTCCCTTCCTGTTTGTCACGCGCCGGATGTGCGAGGAGATCATGGCCGAACGCGAGGCGATTCTTCACGAACAGCCCGCAGCCGCGCGCAAGAAGCAGGAAGCGCTGTTCGCGCGCTACGATCCCGCGGTAAGCGCCAACGCCTTCAGCGGCATCCTGGGGCTGTTCGACACCGCGAAAAGCGAGTTACGCAGCCACGGCTGACGAACCGCACATCCTCGATGCACTCCGCCAGAGGCGGCAAGCAAAAGGGCCCGTCATCACTGACGGGCCCTTTTGCTTGATTCTGGTGCCGGTGAGAGGAGTCGAACCCCCGACCTTCGCATTACGAATGCGCTGCTCTACCAACTGAGCTACACCGGCTAAGGGCGCGGATCTTACCCCGGATCCCGGTCGGCAGCAACACCATAAACGCAAATTGTAGGGAGCACATAAACTGTCCGGACTTGTAGCACGTGATCTGTCCGGTTTCATTGCTCACCAGGGAGGCTGCGATGGGACGCACGGCACGGCCTCACCAAGACACAAGCCCCCAAGCCCGCACAACCTCCTTTGCCATAAGCAAAATTATCAGACGATTCTATTTTTCTGAATACAACTCTACTAGAATGGGCGACATCGAAGGGCGGAGGAGACAAGCCCGCATCCAAGAACGCAGCACCGCAAGGGAATCCCCTTGCGGTAGCCGCGCCGAAAGCGTCCGCGACGCCGCTCTCCCGCGTGCGTACCGCTGCACCCTGCCCCATTCGAAACTTCACATGCTCGGCCTCGACTTTTTCGACATCGCCCTCATCGGCATCGCTGCATTTGCCGCTGGTGCGGTGAACTCAGTCGCGGGCGGCGGCACCTTCTTTTCGTTTCCGGCCCTGCTCGCAATCGGCGTGCCACCCGTAATCGCCAATGCCAGCAACTCGGTGTCGCTGTGGCCCGGCAGCCTCGCAGGGGCCTGGGCCTTCCGGCGCGAACTGAAGCGCTTCTCGAAAAGCCTGCCTATGTTGTCCGTGGTCGCCTTCGTAGGGGGCATCGCTGGCGGCCTGCTGCTGCTTGCGACCTCCAACGCGGCCTTCGCGCAACTGATCCCCTGGCTGCTGCTGATCGCCACCGTACTCTTCGCCTTCAGCACGCAGATCTCCGCGCTCGTCAAGAAATGGAAGCCTGCGCCTGCCGGGACGGATGAGCGCCACATCGGACCAGGCGGCTACGCTTTCCAGCTTGTGGTGTCGATCTATGGCGGCTTCTTCGGTGCCGGCATGGGCATCCTGATGATCGCCGCGCTTGCGATCCAGGGCTTCAAGGACGTGCACGAGATCAACGCGCTCAAGAACTGGCTCTCCGCGGTAATCTACAGCGTCGCGGTGGGCACGTTCGTGATCGCGAACGCGGTATCCTGGCCCCACACCCTGGTGATGCTCTTCACCGCAACCCTCGGCGGCTACTGGGGCGCGGCGATGGCGCGCAGGCTGCCTGCGATCTGGCTGCGGCGCTTCATCATCACCGTCGGCGGGCTGCTGACGGTGTACTACTTCGGCAAGACGCTCTGAACGCGATGCTGGTCGGCCTGTCCGCCGCGCTCGGCGCCGGTCTGCTATGGGGGCTGGTGTTCCTGACCCCGCTCGTGCTTGCCGATTACCCCGGCTTCATGCTCGCAGTGGGACGCTACCTGGCCTTCGGCGTGCTCGCGCTCGGGCTGGCCTGGTTCGACCGCGCAGCTCTCGCCCGCCTCACCCGCGCCGACTGGCTGGAAGCGGCCAAGCTCGCATTGATCGGCAACCTGCTCTATTACGCCACGCTGTCGAGCGCGATCCAGTTCGCCGGCGCACCCGTACCGACCCTGATCATCGGCACGCTGCCGGTCGTCATCGCGATCAGCGCCAACCTGCTCGACCGCCGGCGCGGCGGCGGCGAGGACAGCGTGCCCTGGCTGCAGCTCGGCATGCCGCTCGCACTGATCCTCGCCGGCCTGCTCGCAGTGCACTCGGGCGGCGGGCAGCAGGCCGCAACCGAGGGCCGCTACGCCCTGGGCCTCGTGTTCGCGCTCATTGCGCTGGCATGCTGGACCTGGTACCCGATCCGCAACAGTCGCTGGCTGCGCGCGCGCGGCCCCGGCCTGTCGCGCGCCTGGGCCACGGCGCAGGGCCTGGCCACGCTGCCGGTCGCCCTGCTTGCGGGCGCAGGCTACTGGATCTGGAACAACCTGGGCGCCGGGGCGCCAGCCTACGACTGGCCGCTCGGGCCGCAGCCGATACGCTTCGTGCTGATGAGCTTGCTGCTGGGCCTGGCCGCATCCTGGCTCGGGACCCTGTTATGGAACAAGGCCAGCCATCTGCTGCCAGCCGCCCTGGTCGGCCAGCTGATCGTGTTCGAGACCCTGTCGGCGCTACTCTATGCGTTTCTCTGGTATGGCCGCTGGCCCACGGCGGGCGAGGCAGCAGGCATCGGCCTGCTGGTCGTGGGCGTGCTCGGCGGCGTACGCGTCTTCCGTCGCAGAGGGCGTGCGGCGCAAGGCTGAGGCCGCACACGCCGAATGTTTCACAACCGGGGGCTTCGGACAAGCATGGATCAACTGACGCAGATCATCCTCCAGGCCGGCCGCTCGGCGGTCGAACTCTCGCTCTTTATCCTGCTGCCAATCATGGTCGTCATGCTGTCGCTGATGCGACTGCTCGAGGCGCGCGGCATCCTCGACTGGCTGGTGGCCCGGCTGGCGCCCCTGCTGCGCCCGGCTGGGCTGACCGGTCTGGGTGTCTTCGCCGCGCTGCAGATTCACTTCGTCAGCTTCGCTGCCCCCGTGGCGACCCTGACCATGATGGAAGGCCGCGGCGCCTCCGACCGGCACCTTGCCGCCACGCTGGCGATGGTGATGGCCATGGCGCAGGCCAACGTAACCTTTCCCATGGCGGCGATGGGGCTGGCCTTCGGTCCGGCGCTGCTGCTGTCAGCCATTGGCGGCCTGGTGGCGGCCGCCGTGACCTTCCACGTCTTCGGTCGCAAGCTTTCGAACGTCGAGACGACGGTGGACGAGACCCTGCACCACCGCGTCGCCGACGATGCCAAGGGCGTACTGGACGTGATCAACCGCGCCGGCGCAGAGGCTTTCAAGATCTCGGTCGGCGCCATCCCGATGCTGGTGCTGGCGCTAGTGGCGGTGATGGTGCTGCGCACCACCGGCGGCATCGACCTGCTCACCACCCTGCTCACCCCGCTGCTGCGCGCCTTCGATCTCGACCCGGCGCTGATCCTGCTTACGCTGACCAAATACATCGCCGGCGGCACGGCGATGATGGGCGTGATGGACGAACTGCTCAAGAACGGCGAAACCACGGTGGCCACGCTCAACGCGAGCGCGGGCTTCCTGATCCATCCCTTCGACGTCGCTGGCGTCGCGGTGCTGATCTCGGCGGGCCGGCGCGTGGCGGCGGTGTGGAAACCCGCTGCGCTCGGCGCCACGGTCGGCATCCTTGTGCGCACCCTCGGGCACGGGCTGCTGTAGCCTGTCGCCTTCATCCGGTCGCACACCGCACCGCCGTTCACGCTCGACACCGCACTCGCCGCCGCCCCAATCACGATGATCGTCACGCCCCCTCGTTACGACACTCGACCCAATCCTCGCCCGGAGCCCTCGCGATGATCGCCGCCCTGACTATGCTTCTCGTCTTTCAGCTTGCGGGCGAGGTAATCGCTCGCGGCTTCGCGCTGCCCATCCCCGGCCCGGTGATCGGCATGGCCCTGCTCTTTCTCGCGCTGATGCTGCGCGGGGGACCGGGCGAGAACCTGCGGCAGACGGCAGGCCAGCTTCTGCAGCACCTGTCGCTGCTGTTCGTGCCGGCCGGCACCGGCATCGTGCTCTACGGAGACCGCATCGCTGCCGAGTGGTTGCCGCTGTTGGTATCGCTCTTCGTCAGCACCTTTCTCGCGATCGCGGTGACCGCGCTGGTACTGAAGGCACTCACGCGCGGGCGCAAGCCGACGGTGGAGAATCGTCAATGAACCCGAACCTCGAGGAGATCTGGGTCTATCTCTCCGCCTCGCCGCTGCTCGGGCTTACGCTCACCCTGCTCGCCTATCAGGCCGCGTTCTGGATCTACAGGCGCGCCGGCTTCCACCCCATCGCCAACCCGGTGCTGATCAGCGTGGCCATCCTGGCCACCTTGCTGCTGGCGACCGGCACGCCCTACCAGACCTACTTCGACGGAGCGCAGTTCGTACACTTCCTGCTCGGCCCAGCCACCGTGGCGCTGGCAATTCCACTATACGCCCAATGGCCCAAACTCAAGGCCATGGCCGCGCCGCTGCTGGTCGCACTCGTCGCGGGTTCACTCACCGCCGCGCTCTCGGCCTGGGGCATCGGCGCACTGCTCGGTGGCAGCCGCGAGTCACTGATGTCACTCGCCCCCAAGAGCGTCACCACACCCATCGCCATGGGCGTAGCCGAGCGCATTGGTGGCCTGCCCTCGCTCACCGCGGTGCTGGTGATCAGCGCCGGCATCATCGGTGCGGTGTTCGGGCGTGCCATCCTGCGCCGGTTGCATGTGGGCGACCACGCGGTGCATGGTTTCGCAATCGGCATCGCCTCGCACGGCATCGGCACGGCCCGCGCATTTCAGGTCAGCGAGCAGGCAGGCGCCTTCGCCGCGCTGGCGATGGGACTGAACGGTCTGGTCACGGCGCTGTCCCTGCCTTGGATCATGCCTTGGGTGGAGCGCCTGTTCGCGGGCTGATCCCATCCAGGGCCCGCGAGCCCCCGCAGAACCCGGACCCACCCCAAACGCAACCTAACCCCAGCCGCGAGACCGACCGAGTGCTGCACGCCATCTACCGCTGGATCGACCGCAACCTGCTCGAACTCGGCCGCGAGATGCGGCTCTCCTACCTGCCGCCGCTGATGGTGTATTGCGCGGCGGGGGTATCCGGCCTCACCGGCATCGTCGGCACCTTCTTCGTCAAGGACTACCTTGGCCTGTCGGCCGCCTTCCTCGCCGCGCTCGGCTTCTGGGCAGGCATCCCGTGGGCGCTGAAGATGCCCATCGGCCACCTGGTGGACCTCATGTGGCGACACAAGGCCGGGCTGGTCTACCTCGGCGCCAGCCTGATCGCCGCCAGCCTGCTGATCATGATCGGGCTCATCGGCAGCCCGGACGCGATGCGTGCGGTGATGCCGATCGAGGCCTGGTTCGTGCTGTCGGTGCTGCTGTCGCCGGTGGGCTACGTGATGCAGGACGCGGTGGCCGATGCGATGACGGTCGAGGCGGTGCCGCGCCTGGACACCCGCGGCGATCCGATTGCATCGGAGACCATCCGCCTGATGCACACCACCATGCAGATGCTCGGCCGGGTGGCGATCATCGGCGGCACGGTGCTGGTGTCGCTCGCCAACGTAGCGATGTTCCAGGGCTCCGAGAACCTGCCCGAGGCCGACAAGGTCGCGATCTACCTCCGCATCTACGAGCTCGCGCTGATCATCCCGCTGCTGTCGGTCAGCGGTGTGCTGCTCGGCGGCTTCCTCAAGCGCCGCGAGGCCCGGCGGCTCGCCGCACTCGGGCGCAGCGGCGCCGAGATCGACCGCCTGCTCCACGCCCCGGAAGGGAAGACCGCGCCCAACTGGTGGATCCTCGGTGGCAGCGCGGTCTTCGTTGCCCTCACCATCGGCATCGGGCTGTCGGGCTTCAAGTACGGCCAGGAGGTGATCTTCGCCACCTCGTTCGCGATCATCGGCGTCATGATCAGCCGCCTGCTGCGCGAACTCTCGCCCGAGGCCGCGCGCACCCTGCTTGGCACGGTGATCATCATCTTCGCCTTCCGCGCCCTGCCCGGCCCGGGCGCCGGGGCGAGCTGGTGGATGATCGACGCGCTCGGCTTCGACCAGAGCTTCCTGTCGCGGCTGGACCTCATCACCAGCACGCTCACACTCGCCGGCCTGTTCCTGTTCCGCCGCTTCATGGCCGAGAAGTCGATCGCCGACATCGTGATCTTCCTCACCGTCGCCAGCACACTGCTTTCGCTCCCGATCATCGGCATGTTCCACGGCCTGCACGACTGGACCGCGGCGCACACTGGCGGCGTGGTCGACGCGCGCTTCATCGCGATCGCCAACACCGCGCTCGAATCCCCGCTCGGCCAGGTTTCGATGGTGCCGATGCTGGCGTGGATCGCAAACTCCGCGCCGCCGCACCTCAAGGCCACCTTCTTCGCGGTGATGGCGTCCTTCACCAACCTCGCGCTGTCGGCCTCGCAACTGGGTACCAAGTACCTCAACCAGTTGTACACGATTACGCGCGAAGTGAAGGATGCGGTGACGGGCGCGGTCACCACGCCCGCAGACTACGGCGAACTCGGTGCCCTGCTGATCACCGTCACGCTGATCGGGCTCGCGCTGCCGCTGGGCGCCATCCTCTTCACCCGCATCACCCGACTGCGCAGCGCCTGACCCGAAGCGTAGCGCAGACGAGCATTCGACCGAGCGCGCGCATTGCCTTCGGATCGAAGCAAGCGGACACTTGAGGGCATCCCGCACAAACAAGAAAAGCGAGGTCCATGATGACACCCAGTTCGGTTCACGACATCCGCAACCTGGCCCTCTTCGGCCATACCGGCAGCGGCAAGACCAGCCTGGTCGAAGCCCTGCTCGCTACCGCCGGCGAGATCAACGCTCCGGGCAGCGTCGAGCGCGGCGACACCGTCGCGGATTTCGACCCGCAGGAGAAGGCCATGGGCCACTCCCTGCATTCGGCACTGGTCCACCTCGAGTGGGCGGGACACTGGATCAACCTGCTCGACACCCCGGGCCTGCCTGACCTCGCCGGTCGCGCACTCGTTGCCCTGCCCGCCGTCGACACCGCCCTGGTCACGATCAACGCCGCCGCTGGCATCGAGAGCGGGACGCGGCGCATGATGGACGCCGCGCAAGGCAAGTGCCGCATGATCGTGGTCAACAAGATCGATGCGGCTGGCACCGACCTCGGCGCCCTGATGGATTCAATCGCGGCCGCCTTCGGCCGCGAATGCCTGCCGATCAACCTGCCCTCCGCCGACGGCAGCCGCGTGATCGACTGCTTCTTCGCCCCCGACAATGCCGCGGCCACCGCCTTCTCCAGCCCCTCCGCCGCGCACGACGCGATCGTCGACCAGGTCGTCGAGCTGGACGAGGATCTGATGGCGAAGTACCTCGAGCAGGGCGAATCCCTCGACCCCGAGCAGCTGCATGCGCCCTTCGAGCAGGCCTTGCGCGAAGGCCATCTGGTGCCCGTGTGCTTCGTCTCCGCGCGCAGCGGCGCAGGCGTGCGCGAACTGCTCGACATCCTCGGCAAGCTCGCACCCGACCCCACCGAGGGCAACCCGCCCGCCTTCCTCAAGGGTGAAGGCGCCGCGGCCGAGGCGGTGAAACTCGCGCTCGATCCCGAACGCCACGTCGTCGCCCATGTCTTCCAGATCGCCAACGACCCCTATCGCGGCAAGCTAGGCATGTTCCGCGTCCATCAGGGACAGGTCACACCCAACTCGCTGCTCTACGTGGGCGATGGGCGCAAGCCGTTCAAGGTAGCGCACCTGCTCCGCATGCAAGGCAAGAACACGGTGGAGAGCACGCTCGCGGTTCCGGGCGATCTGTGTGCGGTAGCGCGCGTGGACGAGGTCTGCCGCGACGCCGTGCTGCACGACTCCCACGACGAGGATTATTACCACCTCGCGCCCGCCGCCTGGCCGCAGCCGGTGTTCGGGCTCGCGCTGATGACGCGCAAGCCCGCCGACGAGCAGAAGCTGTCCGAAGCGCTGGCGAGGCTGATGGAAGAGGATCCGTGCCTGGAGGTCAGCTTCGACAGCCGCAACCGGCGTACCGTCGTGCGCGGTCTGGGCGAGCAACACCTGAAGATCGTGCTCGACGAGTTGTCGGCACGCTGGAACCTGCAGCTCGACACGGCGACACCCAGTATTCCGTATCGTGAGACGATTACGGTCGTCGCCGAGGCGCGTTACCGCCACAAGAAGCAGAGTGGCGGCGCCGGCCAGTTCGGTGAAGTGGCCCTGCGGGTGGAGCCGCTGACGCGCGGCGCCGGCATCGAGCTGGGCGACGAGGTCAAGGGTGGCACCATTCCGACCCACTTCATGCCTGCGGTCGAAAAGGGTGTGCGCCAGGCCCTCTCCGAGGGGGCGTTGGCCGGCTTCCCGCTACAGGACCTCCGCGTCGTGGTCACGGACGGAAAGCATCACGCGGTGGATTCGAACGAGGTCTCCTTCGTCACCGCAGGCCGCCATGCACTGATCGAAGCCGTGCTCGCGGCGCGACCCGTGGTGCTCGAACCCCTGCTCGACGTACAGGTGAAGGTGGCGGACGCGCTGTTCGGTGAAGTCAGCGCCGAGCTCGCCGGCCGGCGCGGCCGCCTCACCGCCACCGACAGCCCGGCGCCCGGATGGACGCTGATCTCGGCGCGTGTACCGATGGCGGCGCTCGAAGGCTTCGAGAGCCGGCTGAAGGCGATCTGCGCGGGGGAAAGCGAATTCGTGCTCGAAGCAGGCGGTCACGAGCCCGCGCCGCAGGACGTACAATCCGAACTCGCGCGTGCCCACGCCAATGGTGGCGAAAACGGCGCGCACTGAGCCCGCAGCGCCGGCTCGGGCAACCGGGCCGGCCGACATCGCAGAAGCCGCGCAAGCAACCATGAACCGATCCGACCTGCAACGCGCCTACTGGCGCCGCAACCTGTGGCTGACGCTCGCGCTGCTCACGTTGTGGTTCGGCACCACCTTCGTCGCCGGCTTTTACGCGGAGGCGCTCAACCAGATCGAGTTTCTGGGTTTTCCGCTCGGCTTCTACATCTTCGCCCAGGGTGCGCTGATCGTGTATCTCGTGATCATCGTGGTCTACGTGACCGTGATGAATCGCATGGATCGACGCTTCCGCGTCGACGGGCGGCGCTGAACGACCGCATCGCGGAGGAACGCCCAGCCCGGGGCTCATGGGCAGACTGGGCCTCACAGGCGCGTGCCGCGCATGCCGGCACGCGCGGCAGATTGCTGACCCTGTCTTACTTTCCCTGCGAGACGGCCGATTCGTCGGCCGCCTTCTTCTTGCGCCCCCATTCGATCGGGTGCGCGTGACGGCTGAGGATGAAGTCGAGCAGGAACTTGCTCCAGATCGTGATGCCTGCGGTCGAACTCCAGGTGTCGTAGTCGAGCCGTGCGGTAACGACGCCGAAGATCACGAACACGACGATCACCCCGCACACGAGGTTGATGACCGCGGTGAAGGGCGCGAACTTCGCAGGATTGGCGGGGGGCAGGCCGCGTTTGAGCGCAACCTCGGAGAAATCGCGCTTGACCAGGATGCGCCAGGCGCGCCGCAGCCAGAAAAAGGCGATCGGAAACAGGGCCAGGAAGAGGATCCAGGTCACTGCCATGCTGATGTCGAAAACCATGTGCTGCTCCAGTCACTGCGGGCGCCGCGGATGCCGGGAGCCCTTGTGGCAAGGTGCCACAAAATGGAAAGCCCCGCCATCGAGAGACGCAGGCGGGGCTTTCGTTCCCGCCGCCACCCGAGGGTGACGGACCGGGTTCATGCTGCGAACTGCTTAGTGCGCGCCATCCACCGCCTTGGCGCCACGCGGGATGCGGACTTCTTCCACCAGGTGCTGGATGTGCTCCGGCGGCTCCTTCGTGACCTTATCCACTGCGAAGGCGACGATGAAGTTCACCAGCGCACCGATCGCACCGAAGGCTTCCGGCGTGATGCCGAAGAAGCTGTTCGCACCACCGATCAGGTCGAGGTACTCGGTGCCCTTGATGAACACGATGCCCTTGTGTGCGAACACGTAGAACAGGGTCACGAACAGACCGGACAGCATGCCGGCGATCGCGCCTTCCTTGTTCATCTTCTTGGAGAAGATGCCCATCATGATCGCGGGGAACAGCGACGAGGCCGCAATACCGAAGGCCAGCGCCACCGTACCGGCCGCGAAGCCCGGCGGGTTCAGACCGAGGTAGCCGGCGAGCACGATCGCGAACACCATCGAGATCTTGCCGACCATCAGCTCGTTCTTGTCCGACATGTTGGGCGCGAACACGTTCTTCACCAGGTCATGCGACACCGCCGAAGAGATCGCCAGCAGCAGACCGGCAGCGGTCGACAGCGCAGCAGCCACACCGCCCGCGGCAACCAGCGCGATCACCCAGTTCGGCAGCAGCGCGATTTCCGGGTTGGCCATCACCATGATGTCGGCGTTGACCGTCAGCTCGCTGCCCTTCCAGCCAGCCTGCTCGGCCTTGGCCAGCACGTCGGCGTTCTTGGTCTTGTCGTTGTAGTACTGGATGCGACCGTCGCCGTTCTTGTCTTCCCACTTCAGCAGGCCGGTCTTCTCCCAACGCGACATCCAGTCCGGACGCTCGTCGTACTTGAGGCTCGACTCCGCGGCGTACAGGTCGCCGTTGGCTTCGATCGCGACGTTGACCGTCTTGTGCAGGTTGTACTTGGCCATCGCGGCAACAGCGGGCGCGGTGGTGTACAGGATGGCGATGAAGACCAGCGCCCAGCCTGCGGAGTAACGGGCGTCGGAAACCTTCGGCACCGTGAAGAAGCGGATGATGACGTGCGGCAGACCGGCGGTACCGATCATCAGCGACACCGTGTAGACAAACATGTTCAGCTTGCTACCCGGCACCGAGGTGGTGTACTCGGCAAAGCCGAGGTCGACCACGACCTGGTTCAGGCGCTCGAGCAGGGTGGTGTCGGTGCCGACCAGCGAACCGCCCAGACCCAGCTGCGGCAGGAAGTTGCCGGTCAGGTTCAGGGAGATGAAGATCGCCGGAATGGTGTAGGCCAGGATCAGCACGATGTACTGGGCCACCTGGGTGTAGGTGATGCCCTTCATCCCGCCGAACACCGCGTAGGCGAACACGATGCCCATGCCGAGGTAGATGCCGGTCTCGTTGCTCACGCCCAGGAAGCGGGAGAAGGCCACGCCGACGCCAGTCATCTGGCCGATCACGTAGGTCCTGAATCCGTGTTGTCTTCAGCGCGTACCCGCTCCGCGAGCCCCAGCGCATGAT
>NZ_JBQWSN020000007.1:0-167310 GCF_052598215.2 Thauera sp. ZXT1-4 | reverse complement strand
ACAATTACATCAATGCGTTAGGCTGGATTTCCGGCTAAGCGAACACGGATTCAGGAAATAGTCAATTCGTTTGGTGTGCTCACTGGGATGTCGGAGTGTCGCGGCAGTCCCATAAACAAGCATTGAACGGCCGCTTGCGCGATAGCTCCACGTCTGCAGTGGCTCGATCACGGAAGGTTCGACAATTCGACGGCCTACCGTTCAATGGTGATGAGGGCGGTGCGGCAGCTTTCCACAATGCTGCTGCCGCTCATTCGGTGCATGTAGGCCGACAGCTTCGGCCGAGCACCTGCCGGCCACCGATCGCCCCTGCCAGCCAAGCACGCGTAGTTCAGTGATCGGAAGGCTGATCATCCACGCAAGCGAAAACGCCCGGACATCATCCGGGCGTTTTCGACTCTATTGCCACGTTTTCGACTTTATTGCCAAGTTTTCGACTTTAATGGCAAGGAACATCAGCGGCAGCGGTCCCTTGCCGCTTATTCCACCGTGACCGATTTCGCCAGATTCCTCGGCTTGTCCACATCCGTCCCCTTCACCAGCGCCGCGTGGTACGACAGCAACTGCAGCGGGATCACGTGCAGTACGGGTGACAGCATGCCGTAGTGCTCCGGCATGTGCAGGATGTGCACGCCTTCCGACTCGGGGATTTCGCTGCCAGCGTCGGCGAACACGTACAGCTCACCTCCGCGGGCGCGGACTTCCTGCAGGTTGGATTTGAGCTTCTCCAGCAGTTCGTCGTGCGGGGACACGGCGATGACCGGCATGTCCTTGTCCACCAGGGCGAGCGGGCCGTGCTTGAGTTCGCCGGCGGCGTAAGCCTCGGCGTGGATGTAGGAGATCTCCTTGAGCTTGAGTGCGCCTTCCATGGCGATCGGCCAATGGCTGCCGCGGCCGAGAAACAGCGCATGCTCCTTGCCAGCGAAGCGCTGCGCCCACTGCTCGATCTCGGGTTCGAGCTCGAGCACCTTCTGCACCGCGACCGGGAGGTGGCGCAGCGCGGCGAGGCGGCGCTCCTCGTCCTCGGCGGACAGCCGCCCGTTGATCTTGGCGAGCGCAAGCGTGAGCAGCGCAAAGGCGGCGAGCTGGGTGGTGAAGGCCTTGGTGGAGGCAACGCCGATCTCCGGGCCGGCGCGGGTGATGAAGCGCAGCGCAGTTTCGCGCACGATGGCCGACTCGGGCACGTTGCAGATCGCCAGCGTGCGCTGCATGCCGAGCGCCTTGGCGTGCTTGAGCGCGGCCAGGGTGTCTGCGGTTTCGCCCGACTGCGAGATGACGACGACCAGAGTGTCGGCGTCCGGCACGGATTCGCGATAGCGATATTCGCTGGCAATCTCTACCGTGACCGGGAGCTTGGCGATGGCCTCGATCCAGTAGCGCGCGACCAGGCCTGCGTGGTAACTGGTGCCGCAGGCCAGGATCAGCACGCGGCGCACGCCGTCGAAAACCTCTGCCGCGCGCGCACCGAAGTGCTGCGGCGTGACACCTGCGCCGCCGGCGATCAGTTCCAGCGTCTGCGCCAGGGCCTGCGGCTGCTCGAAAATCTCCTTTTGCATGTAGTGGCGGAACTTGCCCAGCTCCACCGCGTCGGCCGACAGGCTGGAGAGATGCACCTCGCGCTCGACCGGCGTGCCGTCGGGGCGAATGATGATGTAGCTGTCGCGCCGCAGCTCGGCGAGGTCGCCGTCTTCCAGATAGACGATCTTGCGCGTGACCTGCAGCAGCGCGGCCGTGTCGGAGGCGGCGTACATGCCGTCTACGCGCTCACCGCCCCCCACGCCCAGCAGCAGCGGCGAGCCGCGGCGGGCGACGATGATCCGGAACGGGTCGGCCTCGGCCACCACGCCGATCGCGTAGGCGCCGACCAGTTCGTTGGTGGCCTGGCGCACCGCCTCGAAGAGGTCCGGCGTGCCCTGCAGCTTGTCATGCACCAGGTGTGCGATGGCCTCGGTGTCGGTCTCGGACTCGAACACGTAGCCCTTGGCCTGGAGCACGGTTCGGATGGCCTCGAAGTTCTCGATGATGCCGTTGTGCACCACCGCGAGGCCACCGGAGATGTGCGGATGGGCGTTGCGCTCGGAAGGCACGCCATGGGTGGCCCAGCGCGTGTGCGCAATGCCGATGTGTGCCGAGAGCTGGCGCGCATCGGCCAGGGCAGCGAGCTCGGCCACGCGGCCGCAGGAGCGCAGGCGGGTCAGCTCACCGGACAGCACGGCCAGCCCTGCCGAGTCATAGCCGCGGTATTCGAGCTTGCGCAGACCCTCGAGCAGCACGGGGACGATGTTCTGGGTTGCGATTGCGGTGACGATGCCACACATGACGGGGCTTCCTTGTTCGGTTTTCGGGTATCGGCTGCAGGTGCGGGCTTTGGTAGCGGTGGACCTTTGCGGGAGGGCCGGCCTCGCTCCCGCGAGGGCTCAGCGCGGCTGCTTCACCGGGCGCTTCCAGTGTGCCACGCTCATCTGCCTGACGCGGGTCACGGTGAGCTGGTCGGGCGGCGCGTCCTTGGTCAGCGTGGTGCCGGCGCCCAGAGTGGCGCCGCGGCCGACGCGCACCGGCGCGACGAGCTGGGTATCGGAGCCGATGAAGACCTCGTCCTCGATGATCGTGCGGTGCTTGTTGGCGCCGTCGTAGTTGCAGGTGATGGTGCCGGCACCGATGTTGACCTTGCTGCCGACGTCGGCGTCGCCCACGTAGGCCAGATGGTTGGCCTTGGAGTGGTCGGCGATGACGCTGTTCTTGACCTCGACGAAGTTGCCGAGGTGCACGTCAGCGCCGAGCACGGTGCCGGGCCGGGTGCGGGCATAGGGCCCGATCACGCAAGCCTGGCCCATCGTGGTGCTGTCGATGTGGCTGAAGGGCTCGAGCCGGGTGCCGGCGCCGATGCGCGCGTTGCGCACGACGCAGTGGGCGCCGACGCGCACGCCGTCACCGAGCTCGACCTCGCCTTCGAATACGCAATTGACGTCGATCTCGACGTCGCGACCGACCGTGAGCGTGCCGCGCACGTCGATACGCGCGGGGTCGATCAGGGTGGCACCCTCTTCCATCAGGCGGCGGGCGACGTTGCCCTGGTGGATGCGCTCGAGCTCGGCGAGCTGCAGCTTGTTGTTGACACCCAGCGTCTCGGCGAAGGCGTCGGGCTGCACAGTGGCAACCTCGACGCCGTCGGCCACGGCGAGGCCGATGATGTCGGTGAGGTAGTACTCACCTTGGGCGTTGTCGTTGCCGATGCGGCCGAGCCAGTCGCGCAGGCGCGCAACCGGTGCAATCAGGATGCCGGTGTTCACTTCGTTCACCTTGCGCTCGTCGTCGGTCGCATCCTTCTCCTCCACGATGCGCACGACCTTGCCCGCGGCATTGCGCAGGATGCGCCCGTAGCCGGTCGGGTTGTCCATCTCGACGGTGAGCAGGGCGAGGCGTGCGTCGCCCGCGGCGGCGGCCAAGCGTCGCAGCGTGGACACGCCGATCAGCGGTACGTCGCCGTACAGCACCAGCGCCATGTCGCCATCCGTGAGGTGCGGCAGCGCCTGCTGGACCGCATGGCCGGTGCCGAGCTGCGGTGCCTGCCGCGCCCAGGCCAGATCCGGGGCGTCGAGCCGTTCGCGCACCACCTCACCGCCGTGGCCATACACCACGCAGATGCGCTGCGCATCGAGCGTACGCGCCGTTTCGAGCACATGGGCGAGCATCGGCTTGCCGGCAATGGGTTGCAGAACCTTGGGCAGAACCGAGCGCATGCGCTTGCCCTGGCCGGCAGCGAGAACGACGACTTCCATGTGGCGTTTCCGGTGGTTGGGGTGACTCGAAGAACGCCGTGCAGCGAAACGGGCGTCCGGCAAATGCAGCGTCGCGCGAAGTTTACCACCGACGTTGCAGCGCGGAATGTGAGGGAATGCATGGCGGGCGCGTCAACAAGGCTCCTGCCGCGCATACGCGATCACGCTGCGCTCACCCTCCACGCGCCTCCCGCGCATTTGATTGACGCATTGCACAATTCGATTGCGGTTCTTCTTATACTGGTCACGGACAACGTCTAGAATCCGCCCGTCGCAATACATCCAAGAACGAGTACGCCATGAAACCCGCAGCAGCACCCCAGATCATCCAGAACCGGACCTTCGACGAAATCCAGGTGGGCGACTTCGCGCAGCTCGTGCGCACCCTGCGCCCCGAGGACATCCATCTGTTCGCGGCGATGTCCGGCGACGTCAACCCGACCCACGTCGACCTCGAATACGCCCGCTCCAGCCAGTTCCGCGAGGTCGTCGGCCACAGCATGTGGGGCAGCACCCTGATCTCCACCATCCTCGGCACGGAGTTCCCCGGCCCCGGCACGGTGTACGTCTCGCAGGGACTCAACTTCTGGCGTCCGATCACGATCGGCGACACGCTGACGATCACCGTCACCTGCAAGGAAAAGTTCGACCACAACCATCACATCATCTTCGACTGTCTGGCGGTGAACCAGGACGGCCTGAAGGTGATCGACGGCATTGCCGAGGTCATGGCGCCGACCGAAAAGATCTCGCGCCAGCGCGTGGTGCTGCCCGAGGTCACCGTGTCCGACCGCGAACTGCGCTACCGCCACCTGCTGTCGGTTTCGGCCGGCCTGACACCGATCCCGATCGCTGTCGCACACCCCTGCGATCGTGAATCCCTGCTCGGCCCGGTGCAGGCCGCCGCCGCCGGCCTGGTCGACCCGATCCTGGTCGGTCCAGAGGCGCGCATCCGCGCAGTAGCCGAAGAAAACGAGATCGACCTCAAGGGCTTCCGCATCGTCGACACCGAGCACAGCCACGCCTCCGCCGAGGTGGCCGTGGGCCTGTGCCGCGATGGCGGCGCCGAAGCGCTGATGAAGGGCTCGCTGCACACCGACGAAATGATGAGCCAGGTGATCCGCCACCTGCGCACCGGCCGCCGCATCAGCCATGTCTTCCTTGCCGATGTGCCGACCTACCCGCATCCGCTGATGATCACCGACGCGGCGATCATGATCGAGCCCACGCTCGAGGATAAGGTCGACATCATCCAGAACGCGATCGAACTCGCCCACATCCTCGGGCTACCCGAGCCGAAAGTGGCGATCCTGTCGGCGGTCGAAACCGTGACCTCCAAGATCCGCTCCACCATCGACGCCGCTGCGCTGTGCAAGATGGCCGACCGCGGCCAGATCAAGGGCGGCCTGCTCGACGGCCCGCTCGCCTTCGACAATGCCGTGTCGCTGGTCGCTGCCAAGACCAAGGGGATCAAATCCGTGGTCGCCGGCAACGCCGACATCCTGGTTGTGCCCGACCTCGAATCCGGCAACATGGTCGCCAAGCAACTCGAGTACCTCGCCAACGCACTGATGGCGGGCGTGGTGCTCGGGGCGCGGGTGCCGATCGTGCTGACCAGCCGTGCCGACACTGCCGAGACGCGCACCGCGTCGTGCGCCGTGGTGCAGCTGATGGCACACAGGAAGCGCGAGGCGATGAAGGCATGAAGGCCGTACTCGTCCTCAACGCAGGCTCGTCGAGCCTGAAGTTCGCGCTCTACCCGATCAACGGCGACATTGCCGAGGCTCCCGCGGTTTCAGGTCAGGTCGAGGGCATCGGCGCCAGGCCGCAGGTCACCCTGAAGACGGCCGCGGGCGAGCGCTTCGAAGAGGCAGTCCCCACCGGAGGCAGCCAGGGCGAGCAGCACCGCGACGCGCTCAACCACGTGTTTGCGCTGCTCAACCGTCACAACCCGGCGCTCGACATCGTCGCCGCCGGCCACCGCATCGTGCATGGCGGCGAGCACTACAGCGCGCCCACCCGGCTCGACGAATCGGTGCTGCGTACGCTCGACACCTTCGTGCCGCTCGCCCCGCTGCACCAGCCGCACAACCTGCGTGCGGTGCGTGCGGTCGCGGCGCTGATGCCGGACGTGCCGCAGGTCGGCTGCTTCGACACCGCCTTCCACCGCACCCAGCCCGCGGTCGCCCAGGCCTTCGCGCTGCCGCGCAAATACTCGGCCGAAGGCGTCAAGCGCTACGGCTTCCACGGTCTGTCCTACGACTACGTCGCGCGCCAGCTGCCGGAGATCATCGGCGAGCGCGCCAAGGGTGCGGTGGTGATCGCGCACCTGGGCAACGGCGCCTCGATGTGCGCGCTGCGCGGCGGCAAGAGCGTGGCCTCCACGATGGGCTTCACCGCCGTCGAGGGCCTGATGATGGGCACCCGCACAGGGACCCTCGACCCCGGCGTGATGCTCTACCTCATGGAACAGAAGGGGCTGGACGCCAAGGCGTTGACCAACCTGCTGTACAAGGAGTCGGGCCTGCTCGGCGTCTCCGGCATCAGCCAGGACATGCGCACCCTGCTTGCATCCGAGGCCCCCGAGGCGAAGGAAGCGGTCGATCTGTTCTGCTACCGCATCGCACGCGAGCTCGGCTCGCTCGCCGCGGCCGCAGGCGGGCTCGACGCACTCGTGTTCACCGGCGGTATCGGCGAGCACGCAGCACCGGTGCGCGAGAAAGTCGCCGCCCTGTCGGCCTGGCTGGGCATCGAGATCGACCTCGCCGCCAACCAGGCCCATGCGCGCCGTGTCGACACCCCCAGCAGCCGGGCCGCGGTCGCCGTCGTACCCACAAACGAAGAGCGCATGATCGCGCGCTACACGGCGCAGACGCTCGGGCTCTGAGGCCTGACCGTCGGCCCCGCCCTCCCCCGGGGGGCGGGGGGGCTGCGGTGCTTTCACCCCCATCCCGTGCTACGGTCAGGGCTCCAGCCCCACGGAGCGCACCATGAAAGCACGCAACCTACTCGCCACCGCGGTCATGATGGCCGCCTTCGGCGCCCTGGCGAAGCAGCCGGTCGACAACGGGCACGGCGGCGCGGTCGCCACCATCTCGCACCAGGCCAGCCTGGCCGCACTGCAGATCCTCGATGCCGGCGGCAACGCCGTCGACGCCGCAGTAGCGGCGGCCGCAACGCTGGGCGTGACCGACCCGTTCAGCTGCGGAATCGGCGGCGGCGGGTTCATGCTCATCTACTCGGCGAAGGAGAAGCGCGTGATCGCGCTCGATCACCGCGAGGTGGCGCCGGCAAGCTTTCACCCCGGCGTGTTCCTCAACGCCGACGGCAGCCCGATGACGTGGAGCGATGCCGTACCCCAGGGCATCTCGGTCGGCGTACCCGGCACGGTGCGCGGCTGGCACGCGGCGCTGCGCAGATACGGAACGATGGACTTCGCGCAGGTGCTGGCGCCTGCGATCCGGGTCGCGGAAGACGGCTTCGAGGTCGGCCCCAACTTCCACCGCATCAACACGCTCAACGAAGCCAAGTTCTCGCGCTTCTCGAGCACCTCCGCGCTGTACCTGAAAGACGGCAAGGCCTTGCCGATAGGCAGCCTCCACCGCAACCCCGACCTGGCCCGCACCTACCGCGACATCGCCCACGGCGGCGTCAAGGCGTTCTACACCGGCCCGATCGCAGCCAGCATCGTTTCCACGGTGAACCATCCCCCGGTCCGCTCCGGGGTAGGCGTGGTCGCGGGCGACATGACGCTGGCAGACCTCGCGGATTACGAGGCCCGGCTGCGCCAGCCGGTGCGCTCGACCTATCGCGGCTACGAGGTCTACGGCATGCCCGCGCCCTCGAGCGGCGGCATCGCCATCGCCCAGGCGCTGAACCTGATGGAGACCTTCGACCTCGCCGGCAAGTCACGCAACGAGATCGAGCATCTGTACATCGAAGCCTCGCGCCTGGCCTTCGCCGACCGCAACGCCTACGTTGCGGATGCCGAGTTCGTGGACTTCCCGCAGGAGGGCTTGCTATCGAAGGCGTACGCACGTGAGCGCGCGGGACAGATCCGTATGCACGCCGCGCCCGGCGCGGTCGCAGCAGGCGACCCCTACCCCTTCGAGAACGACTTGTCGGTGCCGCTTCGCCCACAACAGCCGCAAGCGTTGGCGCAGGAGCCGATGCACACCACGCATCTGGCAGTGTCCGACCGCGAAGGCAACATCGTTGCCTACACCTTCACCATCGAGTCCTGGGGCGGCAGCGGCATCGTGGTGCCGGGACGCGGCTTCCTGCTCAACAACGAGCTCACCGACTTCGACTTCTCCGGCCCGCACCCCAACGTGCCCGAAGCCTTCAAGCGCCCGCGCTCGAGCATGAGCCCGACCATCGTCCTGCAGGACGGCGCGCCCGCCTTCACCATCGGCTCGCCGGGCGGTTCGACGATCATCACCACCGTGCTGCAAACGATCGTCAATCACATCGACCTCGGCATGAGCCTGGCCGACGCACTCGCCGCGCCACGCATGAGCCAACGCAATGGCGACACCACGCTGGTCGAGAAGATGCTGGAATTCCCAGGCGGCGCACAGGCCAAGGCACTGGAAGCACTGGGACATGCATGGCGCGAGACCGACCAGATCGGCGCCGCAAACGGCATCCGCTTCAATGCCGACGGCAGCGTCACGGCGGTCAGCGAGCCCCTGCGCCACGGCGGAGGCAGCGCGATCGTGCAGAAGCAATAGGTCTACAGCAGCGCCCTCGCCTCGTCCACGCCGATCCACAGCGCGGTTGCGGCGAGCAGCGCCGCCATCGTGTAGTTGAAGGCCATCAGCGCCGCCGGCTGCTGCAGCCAGGTCCGCAACCGTGCCCCCGCCACGGCCCACACGGTGATGCAGGGCAGGTTGACCGACATGCACAGCAGCGCCAGCCCGGCGGCCGTCATCCAGTCGGCGTCGCGCGGCAGAAACAGGATGGCGACGTTGAGCACCATCATCCACGCCTTCGGGTTCACCCACTGGAACAGCGCCGCGGCGACGAAGCCGAGCGGCGAGACCCGCCCGCCGCGACCTGGCTGGCCCGCGCGCGCCTGGCGCAACGCCAGCCACAGCAGATAGCCACAGCCCACCACCACCAGCGGCAGGCGCAGGGCATCGAGCCAGCCCATCACCCAGGCCAGGCCGCTGGCGACGATCAACACCTGAACGCTGTTGCCGACGCTGACGCCGAGCAGGTGCGGCAGCGTGCGGCGGAAGCCAAAATTGACCCCGGATGCCGCGAGCATGATGTTGTTGGGCCCCGGCGTCACGGACATCGTGGCGACGTAGGTCATCAGCGGCAGGTCGATCATGGCGTTCTCCTCGAGGGGCTTCGGGAGATCACTATACGAAGCGCAGCGCAAAGGTTACAGCTCCAGAAAAACAGGTTTATAGTGGTCACAGATCGTTTTACCAATCAGCTGTAACTATCCAAGGACGAGCCTACTGTGCCCCCTGCTGCTGCCACAGCCCCCCAAGGCGCCCCGCTCTACCAGGCACTGACCGAAGAACTGCGCGAAGCGATCCGCGACGGGCGGCTGGTCGCCGGCGCCCGCCTGCCCTCGGTGCGCGAGGCAGCGACCAGCCGCGGCATCAGCATCAACACAGTGCTCGCCGCCTACCGCCAGCTGGAGGCCCAGGGTCTGGTCGACGCGCGCCCGCAATCTGGTTACTTCGTGCGCTCACAGCTCGCCGTGCCACCGGCCCCACAGGCCGCTGCCGCCGAGCCGAGCTCTGCGATCGCCGCCGAGAGCGCGGTGTTGAGCCGCATCGCCAGCGTGCTCGCCGCCCAGACCCGGCCCGACACCATCGACCTTTCGCTTGCCTGCCCCAAGGGCAGCGACTTCTACCCCGGCGAGAAGCTCGGCCGCATCGTCGCCGACCTCACCCGCCGCCGCCCGGAGCTGCTGACCGACTATTCACTACCGCCCGGCCCGCTGCTGCTGCGCCGCGAGATCTGCCGCCACGCCACCGAGCTCGGCATGCAGTTGCAGCCCGACGCCATCCTGCTCACCAACGGCTGCATGGAGGCCCTGCAACTGGCGCTGCGCGCCACCACCCAGGCCGGCGACACGGTAGGCCTGGAGTCGCCGACCTATTTCAACCTGATCCCGCTGCTCGACCGCCTCGGCCTGAAGGCGATCGAGATTCCCACCCATCCGGAAGGCGGCCTGTCGCTCGATGCGCTGGAGCTGCTGCTGTCGGAAGGCCGGCTGCAGGTGGTGGTGACCATGCCCACCGTGCACAACCCGCTAGGCACGAGCATGAGCCCGGCCAACAAGCGCCGACTGGCCAACCTGGCACGCAGCTACAAGGTGCCGGTGATCGAGGATGCGCTCTACGCCGAGCTGCAGTTCAGCACGCCGCTGCAGCCGGCCGCGAAGGCCTTCGACCGCGACGGCTGGATCATCGTGTGCGCGTCCTACACCAAGACGCTTGCACCCGGCATGCGCGTGGGCTGGATGGAGGGGGGGCGCTTCGGCCGCGAGCTGGCCGAGATCAAGTTCTGCTCGTCGGTGGCACAGCCGGCACTGCTGGGCGAGGCGATCGGGCGCTTCCTCGAGAGCGGCGGGTACGCCCAGCACATCCGCCGCCTGCGCCGCACCTATGCCGCGCAGACCGAGCGCCTGCGCGGCCTGATCCACGACGCATTCCCTGACGGCACACGCGCCACCCAGCCCAGCGGTGGCTTCCTGGTGTGGGTCGAGCTGCCCGAGGGCTGCGACACCAACCGCCTGTTCGACCTTGCCCTGCGCCACGGCATCGGCATGACACCCGGCAAGCTCTATTCACCCTCAGGCCGCTACACCCGCCACCTGCGCCTATCGGGCTGCTACCCCTTCAGCGATCGCCACGTGCATGCACTGATGACACTGGGGGAGCTGGCTGGGGCGCAGCTGGGCTGAGGCCGAGTGGCGCCAAGCTCAGACCTCGGGCGCGATTTCGGCGCCGGCGCCCTGCGGTGCGGTGTCGAGCGTCGCCTCCACCGCCACCTCCTCGGCCTCGAGCTCCACCGTCTGCAGCGCCGGCTTGTCGGCTGGCGCCTGCAACGCATGCTGGGCACCACTGAAGAGATCGCGCTTGAGCACGTCGATGGCTTCGACCCAGGCGGCCGAGGACTCGCACCCCCCCACCAGCTCGCCGCTGCGACACACCGTCAGACGCTTGCCGTTGAGGGTGAAATGTACACCGGGCAAGGGGCGCACACGCACCAGATCGTCGCTACGCGCGGCAAAGCGCAACATCGTGTCGCGCTCATCGCCAAGCAGGTCGAGGATCAGCGCCGGCAGCGCGTAGATCGGCATGTCGCCCGTACGCACCGGGCCGCGCCGGCCGTCGATCACGACCAGCGGCGTGGCGACCAGGGTGCGGAACATCTCGTCGTCGAACTCACCGCGGTTGGGCGCGAGCAGACCGGACTCGACGTAGCCCCCGTGATTCCAGCCGAGCGAAGGCAGGTGATCGCCGAACAGCACGACGATTGCGTCCGGGTCGCGCCTGCGCAATTCGTTGAGGAAGCTCATAAGCTCGCGCGACTTGTAGTGCACGGTGTTGGCGTAGGCCTGCACCAGGCCGTTGTCCGAGTCCGTGGAGATAACCGCCGGGCGGGCCTCGTTGAGCGGGTAGTCGAGATGGCCGAAATAGGTCAGCACATAATTGAACACCGGCTGCGCACCGTCGAGCGCCGGGCCGACGCGTTCGAGCACCTGCCGGTACAGCGAGGCATCGCTGAGGAACTCGCGGTTCATGTCGTCGAGCACGAAGTCGCGATCGGACCAGTACTGCTCGAAGCCCACGCGCCGGTAGGCGTTGATGCGGTTCCAGAACGGCGCTGCGTTGGGGTGCGAGGCGAAGCTGCGGTAGCCAGCTTCACCGAGGTGGCGCGGCAGGCAGGGCACGTCCCGGCGCAGGCGGCCTTCGAAGAAGACCGCGTCGGTCTGCACCGGGAAGCCGCACAGGGCCTCGAACTCGGCATTCGCCGTGTAGCCGCCGAACACCGGCGACAGCGCCCGCGCGTTGCCGGTAGCCTTCCACAGCTTGCGGAACGCGGGATCGAGCGGATCGGCCGACAGGCCGGCGGCCTTCAGCGCCATCGGATCCCAGAAGGACTCGAGCACGATCATATGCACATTGCGCCCGCCCTGGCCGGGGCGCGCCGCAGCCTCGAGGAAGGGGCTGGGCTGGCGCGCGCCAAGCAGCATCATCGCCGCATCGACCTCATCTGCGGCCGGAGTGTGCCCGCGCCGGGCAAGGTTGCGGGCGGTTTCCTGCATGAGATGGATCGGCAGGCCGCGCATCTCGTAGTTGCCGCGCTGGTTCCACACCCAGTCACCGAAGCGGGCATCCAGCCAGCCAGTGACCAACGCTGGCTGCACCTGCAGACCCAGAACGCCCGCAACCACCGCTGCGAGCGCTACCCAGGCGCGCGGCCTGCGCCAGGCAAACATCCACAGCAGGCCTGCGATCGGCAGCGCAAGCATCGCCACACTGCCCCAGAGCTGCCAGCCTTCCAGCAACAGAAAGAGATTCTTCGCCGCGACGAAGTCGTCCGGCATCACCGGCCCGCCAAGCACCGCAAGCTTGATTGCATTGCCCACGGTGAAGGCGCTGAACAGCACGACCATCGCCACGCCGAAGCGCAACACGCTGCGCGACATCGTGAACAGCAGCCCACCGACGAGCAGGTGGGCGACAAGGTCGTGCCGCCAGGCCTCACGCCCCGGCGCGACCCCCAGGAAGTGCGCCAGTACCAGCTGCGCAACCACGTACCACAGCGCCACCAAGCCCAGCGCGCCCATGCATTCGCCCGCGACCGATCGCCACGACCGACCCGCCCGCGCCCGTCCGGCAACCTCGGGAGGCGACAGCGGAACAGCACCATATTCGGCGGAAAGACTTGCAGGCGCGAGCACGGCAATACTCCGGGGCAGGTTCAGGAGCCCGGATCATACGCCCGTAACATTCTTGTGAATCGAGCTGCACCTCGTTATCGCGGCAACGCAACATCGCAAATTGCGACAAGGTTTTTCAGTCCACCGGGGGCCGCGGCAACGGATACATCCCGCGTTCAGGCGCGCATGCGGGCCACGATATATTGCAGTGCGAGCGCGTAACCCTGGGTGCCGAAACCTGCCATCACCGCCTCGGCCACATCCGAAAGGTAGGAATGGTGGCGGAAGGCTTCGCGCTTGTGCACGTTGGAGATGTGCACCTCCACGAACGGAATCGCCACCCCGGCAAGCGCGTCGCGGATCGCAACGCTGGTATGCGTGTAGGCGCCGGGGTTGATGAGGATCCAGCCCACACCCTCGCCACGCGCCTGATGGATGCGGTCGACGATCGCACCCTCGTGATTGCTCTGGAAGCACAACACCTCGACCCCAAGCGTCCCACCCTGCGTACGCAGGCCGTTCTCGACATCCGCCAGCGTGGTGGCACCGTAGATCTCGGGCTCGCGCGTTCCAAGCAGGTTGAGGTTGGGGCCGTTGATGACGAGAACCGTGGACATGAAGCGAGTGCTCCGGAGACGATGAGGATCTGGGTTTGCAGCATAGCAGCCGCAGCGCAGCGCCGGGGCACTGCAGAGCGCTCAGGCCTGCGACACGGCCTCCGCTGCAGACGAGCGGGGAAGGATGGGCGCGGAAACACCGCCAGGCTCGGGCGCGGCAAACAGGATCGCCCGATTGCGGCCCAAGCGCTTGGCCTCGTAGAGCGCAGCATCGGCCTCCTCGAACAACCGCTGCGCGAGGGGCGGCAAGGCCCCACCCTCCCGCTCGCCCTCGGCATGTACGCCCGCGCAGCTCTCGCCCGCCGCTCGCACCTGGACACCCACGGAAGCGTCCGGCGCAAGCCAGGCCACACCGATACTGATCGTGACACAGGGCGCCGTCGGCGATGCGGCATGCGGAAGCTGCAGCGCCTCCACGACAGCGCACAAGCGCCGCCCCAGCGCCAGGGCCTCGTTACCGTCGGACAGGGGCAGCAGCACCGCAAACTCCTCACCGCCGTAACGCGCAACCAGGTCGCCCGCGCGTCCGACACGCGCCTGCAGGGCCTCGGCGACGGCCTTGAGGCACTGGTCGCCCGCGGGGTGACCGTAGTAATCGTTGAAGGCCTTGAAATGATCGACGTCGATCATCAGCAGCCCCAGGGGCGTGCCGCCACGAACGGCCAGCGCCAGCTGGAAGCCCGCGGACTCGTCCAGTGCTCGCCGGTTGGCGACACCGGTCAGCGGGTCGAGCCGCAACTGCGCTTCCAGGCGCACCCGGTGTTCTGCCAGCTCGGCCTCGACCGCCTTGCGCACACTGATGTCCTGCACCACCCCGATCACCCGCCGCTCGCCTTCGTCTCCCTCCTGCATGGACTTGCTCCACACTTCCACCCAGCGCCGGGTGTGCGGCGCATCGGCCGGATGGATCCGATACTGCAGGCGCTTCACTTCCTCGCCACGCGCCAGCTGCGCCGCCACCGCGGTGACACGCTCACGGTCCGCGGGGTCGATCAGCTCGACCCAGGCGGCGAGATCCAGATTCTCCTCGTCAACGCCGTAGATCTGGCGGCACAGCGCAGACAACTGGATGCGGCCCCGCTTGGGATCGATGGCGAAGTGACCGATGGCAGCAGCCTGCTGCGCGCTTTCAAGCCACCACAGGTTGCGCTGCAAGGCTTGCATCAGCTCACGCTCACGATGCGCCGCACGACGCAGCATGACGACGAAGACCCCGGCGGCGGCCAGCAGAAGCAGGCTTACCGGCAGGGAGAGGGCGAACAACTCGCGTGTGCGCACACCGGCGAAGACCTCGGCCACCTCGACCGCGGAAACCAGCAGCCAGCCGGTACCGAACACGGGACTGGCCATGGCCATCACCTCACGGCCAAGCTCGTCGCGGGCATAGAAGACGCCGCGCATGCCCTCGAGGGCCTGGGTGACGACGGTGGGCGCTGCATCCAGCGGATACGCGTATTGCAGGACCTCGACACGAACGCCCCGTGGCGCATTGAGATAGCGCGCCGCCTGCCCCTCGCGCCAGACGATGCTCGAGCGCGCGGTCTGGCTCGGTGTCGGCCAGGGCTCGACCAAGGGGAGAAGTTCAGAGCGCAGGTCCTGCACCAGCCACACCGCACCGATCGCACGCACCCCGTCGTACAAGGGCGCAAACACCCCGGCGAAGGGGAAGGCGAAGACCGGATCGGACACCGGGTCGCTCATCACTGGCACGGCGGTGGACAGGGCGCCCTGCAGGGCATGGTGCTCGGTAGCGGGCACGCGCTCGATACCCGGGCCGCTGCCCCCGGGGCGACTGCTCAAGCGCACCTTACCCTGCGGATCCACAAAATGCACCGCAGTGTAGTGCCCCAGTTCCTCGAGCGTGCGCAGGCGCTCACGCACTCGCTCGCGCGCCTCGACGTCACCCTCTCCGAGCCAGCGCCCAAGGGCTTCCGCCAGTAGCGTATCCTCGACCAGCATGCCTGCGTCGCGCAACGATTGCTGCCGCCATCCAACCATCGCCTGCAACTGCAACTGATTGATAGACTGCAGCTCACGCTCGGCCTGGTGACGATGGCGGTTCTCCCGCTCGACATAGACCCCATGCAGCCAGAAGATCAGCGCCGCGAGGACGAAGACAAGCAGGGCAGCCGCTGCGACGGCGCCCTTTCGACACTTGCGGTTCGATTCGGAAACGGGACGGGGCTTGCTGGACAAATCCGGCTCGTTGGGAAGTAATGAAAACAGGGAGGAGAACATATGCGCGCTTCCATCGCTTGCGCAGTATGGCAGACAGTCTCGCGCTGCCTGCTGATCGGCTGCCTTGTCGGCTTCGCGTACGCGCCAGCCTACGCGAGCGCGAAGGATCATGTCGTGTTCGGGATCACGCTCGAGCCGAATTCGCTCGATCCAACCAGTGCTGCCGCTGCGGCGATCGGCGAGGTCGTGCACTACAACGTGCTCGAGGGGCTCGTGAAGATCGAGGAAAACGGGGAGACCTCACCTTTGCTGGCCGAATCCTGGCAGGCCTCGGCCGACGGCCGCAGCTACACCTTCCGGCTACGCCCGGACGTCCGCTTCCATGACGGCCAGCCTCTGGATTCGGCCGCAGTGCGCTTCTCGTTCGAGCGCGCCAAGGCGCCCGGCTCGGGCAACAAATCACGCACCAAACTGTTCGACAACATCGAGCGCATCGACACCCCTGACCCACTGACCGTCACGCTTACGCTGCTCCATCGAGACCCACACCTGCTGTACCGCCTCGGCGAGAGTCCGGCGGTGATCCTGCACCCGGCGAGCGCCGGGCAAGCGTCCGACACCCCGGTCGGCACCGGCCCCTTCCGCTTCGAGCGCTGGGACAAGGGACACTCCATCACCCTGGTGAAATGGCCCGGCTACCGCAATGCCGAGGCTGTCCCATTGCAGCGTGCCGTGTTTCGCTTCGTGAATTCCTTCGTGGAGGATGCCGAGCTGCCTGCGGAAGTGGACGTGTTCTTCAATTTCGCCACCCGTACGGTGCTGCGCAATCGCCTCAACGAGCGCTACCAGGTGCTGATCGGGGGCTCAAGCAGCAAAGCCTTGCTGGCCATGAACAATCGTCATCCGCCACTGGCCGACCTGCGTGTGCGCCGGGCGATCAACCACGCCATCGATCGTGCGGCCCTGATCCACCAGGTGCTGAACGGCCGCGGCAGCGCGATCGGCAGCCACTTCTCACCCACAGAGAGCGGCTACCTGCACCTGGCCGACCGCTACCCCTTCGACCCCGAGCACAGCCGCGCGCTGCTGCGGGAGGCGGGCTTCGAGCGCGGGCTGCAACTGCAGCTGAGCCTACCGCCGACGCCCTACGCGCGGGACGGCGGCCAGATCGTGGCGCAGCAGCTATCCGCAGTCGGTATCGAGGTCGTAGCCAAGCACGTGAGCTGGGCCGAGTGGCTGGCGGGCCCCTTCACCGGCGACTTCGAACTGACGCTGATCAACCACGTCGAGCCCCTCGACTACGACATCTATTCCGACCCGTCCTACTACTTCGGATACGACAGCGCCGAGTTCCGCGCCCTGGCCACCGCCCACCGCGACGCCGACCACCCGCGCCAGCGCAATCGGCTGCTCGCCGACATCCAGCGCAAGCTGGCGGACGATGCGGTGAACGCCTGGCTCTACGCACCCCAGATATCGACCGTGGCGCGCAAGGGCCTGGAGGGTTTGTGGGTGAACTACCCCATTTACGTGCACGACCTCGCTGCCCTGCGATGGCGCTGAGATCGGGGGCCTGGATCAACGCCAGCCCCCCGAAACGGAACGAGGCGCGCCACGGGCCACCCCGCGACGCACCTCGTCAGGCACGACTCACCACCGTCAGCGCGGCAGCAGGCTCTCCCCCATCAGGAACGCATCGACCGCGCGCGCGCACTGGCGACCTTCCCTGATCGCCCAGACGACCAGCGACTGCCCGCGGCGCATGTCGCCGGCGGCGAACACCTTGGGCACGTTGGTGATGTAGCAGCCCTCGCCGTCGGTGGTCGCCCTGGCGTTGCCGCGCGCGTCCTTGTCGACCCCGAAGGCCTCGAGCACGCCGCCCACAGGCTGGGTGAAACCCATCGCGAACAGCACCAGGTCGGCCTTGATCTCGAACTCCGAGCCCGGCACCTCGGACATCTTGCCGTCCTTCCACTCCAGGCGACAGGCCTTGAGCGCCTTGACCTTGCCGTTCTTGCCGATGAACTCCTTGGTGGCGACGGCGAAGTCGCGCTCGCAGCCTTCCTCGTGCGAGGACGAGGTGCGCAGCTTGGTCGGCCAGTACGGCCACACCAGCGGCTTGTTCTCCCGCTCGGGCGGCATCGGCATCAGTTCGAACTGGGTCACGCTCGCCGCGCCGTGACGGTTGGAGGTGCCCACGCAGTCCGAGCCGGTGTCGCCGCCACCGATCACGACCACGTGCTTGCCTTTGGCCGAGATCGGGTTGGGCTTGTCGCCGGCGACCTGCTTGTTCTGCGGGATCAGGAACTCGAGCGCGAAATGCACGCCACCGAGCTCGCGGCCCGGCACCGGCAGGTCGCGCGGCACTTCGGCGCCACCCGCGAGCACGACGGCGTCGAAGTCCCGCTGCAGCTGCTCGGCGCTGATCACTTCCTTGGCGTCATTGACGATACCTGCGGGCATGTCCTTGGCCGCCACCAGCACGCCGGTGCGGAAGCGCACGCCTTCGGCCTGCATCTGCTCGACACGGCGGTCGATCAACCCCTTCTCCATCTTGAAGTCGGGGATGCCGTAGCGCAGCAGGCCGCCGATGCGGTCGTTCTTCTCGAACACGGTGACGTCGTGGCCGGCACGCGCCAGTTGCTGCGCGGCGGCCAGGCCCGCCGGGCCGGAGCCGACGACGGCGACCTTCCTGCCCGTCTTCTCATCCGCCGGCTGGGGCACGACCCAGCCCTCTTCCCAGGCCTTGTCGATGATCGCATGCTCGATCGACTTGATGCCCACCGCGTCGGTGTTGATGTTCAGCGTGCACGCCGCCTCGCAGGGCGCCGGGCAGATGCGACCGGTGAACTCGGGGAAGTTGTTGGTCGAGTGCAGAACCTCAATCGCTTCGCGCCAGTGGCCGCGGTACACGAGGTCGTTCCAGTCCGGAATGATGTTGTTGACCGGGCAACCGTTGTTGCAGAACGGGATGCCGCAGTCCATGCAGCGCGCGCCCTGGATGGACGCCTGCTCGTCGGTCAGGCGAACGACGAACTCCTTGTAGGTCTTCAGGCGCTTGTCGACCGGCTCATAGGCCTCGGACAGACGCTGATGCTCCAGAAATCCAGTGGGCTTGCCCATTTATGCGGCCTCCTTCTCTGCTTCGCGCTGCTGCGCCATCTCGGCCAGCGCGCGGCGGTACTCGTGCGGGAACACCTTGACGAACTTCTTCCGCCAGACGCCCCAGTTGTTCAGGATCTCGCGTGCGCGCACGCTGCCGGCGAAGCGGACGTGGCGTTCGATCAGGCCCTTGAGGATGAGCTCGTCGCCCATGGTCAGGTGGTCGATGTCGACACGCCCGTGGGATTCGAGCTCGTCGCCCGACTCCGAGCCCTTGCGCGCGGCGATCTCGTCGGGCAGCGGCTCGAGCGCGACCTGCGCCATGTTGCAGCGCTGCTCGAAGCTGCCGTCCTCGTCCAGCACGTAGGCCACGCCACCCGACATGCCGGCGGCGAAGTTGCGCCCGGTTTCGCCGAGCACGACCACGGTGCCGCCCGTCATGTACTCGCAGCCATGGTCTCCCACACCTTCCACCACCGCGGTGGCACCCGAGTTGCGCACCGCGAAACGCTCGCCCGCGACGCCGGCGAAGTACACCTCGCCCTCGGTCGCTCCATAGAGCACGGTGTTGCCGACGATGATGTTGGTGCCCGTATCGCCGCGGAACTCGGCCTTCGGACGCACGACGATGCGCCCACCCGACAAACCCTTGCCCACGTAGTCGTTGCCCTCGCCCACCAGCTCCAGCGTGACGCCACGCGCCAGGAAAGCGCCGAAACTCTGGCCGGCGGTGCCGTTGAGGCGGATGTGGAGGGTATCGGAAGGCAGTCCGGCATGGCCGTAGCGCGCCGCCACCTGGCCCGACAGCATCGCGCCCACGGTACGGTTGATGTTGCGTACCGGGAGGTCGATGTTGACCTTCTCGCCCTTCTCCAGCGCAGGCGCAGCAAGCGCGATGAGCTGCTTGTCGAGCGCCTTGTCGAGCCCGTGATCCTGGGTCTCGGTGTGCAGGCGCGGCACCTCCACCGGCACGTTCGGCAGGTAGAAAATGCGCGAGTAGTCCAGGCCCTGCGCCTTCCAGTGCGCGATGCCCTTCTTCATGTCGAGCAAGTCGGCGCGGCCGATCAGCTCGTCGAAGCTGCGCACGCCCAGTTGCGCCATCAGCTCGCGCACTTCCTCGGCGACGAAGAAGAAGTAGTTGACCACGTGCTCGGGCTGGCCGGCGAAGCGCGCACGCAGCACCGGATCCTGGGTGGCGACGCCGACCGGGCAGGTGTTGAGGTGGCACTTGCGCATCATGATGCAGCCCTCGACGACCAGCGGCGCAGTGGCGAAGCCGAACTCATCGGCGCCGAGCAGCGCGCCGATGACCACGTCGCGGCCGGTCTTGATCTGGCCGTCGACCTGCAGGCGCACGCGCGAGCGCAGGCGGTTCAGCACCAGGGTCTGCTGGGTCTCGGCGAGGCCGAGCTCCCACGGCGACCCCGCGTGCTTGATCGAGCTCCACGGCGAGGCACCTGTGCCGCCGTCATGGCCGGCGACCACGATATGGTCGGCCTTGGCCTTGGCCACGCCCGCGGCCACCGTGCCGATGCCGATCTCGGACACCAGCTTCACCGAGATGCTCGCCACCGGGTTGGTGTTCTTGAGGTCGTGGATCAGCTGTGCCAGGTCTTCGATCGAGTAGATGTCGTGGTGCGGCGGCGGCGAGATGAGGCCGACGCCCGGCACCGAGTGGCGCAGGAAGCCGATGTATTCCGACACCTTGTGGCCGGGCAGCTGGCCGCCCTCGCCAGGCTTGGCACCCTGGGCCATCTTGATCTGGATCTGGTCGGCGTTGACCAGGTACTCGGTGGTGACACCGAAGCGGCCCGAGGCCACCTGCTTGATCGCCGAGCGCAGCGAGTCGCCCGCGTTCAGCTCCAGGTCGCGCGCGATGCGCTTCTCGCCGATGATCTGCGACAGCTTGATCGCCTCGGTGAGCGGCTTGAAGCGCATCGGATCTTCCCCGCCCTCGCCCGTGTTCGACTTGCCGCCGATGCGGTTCATCGCCACCGCCAGCGTGGTGTGCGCCTCGGTGGAGATCGAGCCGAGCGACATCGCGCCAGTGGCGAAGCGCTTGACGATCTCCTTGGCGGGCTCGACCTCGTCCAGCGGCACCGGGGTCTCGGCGGCCTTGAGCTCGAACAGGCCACGCAGCGTCATGTGGCGCCGGCCCTGGTCGTTGATGATCTTGGCGTATTCCTTGTAGGTCTCCGCCTTGCCCGAGCGCGTCGCATGCTGCAGCTTGGCGATCGCGTCCGGCGTCCACATGTGCTCTTCGCCGCGGATGCGGAAGGCGTACTCACCGCCGGCGTCGAGCATGTCGTGCAGCACCGGATCGGCGCTGAACGCAGCCTTGTGCAGGCGGATCGACTCTTCCATCACCTCGAACAGGCCAATGCCCTCCACTTGGCTGGTGGTACCGGTGAAGTACTTGTCGAGCAGCGCCTGCTTGAGGCCGACGGCCTCGAAGATCTGCGCGCCGGTGTACGACATGTAGGTCGAGATACCCATCTTGGACATGACCTTCATCAGCCCCTTGCCGATCGCCTTGACGAAGTGCTTGACGTACTTCGCCGCGGTTTCCTCGTCGCCGGCGAGATGTTGCAGAGTCTCGAGCGCGAGGTAGGGGTGCACCGCCTCGGCGCCGTAGCCGGCGAGCACCGCGAAGTGATGCACCTCGCGCGCCGAGCCGGTTTCGACCACCAGACCGGTACGGGTGCGCAGGCCCTTCTCCACCAGGTGCTGGTGGATGGCCGACAGCGCCAGCAGAGCAGGGATGGCGATGCGGTCGGCAGCGAGCTTGCGGTCCGAGACGATCAGGATGTTGATGCCGCCCAGCACCGCGTTCTCGGCGTCGGCGCACAACGAGGCCAGGCGCGCCTCGACCCCCTCGTTGCCCCATGCGGCCGGATAGCAGATGTCCAGCTCGGCCGAGCGGAACTTGTCCTGCGTGTAGCGCGCGATGTTGCGGATCTTGGCCATGCCCTCGAAATCGAGCACCGGCTGGCTCACCTCGAGGCGGAACGGCGGGTTGATCTCGTTGATCTCGAGCAGGTTGGGCTTGGGCCCGATGAAGGACACCAGCGACATCACCATCTGCTCGCGGATCGGGTCGATCGGAGGATTGGTGACCTGCGCGAAGAGCTGGCGGAAGTAGTTGTAGATCGGCTTGTTCTTGGAGGACAGCACCGCCAGCGGCGAATCGTTGCCCATCGAGCCGGTCGCTTCCTCGCCCGCCTTGCCCATCGGCTCGAGGATGAACTTGATGTCCTCCTGCGTGTAGCCGAAGGCCTGCTGGCGGTCCAGCAGCGGCGCGACGCGTTCGGCAGCGGCGGCCGCGTCGAGGATGGCCGGCGCATCGAGCGTATCGAGCTTGATGTTGATGCGGCGCAGCCAGTCGGCATACGGCTTGGCGTGCGCGAGCGACTCCTTGAGTTCACGGTCACCGATGATGCGGCCCTGCTCCATGTCGATCAGGAACATCTTGCCCGGCTGCAGGCGCCACTTCTTGACGATCTTGCTGTCGGGAATCGGCAGCACGCCCGACTCGGAGGCCATCACCACGAGGTCGTCATCGGTGACCAGATAGCGCGCAGGGCGCAGGCCGTTACGGTCGAGCGTGGCGCCAATCTGGCGGCCGTCGGTGAAGGCCACCGCTGCGGGGCCATCCCAGGGCTCCATCATCGCCGCATGGTATTCGTAGAAAGCGCGACGCTTCTCGTCCATCTGCGTGTGCGACTCCCAGGCCTCCGGGATCATCATCATCATCGCGTGGGCGAGCGAGTAACCGCTCATCACCAGCAGTTCGAGCGCGTTGTCGAAGGAGGCCGAGTCGGACTGGCCGGGGTAGATCAGCGGCCAGATCTTCTGCAGATCGTCGCCCAACAGCGGCGAATGCACGCCCTTTTCGCGCGCGCGCATCCAGTTGTAGTTGCCGCGCAGGGTGTTGATCTCGCCGTTGTGCGCGATGTAGCGGAACGGGTGGGCGAGGTTCCACTTCGGGAAGGTATTGGTCGAGAAGCGCTGGTGCACCAAGGACAGCGCCGACACTGCGCGCGGGTCGAGCAGATCGGGGTAGTACTCGCCGACCTGATTCGCGAGCAGCAGGCCCTTGTAGTTCACGGTGCGCGCGGAGCACGACACCATGTAGAACTCCTTGGCGTGCTTGAGCTTGAGCGCGCCGATGGCGTTGGCCGAACGGCGGCGCACAACGTAGAGCTTGCGCTCGAGCGCCTCGGTGACCATGACATCGGGGCCGCGGCCGATGAAGATCTGGCGGATCACCGGCTCCATGGCCTTCACCGTCGGCGACATCGGCATGTCACGATTGACCGGCACATCGCGCCAGCCCAGGACGACCTGACCTTCGGCCACGACCGCACGCTCAATCTCCTGCTCACAGGCGAGGCGCGAGGCGGCTTCCTTGGGCATGAAAACCATGCCGACGCCGTACTCGCCCGGCAGCGGCAGGCTCACGCCCTGCTTCGCCATCGCCTCTCGGTACAGCTGATCGGGGATCTGGATCAGGATGCCCGCACCGTCGCCCTGCAGCGGGTCGGCGCCGACCGCACCACGGTGGTCAAGGTTCTTCAGGATCTCGAGGCCCTGGAGAATGATGTCATGACGTTTCTCGCCCTTGATGTGGGCGATGAAACCCACGCCACAGGCATCGTGTTCATTGGCGGGGTCGTAAAGACCCTGCTTTTGGGGCTGATCCATCTTCTGTTCCTCAAACGACACGCAAGATCACGCGCACAGGGGCCGGACCGGGGGCTTGCGGAGTGCAAGCGCCGACAAACCGAACGCGCACAAAAAAGCCGGGCGCACGCGCACCGGCTTTGCGACATGCACCATGCTGGTGCAAAGGCAACGATTTGGCATAAAAACTCAAGCACTCGAGACCTGCATGCACCAATTTGGACACACTGGCCCGGCTCGTTGCCGTCGAAAAAAACTATACCCCTCAAAGGCCTGCAGACTCAACAGTTTTTTGCAGTGCGGCATCGGGGTCAGGTCTTTCATTTGCTCACAGCCCGCCGAAGCTGCCGGGCCGAACGGCCCTTGGCTACGATCCGACTGATCGAGCTGTAATGCAGGCCGAAGAACTGTGCGAGTTGTGCGTAGGTGAACGCACCGGAATCCGCCGCCTCGAGGATCGCACCGTCTCGTGAAGAGTTCCGCTCGACGTAGGCCTCGAGCGCCAGGCTTTGTGGGCGACGCTGCAGACGAGGTACCTCGCTCAAGCCTTCGTCGTCGGCGAACCTGCTCGCCATGCGACCGGCAAAGTCCTCGCTCCCCAGGTAGATCTGCGCATTCAGTGCCTGCCAGATCGGCGGCAGCCCGACGCCGGCGCGCACGAAGTCTTCGTAACGCCCAACGGCGCGGGCGCGGGTCTCGCCGAACTGACCCAGAACCCAGTCCGTCGCCAACCAGGATGGCGGCTCAACCCGGCCGAGCAGCGCGCGATGGCTGCTCCACGGCCACTCCGCCGCCTCCTTGCACAAGCCAGCGCGCACCGGATTGAGCACGACATATCGGGCAAGCTCTACGAGGTAGGCGTCCGCCTCCACGAGAATGGCCTTGTAGCGCCCCTGGAAAACGTGCCCGACACGACCATGGCGGCGATTGACCGCCTGCGTGTAGACCCCGTTCAGCTGCCGCATGCCGCGTGAGAGGTTCGCTTCGGCGGTCTCCACGACGAGATGGTAGTGGTTGCCCATCTGGCACCACGCATGACAGCGCCAGTTGAAGCGATCGCAGACCTCACCGAAGAGATCAACCCACGTCCGCCGGTCGGCATCGTCACCATAGATCATCTCGCGCCGATCGCCGCGCGAGGTCACGTGGTACACACCGCCCGCAAGCTCGATTCGCAACGGCCGCGCCATGATGCCCATCCAATGAAAGGAGAGCTCGAATTATGCGTATGCCATTTACCGCCCGCAAGCCCGTCATGCATCTATCAGCGCGGGATGAGCAAATGAAAGCCCTTCCTGATGCCGGAGCCTCGCGGAGGCTTGGGAGGCATGCAAACCCGCGCCGCTCGAGCGCCTCGGCAAAGGACGCGCACGGGGTGTTCCTTCCGAGGCTGCGGAACTCGTCGTCGCTACGCTCGACTCGGACAGTCCTCGCCTCTTCAGGAACACCCCGCACGCATCCACGGACCGCTCGTGAGCAAATGAAAGACCTGACCCCAAAGCGCTCAGGTTTCGACATTGCGGCCAACAAGCCCATCTTCGGCGAGCTGCCGCGCAACAAGCAGATGCTGGTGAATGCGTGGATCGAGCTACACAAGGAAGAGCTGATGGCGAACTGGCACGCAGGCAGGCTGTCGGGCGAGTTCTTCAAGCTCGACCCACTGCGCTAAAGCGTCGTGTAACGCGACGGTTGATGTGGTGAGCGTGCACGAAAAAACGGGAGCCGAAGCTCCCGTTTTTACTTTCAAACCTGTCGAGAGGACAGATTAGAAGCGGTGCTGCACGCCGAGGCCCAGGCCACGCTCGTAAGCGCTCTTGTAGCCGGTAAAGCCGATCAGGTCAGCGTCGTTGCCAAGGTCAAGCTGACCATACATAGCGTAGGCAGTCGTGCGCTTCGACAGAGCGTGGGTGTAGCCCACCGCCCAACGGTCGATCTCAGCATCGACACCCGACTCGTCAAGTTCAGCTTGACCGTAGACCAGCTGAACCGCACCAGCGGCACCAATCGGAGCCGAGGCGCCGACGAACCACTGCTTGACCTTAGCAGAGTCGCCGTCGCCTTCGATCTTGTCTTGACCGTAAGCGGCAGACAGCTTCACAACACCGAAGTCATAGGCAGCAGCGAGATCCCAAACCGTTTCCTCAATGCTGTTGAGAACCGCGTTGGAGGACTTCAGTTCGACCTTGTGGTAGTTAGCACCCAGGGTGAGCGGGCCGTTCTTATAGACAGGCGAGACCGCCCACACTTGAGCATCGACGCCAGCAAGAATCTCTGCATCGGTCGGAGCGCTCGGGTCAAGCGGAGCGAAGGTACCCTCGTTGCCGTTCGACTCTTGACCCAGAGCGTCCCAAGTGTAAGCAACGGTCACGGTCAGACCCGAGAAGCTCGGCGAAACGTAGGCAACGGTGTTGTCCAGACGAGTGGTGGCACCGCCAGTAATCAGCTGAGCGCCACGGGTGTAGCCCTCACCGTAACCAGCAACCGTGTTGGCGCTAGCAAACGGATCGATCGAACCCAGCAGCTTCTCTTGCGGCGTGGTCATGCGGCCAGCGGCCACGGTGCCGAAACCACCCGACAGGAACAGGATGTTGTCGCGAGCCGAAGCGCCGCTGCTGTAATACTCGCCATTCTCCGGGTTGATACGCTGCTGCAGGTCGAAACCAGCCTTAAGGCCGTTGCCCAACTCTTCCACACCGCGGAAACCGATGAAGCTGGGATCCTTCACGCCGCTGTCGATACCGTTGCGGCTGCTGACGTTGACGCCATCCTTCGACGAACCGAAGTTGGTGTAACCCATGTCCACACGACCGTAGATGGTGACGTTGGACTGAGCGAAGGCCGGAGCCGAAACCAGGCCAGCAACAGCCAGCGCGATCAGTTTCTTCTGCATGTGTTTCTCCTCAAATTTGAAGTTGAGACCGCGGCACCTGCCTCGGCCCTACTCACCTCTCTGGCGAGAAGTCGGACCCGATTCTGCAAATCTGCCGACGGGCATGCAAGCACGGGAGCGCTAAAACACCACATTCCGGGCTTTGTTGTTGCAGGCGTGCAACAGAACGACCCGATCAGTGCCGCGCGTCGAGCCGCGGCAGGGCCGAGTTCCATGCCAGCAGCTTCTCGTCCGCCGTCACCAGCGTGGCGTTGCGAATGCTCGCGGAGGCGGCGATGAAGCGGTCTGCCGGGTCGCGATGCAGATCCGCGAACCCTGCCGCCGCCAGCACGATGCGTCCATCGAGCGCAATCTCGACCAGCCCCGCGCCCAGCAGGCCTGCCCGCCAGCTTTCAACAGCAAGCGGCAGGACGATGCGGCCCTTCTCTACAAGCATCGCGCATTCCCAGAAGCTGATCGCGCTCACCGCGACCTCGCCCGCGCGCCAGGCCTGCTCGATGCGCACACGCGCCTGCGGCCCGAGCGCGGCATCGTCGGCATCCATCCAGATGAGCGCGTGGGTGTCGAGCACGATCACGACAAGGCCTCCCAGTCCTCGTCGGCGACCGGCGCCACGATGTCACCGAGAATGCGCACGCCCGGATGCAGCCCGAAAGGCGACGATGCGCGCGCGCCCTGATAGGGGTGCAGCTCGGCGACCGGCTTGCCGTTCTTGGTGACGACGAGGATCTCGCCGGAGGCCGCCACTTGGTCCATCAGGGCGAGGCAGCGGGCCTTGAATTCGGAAGCTTGAATGGTTTGCATGGTTGCGTTCCTTGGTCAATCGACATGACCATGATCATGACCATGGTTGCTTTTGCGATCAAGCGCAATCGACCCCCGCTGACACAGACGCTTGCCGCGCCGCCTAAAGTAGCTACTATGGATCTATCTCGACACTACTCAGGACACTCGTCATGAAAGTCATGACCGCACGCGAAGCAAAGAACCGGTTCGGCGAATTCCTCGATGCATCGCGCCGGGAGCCGGTCGTCATCACCAAGAACGATCGCCCTGTCGGCATCATGGTGTCGATCGAGGACGCAGCAGACACGCTGTTGCCCGAATTCCTGCTCGACAAGACACCCGGTTACGACGGCTGGCTCTTCGAGAAGGTCACGGCGACGCTCGAACGCATAGATGCGGGCCAGACCACGCTACATGCCCACGACGAAGCCATGGCGCTGCTACGCGAGCGGGTGGCAGCACGGAATCGTCGTGCATGAACATCCTCTGGACTGGCGAGGCGCTGGACGACCTTGAGGAGATCCTTGTTTATTACCACTCGGAGGCAGGCCCCCTGACTGCGGAAGCCGTCCATTCGCGCATCGTTGCCGATATCGAAGCCTTGCGCGTCTTCCCGGAGCGTATTCGGGCAAGTACGCGAATCCCGGGGGCACGTGAGCTCGTCGTTCGCCGACTGCCCTACATTGCCTTCGTGAAAGTGACGGATGACTCGGTGATCGTGCTCAACGTCGTTCATACCGCACGGGAATTTCCTGCGCGGCGCTGACGTGCTTGGCCAAGCCCGCCGGCAGCACGCCGCAGCTCGGCAATTGCGTACAACTTGTACAAAACATACAATTCAATCTCACCAAAACGAACAGGAGTCGCCACCATGCGCACCGTATCCGCCACCGAAGCAAAGCAAGGGCTGGCCGGCGTGCTTGACCTGGCCGCGCACGAACCGGTCGTGATCCGCCGCCAGAAGCGCGATGTCGCGGTCGTTCTGTCGATGAAGGAGTACGAGCGCCTCACACGACTCAACGTCGCCGAGTTCCAGCGCTTTTGCGACGCGGTCGGCGACAAGGCGGCAGCGGCGGGGCTGACCGAGGGCAAGCTCGCCGAATTGCTCGCCGATGACTGAATTCCTGCGTTTCGTCGTCGACACGAACGTTCTCGTCAGCCGCTTGCTGGCACCGCGCAGCCCCCCCGCCCGGGCGGTCGATCAGGCGCTCGCCCATGGCAATCTGCTCGGCTCGGAGGAAACCCTGGCCGAGCTCGCCGAAGTGCTGGCACGGCCCAAGTTCGACCCGTATGTATCTCGAGAAGACCGCCGCGACTTCATCCGTCTGCTCGGCGGCGTCATGCAGATCGTGCCGATCATTCGCAGGGTGGCGGTTTGCCGCGATCCGCGCGACGACAAATTCCTGGAGCTTGCGGTCGCGGGCGAAGCGGCGGCAATCATCAGTGGGGACAAGGATCTGCTTGTGCTGAACCCATGGCACGGCATTCCCATCCTGACGCCAGCCGACTTCGTCTCGACGCGGAGCCTTCCCGGAACTCCGCCTGTCCCTTAGCACTCTCACGCCCCGAGTGCTAATATTGAGGCGCAAGGAGGACCCAAGCCCATGTCACACGCCCTGACCTTTCCCGTCCCCGCCACTGGCAGCCTGGATCAGTACATCCAGAGCGTGAATCGCATGCCGATGCTGAGCGAGCAGCAGGAGGTGGAACTGGCGACGCGCCTGCGCGACGAAGGTGACGTGAATGCGGCGCGGCAACTGGTGATGTCGCATCTGCGTGTGGTCGTGTCGATCGCGCGCGGCTATCTCGGCTACGGCCTGCCCCACGCCGACCTGATCCAGGAAGGCAACATTGGGCTGATGAAAGCGGTCAAGCGCTTCGACCCGAGCCGCGGTGTGCGGTTGGTGTCGTTCGCGATCCACTGGATCAAGGCCGAGATTCACGAATACATCCTGAAGAACTGGCGCCTGGTGAAGATCGCCACCACCAAGGCGCAGCGCAAGCTGTTCTTCAACCTGCGCGGCATGAAAACGGACAGCACCACGCTGCAGCCCGCCGAGGTGCAGTCGATCGCCACCCAGCTCGGCGTGAAGCCCGAGGAAGTGGTCGAGATGGAAACCCGCCTCACTGGCCGCGACATTCCGCTCGACGCCGGAAGCGACGACGAGGACGAGCGCTTCGCCCCGATCGCCTACCTGCCCGACCCGCACGCCGAACCGTCAGCGCTGGTAGAGCAAGCCGAGCTTGCCCACCTGCAGGACACCGGCCTGCGCGACGCGCTCGCGAGCCTCGACGACCGCAGCCGCGCGATCGTCCAGCGCCGCTGGCTCGCCGAGGGCGACAGCGCCACGCTGCACGAGTTGGCCGCCGAATACGGCGTATCGGCCGAGCGCATCCGCCAGATCGAAGCCAAGGCGATGCAGAAGATGCGGGGGCTGCTGGCGGCAGTGGTGTGAAGCGCCCTCACGGAGCCCGGACAATAATGGCAGCAATCGCTGCCATTATTCGTTTACCCGCTGACAGGCCTCACTTCCCCGCCAGCAGCGCCTTGATATCCGCCGCCATCACCTGCGGGTCTTCGGCGTGCTTCATGTACAGGCGCAGCCGGCCGTCCGGGCCGAAGGCGTAGGTGCCGGCCGAGTGATCGATGGTGTAGTGGCCATCGACGTCACCGCTCTTGCGGTAGAACACACGGAAATCCTTGGCGATCTCGGCGATCTTGTCGGCGGGGCCGTACATGCCGAGGAAGCGCTTGTCGAACAGCGGGACGTACTCGGCGAGCAGCTCGGGCGTGTCGCGCTCGGGGTCGACGGTGACGAAGATCACCTGCACGCGGTCGGCATCGGGGCCCAGCGCCTCCATGACCGCGCTCATGCCCGACAGCGCGGTGGGGCACACGTCGGGGCATTGCGTATAGCCGAAGAAGATCGTGACGACCTTGCCCTTGAAGTCGGCGAGCGTGCGCGCCTGGCCGTTGTGATCGGTGAGCGCGAAGCGCTTGCCGTACTCGGCGCCGGTGATGTCGGTGCTCTTGAAGACGGGCTCGGAAGGGGTGCAGCCGGCGAGCAGGCCGATGGCGAGCAGCGGGGCGGCGACGAGACGGGCGACGGTGCGAGGGATTGAAAGCATGCGCGAACCTGTGTGCGGTGTTCTATCAGCGCTCCATGATAATCCCCTTGCCGGGATCGGGTCAGCAGCTCCGTGACCGATCGCCGCAGGAGACGGATGCGAAGCATGCATCCGAACGAGCGCCCCGCTCCCTCGCGCATGCATGGGGCCAGTCAGCCGCTCGCACTCAGCCTGCGCTTGATCACCCGCATCGCCCCCCCGAGCAGCGGCAGCTTCTCGTACAGCTCCTCGGCGGCATCCCAGTAGTCGCGGTGCAGCGTCACCCGGCCTTCGGCGTCGAAGCGCAGGTGCGTAACGCCCCGCACCGTGAGCGCGCGCCCGCGCAGGCGGAAGTGAAACGCCCACCCGAGCATGGCCTGGGCGCCCTGCTCGATACGGTCGGTGACCACGAAGCGCGGCGACTCGGTGGTGGCGAACATGTGCTCGAAGATGCGGCGGATGGCGGGGACGCCGGCGACCTCGTTGAAGGGATCCTTGAAGCGGGCATCGGGCGCGTAGTACTGGTCGAGCGTGGCGAGGCTGGCGGGCGTCAAGGTTTCATAGAAGTCGGCCAGGCGGCGCGCAGAACTCGGATTCGCACCCCGGTCAGGCACGGCAGCCTCATCGCTCATCGATGCCTCCTCAAAGCCCGGTCGCGCGGCGCACGAGCGGGAAGTACATCCGTCGCGGCAGCCACTGCAGCAGCTTCAGCACGCGGGTGAAGCGCTTCGGGAAGTGGATCTCGAAGTCGCCGCGTGCGAAGCCTTCTACGATCGCGTCGGCCGCCTGCGCCGGCGTCTGCAGCGCCGGCATGGCGAAGTCGTTCTGCGCGGTGAGCGGCGTGGCGACGAAGCCGGGGTCGATCAGGAAAACGTCTATGCCGCGCGGGGCGAGGTCGAGGTGCAGCACCTCGGCGAAGTTGATCAGCGCAGCCTTGGACGGGCCATACACCGCCGCCTTCGGCAGTCCGCCGTAGCCCGCGACGCTTCCCACCAGCGCGAGCGCCCCATTGCCCTGCGCGAGCAGGGTCGGCAGTACGGCGGCGACGCCGCTCATGGTGCCGAAGAGGTTGACGTCGAGGGTTTCGCGTACGGCGTCGGCGGTCAGCTCCCAGGCGCGCAGCGGGCGGTAGGTGCCGGCGTTGAACACGACAAGGTCGATGCCGCCCCAGTGGGCAAGGATGTCGTCGCGGACGCGGGCGAAGGTGTCAGCGTCGGTGAGGTCCAGCGCCAGAGCGAGACTGCGATCCGCCGCAAGCTCCGGCCGCAGCATTGTGGGAGCGGTACTGGAGGGCGCGGTGGCGCTCACGGCGTGGGCAGGAGAGATGGTGTTGGCCAGCGCACGCGCAGCGTCGCAGGCCGCGCACACAGCACGCAGCTTGACCGCGCCGCGCGCCGACAGTGCCAGGCGGGCGCCACGGCGCGCGAGCGCGAGCGCGAGTGCCTCGCCAATGCCCGTCGAGGCGCCGACGATCCACACCCGTCTGCCAGCCCAGTCGCGAATCGGTGTGTTGAGCGGGCCGAACAGGCGCTGCAGCACGCCCGCGCCTTGGCTCATTGCGGCGCCCGCTTGACGAAGCTCAGCGTGACCTCGCCCAGCCGGAAGCCGAACTTGCTCATCACCGAGCGGTTGAGCATGACCTTGTCGTCCATCAGGAACATCCAATCGTCGAAGTCGACGTTGTAGACCTTGCCGTCCACCGGCAGCGCCAGCACGTAGCGCCAGCGCAGCGCGTTGCCCGCGGCCTCGCCGCTGGCCTCGCCGACCACGTCGTCCGCGCGGCCGGTGTAGCGCCCTTCGCCGAGGCGGGTGAGGATCCACACACGGCGCTGCGTGCTGCCGTCGGAATAGGTGAAGCGCTCATCGAGCGTGCCGACCGCACCCTGCCAACTCGCCTCGATGACGACATGGAAGCGCTTGACCACCTTGCCCGAGCGGTCCTGGAACATGCCCCAGGCGTCGAGCGTGCCGTCGAAGTAGTCGCGCAGCTCGAGCACCGGCTGCTCCGCACGATAGTGATCCACATTCACGCTGCTGCACCCCCACAGGCCGAACACGGCCACCAAGATCAACCAGAAACGTTTCATTCGCCTTCTCCTCATTCAAGCTCATCTGCAGTCGCTCGCCGCAACGGTGGGAACGGGCCTGCCTGCGAATACCCCGGCTCGATCGCATGCCGCCACCGCCACAGCAGCACGATGGCCCCGAGCTTGAGCGCCAGCGGCGCAAAGCCATACACCCCGGCCAGCGCCGACACCGCCGCAGCGTCGCGCGCACCCGGCGCGTAGCCGAGCAGCGCGAGCAGCGGGAGCGCCAGGCCGGCCGCGAGCGCCAGGTTGGCCTTGGTGACGAAGTTCCACCAGCCGAAGCAGGCGCCCGCCGGCAGCGACTCGCACCGCGTGTCCGCCTGGCCCTGTACGCCGCATGTCGCGTGCGCCCCGCCCCGCCCGTCCTTCCCTTCCTCTACAGCCCCGCAGGCCGCTCCTGCCCCCTCGCCCTCTGCGCCGGTACCGACTGGCGCGACCACGGGCAGGGCTGCTCGCCCATGGCTGCGCGCAATCAGGTCGGCGAGGAGGGACGGCGGAAGGCTCAGGTCAGCGCCCAGCGCCACACCCGACAGCACACAGATCAGCGCGTAGGCGAACACATCCCCGCTGCCCAGTAGACCTGCCCACGCGAACACAGCCACCGCCAGCACCATGCCGGCGAGCCAGGCGCGCAGCTTGCCGACGCGGCGCGACACCCTCACCCACAGCGGCAGGCTCGCCGCCGCTGCGAAGAAGTACAGCGCGAGAAAGCCGCCCGCAAGCGATTCGGCCTGCAGCACGTCAGCGACGAAGAACAGCACCGTGGCCGAGGGAATCGCCGCAGCGATGCCATTGGCCGCGAACACCGCGAGCAGGCAGGCGAAGGCCGGCGCGCGCAGCACCGCGATCAGCCCGCGCCAGACCGGGGCCGCGCGGCCCGGACGAGGCGACGGGACGGGCGCACGCAGCAAGGTCCACAACCCGAAACCGGCGAGCAGCGGCAGGAACACCCAGGCCAGGCGCGCGAGCCCGGCCGCCTCACCGGCGCCCGCCGCGAGCACCCCGGGCAGCGCCGCCGCCAGCACCACGCCCACGAGCGCAAAGGCTTCGCGGCTGGCGACGAAGCGGGTGCGCGCATCCGGCGTATCGGCGACCTCGGCCCCCCATGCGTTATAGGCGATGGTCGCCACCGAGTAGGCTAGCGACACCCCGACCAGCAACGCGAACAGCCACAGCGCGCCTGCCCCTTCGGGCGGAATCAGCAGGCCGAGCATGCCCAGCGCAAGTGCCGGCAAGGCGAGCGCCACCCACAGCCGGCGCCGCGGCAGCCGGTCGTTGGCCCAGCCGATGAGGGGGTCGGTGACCGCATCGACGATACGCGCGGCGAGCAATACCGCGCCCACCAGCGCGAGCGACAGGCCTACCCCCTCCGCATACAGGCGGGGTACATGGACGTAGATCGGCAGCGCGGCGAAGGCAAGCGGCAGGCCGAGCGCGCCGTAAGCAACGAGGGACTGTCGCGGCACCGCGCCTCCGGCGGCACGCCCGGCCGGGGGGTTCATCGCGCGGCTTTCGCCAGCCCGAGCAACTGCGCGCGCAGTTGCGGCTCACGCGTGCGCGGATCGAGCCAGATGGCGAAGAAGGCGTGCGCCAGTTCGGGGTCGTCGATCTCGCCGCTGGGCCGGCCCTGATGCCAGAACCGAGCCCCCTCTCCCGGCCGGTGCAGCGCTGCAAGGGTGTCGCCAGCGGCCACCGAGGGCAGCGCGTCGGCAAGCGCCTCGCGCCAGCGCGCGAGCCGGACTTCGTCGGTGAAACCGAGGCGGCGCATTTCGTCAACACTGACGCTCACCAGCCGCTCGCCGCTGATCGCACGCGCGTAGCGGATCGACAGCACATGCTCGCCCTCGACCGCCGCCTCGCCGCGCGCACCCGCCCACAGCGCGGCGTCATAGAGCTTGAAGCCGAGCCAGCGCATCTCGCCCTCGCCGATGCGCTCCAGCGGCGCAGCGACCGCCTGCACCGCCGCAGGCAGGCCGACCGCGGCGGCCGGAACCGCTGCACCCAGTGCCAGCATCAGCGCAACGAGCACAGCCGGTGCGCGCAGCATCACCGCGCTCCCGGCCCTTGTCCGGCGTGCGCGAACACGTAGTGATGCACGTCGATGTCGCCGGTCTCGAAGCCCGCTTCGCAGTAAGACAGATAGAAGCGCCACATGCGCAGGAAACGCTCGGGAAAGCCCTGGGCGCGCACCGCGGTGGATTGCGCCTCGAAGGCGCGGTGCCAGTGCGCCAGCGTGCGCGCGTAGTCGCGGCCGAAGGCGAAATCGCCCACCACGTCCAGCCCCACGCGCTGCGCCTGCTGCGCCACCGCGCCCGGGCTGGGTAGCATGCCGCCGGGGAAGACGTGGCGCTGGATGAAGTCGGTGCCGCGGCGGTAGCGCGTGAACAGCGCATCGTCGATGGTGATCGCCTGCACCACGCAGCGCCCGCCCGGCTTCAACAGCGCGGAGAGCTGGGCGAAGTAGGTGGGCCAGAAGCGCTCGCCCACCGCCTCGATCATCTCGATGGAGACGATGTGGTCATACTTGCCGCGCACGTCGCGATAGTCGCAGAGCTCGAAATCCACCTTGTCGGCAAAGCCGCCACGCTCCGCGCGCGCGCGTGCGAACGCGAGCTGCGAGGGCGACAGCGTAATGCCGAGCACCTTGCAGCCGAACTCGGTGGCGGCGACCTCGGCGAAGCCGCCCCAGCCGCAGCCCACTTCCAGAATCGTCTGCCCGGGCCGGGCGCCGAGCTCGCCGAGGATGCGGCGGTACTTGCGCAGCTGCGCGTCGGCCAGCGACTCGTCCGGCGAGGCGAACACCGCCGCCGAGTAAGTCATGGTCGGGTCGAGCCAGAGCGCGTAGAAGTCGTTGCCGAGGTCGTAGTGGGCCTCGATGTTGCGCCGCGAGCCGCTGCGCGTGTTGGCGCGCAGCAGGTGCTGCAGGCGGTGGCTCAGCAGGCGGAACATGCGGCCGTAGATCGCGCCCTGCAGGCGGGTGCGGTTGGCCGACAGCAGGCGCAAGAGGCCGGTGAGGTCCTCGGTGTCCCACAGGCCGTCCATCCAGGCCTCGCCGAAGCCGATGTCGCCGCGCGCGAGCGCCTCGTCGAACACCGCGTGGTCGCGCACACGCAGGTGCGCCACGAGCGGGCCACGGCCTGCGCGCACGCGCACGCCGTCGGGCAGTTCCACCGCGAGCGCGCCACCGTCGAGGCGGTCGAGCATCTCCAGGCACAGCCGGGTCGCACGCGGCAGGCGCGCAAGGCGCAGGCCGGCAAGCGGCTGCAGGGCGTGGTCGAGTGCGTTCATCAGGAGATCTCCTCGATCGGCGGCGCGGGCTTGCGGAAGAAGCTCACCCGGCGCAGGGCCAGGCGCAACGCCTGCCAGTGGATGCGGGCGACGACGCCCAGGGTCATGAACGGCTGGCGCGCAAGCCACTTCGCCATGCTGCGCCCGGTGATGGCCTCGGCGCGGCCCGACAGGCGGGTGGACAGCTGACGCTGCCCGCCGTCCCAGAGCTCGATCGACACCGCATGCACCGTGCCGAGCCGTTCGAAACGGAAGCGGTATTCACCGCGCACCGGGAAGAAGGGCGAGACATGAAAGCGTTTGCTGGCGCGCAGTTCGTCGCCGGAGGCGATCGGGTGCAAGTCGGGGTGATGCACCAGGTAGTTGTGACGCTCGCCGAAGGTGTTGTTCACCTCGGCCAGCACGGCGCGCAGCGCACCCTCGCCGTCGTGGCAGAACCAGAAGCTCACCGGGTTGAAGACGAAGCCGAAGATCCGCGGCATGGTCTGCAGCACGATCTCGCCGTCGCACACCCGGTCCAGCCCGCGCTCGCTCAGCAAGGCGCGAATCCATGGCAGCAGGGGCGAGCCATCGCGTGCGCCATGGTCGCGACGGCGGAAGCTGATCGGGCGGGCACGCTCGATGCCCAACAGCGGCACACGCAAGGCGTCGAGGCGGCCAAGCGGAAGACGCAGAAAGGCCGTCGGGTAGACGAAGCGGTTGTGCGCCTGCACGTGGCGTTCGTGCATGACCGCACCGAAGCAGACCACGGGACGCAGCGCAGAGGCCGTCTCGAGCGCCACATTGCCGCAGTCGGGGGCGGAAACCGCGGGCCGCAGTGCGTCCCGCGGACGGGTGCCCCCCATCACGCAGTCACCTCGCACGCCACGCCCGTCAAACCCTGCGCCGGCACGCGGCCACGCCGCCACGGCACATCCACGCCCATCGCCTCCACCACCGCGATGGCCGACTTGAGGCCATCCTCGTGGAAGCCGTAGCCGGTCCAGGCCCCGGCGAACCAGCAGCGGTCGCGCCCCTGGATCGCGGACAGCGCAGCCTGAGCGTCGATCGCGGCGTGGTCGAAGACAGGATGCGCGTATTCGATGCGGCGGAAGGTCTTGTCCGCCGCGGGCTCGGTGAAGGGGTTCAGCGACACCACCACCGGCGTGTCGAAAGGCAGCGGCTGCAGGCGGTTGATCAGGTAGCTCACCGAGACCGGGCGCGCATCGGGCGCGCCGGCGCCGGCGAGGTAGTTCCACGCCGACCACACCTTGGGGCGCCGCGGCAGCAGCGCGGTGTCGGTATGCAGATACGCGACGTTCGCCTGATAGCGCACGGCGCCGAGGATGCGGCGTTCGTCCGCGCTCGCCTCACCATCGAGAATGGCCAGCGCCTGGTCGCTGTGGCACGCGAACACCACCTCGTCGAAACGTTCGGGGCCGTCCGCAGTGTGCACCCACACCCCTTCGGCGCCGCGCACCACCTTGCGCACCGGCGCGTTCACGCGCACGTCGGGCAGATTGGCAAGCATGCGCCGCACGTAGGTCCGCCCTCCGCCCTTCACCGTGCGCCAGGTCGGGCGGTCCAGGATCTGCAGCAGCCCATGGTTATGGCAGAACTGCACGAAGGTCGCGAGCGGGTACGCCAGCATGGTGCGCGTCGGGCAGGACCAGATCGCTGCGGCCATGGGCAACAGATACCAGTCGCGGAAGGCCTGCGAGTAGGCCTCGGCATCGAGGTATTCGCCCAGCGACAGCGCCGGCATCGTGCCCTCCGTCGCCATGCGGGTGGTCTCGCGGTTGAAGCGCAGGATGTCGCGCAGCATGGAGAGAAAGGCCGGACGCACCAGGTTGGCGCGTTGGGCGAATACGCTGGCGAGGTCGGTGCCGGCCCATTCGATCTCGGGCTCGGCGAGGCTGACGCCGAAGCTCATCTCGGTTTCGACCGCCTCCACGCCGAGCATCGCAAACAGCGCACACAGGTTGGGGTAGGTGCGGCGGTTGAACACCAGGAAGCCGGTGTCGACCGGATGGGTGAGGCCGTCGATCGTCACGTCGATGGTGTTGGTGTGGCCGCCAACGTAGCTGCCCGCCTCGAACAGGGTGACGTGCTCGTGCGACGCGAGCAGCCAGGCCGTGGACAGCCCGGCGATGCCGCCGCCGATCACCGCCACCCGCCGCCCCCCGGCGTGTGCCCCCCGCTGCGCCGCTTGCAGGCGGTCAATCTCGCCCATCTTCATGGCGTTTACTCCGGCGCGTTCTCGCCCTCGATCAGGGCGTAGGCGGAATGGTTGTGGATCGACTCGAAGTTCTCGGACTGCACCCGCCACGAGGCCACGCGGGCATCGCCACGCAGGCGCAGCGCGATGTCGCGCACCAGATCCTCGACGAACTTGGGATTGTCGTAGGCACGCTCGGTGACCCACTTCTCGTCCGGGCGCTTGAGCAAGCCAAAGACCTCGCACGAGGCTTCTTCCTCGGCCATGCGCACCAGTTCGCGCAGGCCAAGGTCGCCACGCAGCGTGGCCGAGATCGTGATGTGCGAGCGCTGGTTGTGCGCACCGTAGTCCGAGATCTTCTTCGAACACGGGCACAGGCTGGTGACCGGCACCACCGCCTCGAGCGTGGTGCGCACCTCGCCGCCTTCGGGTTTCTCGACCACCATCCGGGCGTCCATGTCGAGCAGGCTGTCCACGCCCGAAACCGGCGCGGTCTTCTTCATGAACCAGGGGAAGCGCGCCTCGATGCGGCCACTGGAAGCCTCGAGCCGCTCCAGCATGCCGGCGAACAGCGTGCGCATGCCGTCGAGGTCGAGCGCTTCGCGCTCCGCCTCGAGCAACTCGACGAAACGCGACATGTGCGTACCCTTCACGTCGGCCGGCAGCCCCACGGTCATCTCCAGCGTGGCGACGGTGTGCTGCACGCTGGCGTCTACATCGCGAATCGACATCGGGTAGCGCAGGCCGCGCACGCCCACATGCTGGATGACGAGCGCGCGATGGTCGGCGCTGGACTGGACGTCGGGCAGGAAGAACTTTTCCGGGGCGTTCATGGTTTGACCTCTTGCGTGGCGGGATGGGGGCGGAGCGGCAGATCGGGACGATGGAGCAGCAACATCAGTTCGAGCGTGGCAGGCATGGACGCCCCCGCACCGGTCGGGCCCTGCACCACCGCAGCGCCCGCCTGCGGCGCGTGCTCGACCACCGGAGCGGACGCCGAAGCGGCCGACACGAGGAGCAGGGCGGCGGCGAGGGAGCCTGCACACCGGCGCAACACATTTGCGCTCATAGCTATGTCCTGGACAAGAATTGATGACGATCTCACCTTAGACCGAGTCATTCTCCATGTCAATCGTTTGTCCAGGACAAACTGGATTTTTTGTCCAGACATGAAACAAGCGTTTGCGCCCTGTTGCGCATAATTCACACCCCGGTCGGACGCCGCGGTATTACGCTTCCGTGACAACGATCATTGCCCAGCGGAGGCCAACCTGGACACCAGCCACATCGACGCCTACACCATCTCTGCCGGCCTGCTCGGCGGCATCGGCCTGTTCCTGCTTGGCATGCACATGCTCACCGAAGGCCTGAAGCTGGCGGCCGGCCGTGCACTCGAGGGCCTGCTCGAACGTGGCACCGCCACGCCTGTTCGCGGTCTGGGCGCGGGGATGACGATGACCGCGCTGGTGCAGTCCTCAACCGCGGTCACGGTGGCCAGCATCGGCTTCGTCAACACCGGTCTGCTGTCGCTGCAGAACGCGATGTGGGTGATCTTCGGCTCCAACGTGGGTACCACCCTCAATGCCTGGCTGGTGGCGGCGCTGGGCTTCAGCTTCAAGATCGACGCCTTCGCCCTCCCCTTCGTCGGCATCGGCGCAGTGACGATGCTGGCTGGGCGCACCGTGCGCCAGCGCGCGCTGGGCCAGGCCCTGGCGGGCTTCGGCGTGCTCTTCCTGGGCATCGACGTGCTCAAGGACACGTTCTCGGGCTTCGGTGCGGAGATGAACCTGCAGGACCACATCAGCCCGGGCGTCCTCGGCTGGCTGACGCTGGTCGGCATCGGTACCTTGCTGACGGTGCTGATGCAGGCTTCGGGCGCCGTGATCGCAATCATCATCACCGCCGCACAGGGCGGACTGATGTCGATCGAGGCCGCCTGCGCAATGGTGATCGGCACCAACATCGGCACAACCTCCACCGCCATCCTGTCCGCGCTCGGCGCGACCTCGAATGCACGACGCCTGGCCGCGACCCACGTGATCTTCAACCTCGTTACCGGCGCGGTGGCGATCGCGCTGCTGCCGGTGCTGATCAGCCTGCTCGGCCTGCTGCGGGAATGGTTCGAGCAGCCGGCGACGCCGGCGGTGATGTTGGCAATGTTCCATTCCGCGTTCAACCTGCTGGGCGTATTGCTGATGGTGCCGCTGGCACGCCCGCTGCAGCGCTTCCTTGCCGGTCATTTCCGCAGTCGCGAGGAAGAGATCGCCCGCCCCCGGCATCTCGACGCCCCTTCGCTGGCGGTGCCGGACCTCGCCCTGCGCGCACTGCGGCTCGAGCTCAGCCGCACGCAGTCCTTCGCCGTGACGGCGCTCACCGCCGCCTCCCGCGTGCCCCCGGACGAGCCCTGGATCGAACGCCAGGCGAGTGCGCTCGATGCCCTTGCGCCAGCCATCTCGAGCTACGTGAGCAAGCTCAGTGCAGGCCGCCTGCCGCCCGCACTGGTCGAGGGGCTCGCACACAGCCTGCGCGCACTGCAGTACCAGGAGAGCGCAGTGCTCGCCGTGCGCCAGGCCTGCGCACTGGCCACCACGCTGGGCGCGCCGCCCGATGCCGAACTCGAGCACGCTGCCGCCGCCTTCCGCCAGGCGACCGCCACCCTGGCCGCGGGCGCAGACGCGGCACGCGGCGACTTCAGCGCGGTGGCCGTCGAGGTGCGCCTGGAGGAAACCGAAGCGCGCTACCAGGCGTTCAAGGAGGCACTGCTGCTTGCCGGCGCGCATGCCCGCATCGACATCGGCACGATGCAGGACTGGCTGCGTCTGGCGAGCATGGAGCGGCGCGCCGTCGAACAGGTGGCCAAGGCCGCACGCATGCTGGCGGTGCTGGACGGCGATCTCAGCCCGCAGCAGGCCAAGGACGCAGCGGAACAGGAATCCGCGCACGAAGGCGCATGAGTCCGGCACCCTCCTTCGCCCAGCGAGACAGCCCCGTTTCCTGACCCAGTTTGTCCTGGACAAACTGGGGGCGGATGCCTAAGATCAGGTCAATCGCTCCCTGTAACGAATTGAACACGTCCTCGATGAACGCCCCCACCCAACCCGAAGCCGCTTTCAGTATCGCCGCCGTCGAGCGTGACACCGGCCTGGCCAAGGACACGCTGCGCGTGTGGGAACGACGGTACGGCTTTCCTGCCCCGTCACGCGATGCGAATGGAGAACGTCTCTATCCGACCGAGCAGGTCGAGAAGCTGCGCCTGATCCGACGCCTGATCGACCACGGACGGCGCCCGGCGGGTATCGTCGGCGCGAGCGTCCAGGAGCTGAGCGAGATGCTCGACGGCTGCCTGTGCCCGAACGTGAGCGCCACTGGCCGTTGCGACGACGGCTTGCTCGAGCTGGTGCGCCTTCACCGCAGCGCCGAGCTCGCCGCCGCGCTGCGCCAGACGCTGTTGAAGCAGGGCCTGCAGCGCTTTGTCGCCGACACCATCGCCCCGCTCGCCGCGGCGGTGGGCGAGGCGTGGATGCGCGGCGAGGTCGACGTGGCCGAAGAGCATCTGTTCACCGAGCAGGTGCAGAACGTGCTTCGCGGCGCAATTGGGACCCATGCCGCCAACGGCGGACGACCGCGGGTGCTGCTGACCACCTTCCCCGAGGAGGAGCACGTGCTCGGCCTGCTGATGGCCGAAGCCATGCTCGTGCCGGAAGGAGCCAGCTGCCTGTCGCTCGGCACCCGCACCCCGCTCGCCGACATCCGCAGCGCTGCCATGAGTGGCGGCTTCGACATCGTCGGCCTGTCCTTCAGCATCGCCTATCCCGCCCGCCAGGCGATCGACGGCCTGCTCGCGCTGCGCGAGATGCTGCCGCCCGAACTCGACATCTGGGCTGGTGGCGCGGCGGTCCGTGACAAGCAGAAGCGACTCCCGGGCATCCAGGTGGTAGGCGGCCTCGATGACACCCTGGCCGCCCTGCAGGACTGGCGCACGAGACACCCCTGATCGGCGGCCAGGGCAACCGCCCGTCCCACCAATCCCGTCCAGCTCATTCGCGCCCCCCTCGATCGCCAGCCCGAGCCTTGAGCTGCGGCGGTAAAATGCGCGCATGTTTGCCGACCCCGACGCCCAGCCCTTCCCCAACACCGACACCCACCGCCCTTCCGCCGCCGAACCGGCGCCTCCGCACGCCGTGGCGGGCGAGCCTTGCGCGGTCGCCGGTGACGCGGCCCTCACCGAGTCGGCACACCGCATTCTCGAGCACGTCTTCGGCTATCCCGCCTTCCGCGGCGAGCAGCAGCAGATCGTCGAGCACGTGGCCCGCGGCGGCGACGCGCTGGTGCTGATGCCCACCGGCGGCGGCAAGTCGCTGTGCTACCAGATTCCCGCGCTGCTGCGAGAAGGCACCGCGATCGTCGTTTCACCGCTGATCGCGCTGATGCAGGACCAGGTAAGTGCGCTGGTCGAAGCCGGCGTCAACGCCGCCTTCCTCAACTCGAGCCTGGACATGGACGCCGCGCGCAGTGTGGAGCGCGCGCTCTGGGACGGCACGCTCGACCTGCTCTACGTCGCCCCCGAACGGCTGATGACGCCACGCTTCCTCGACCAGCTCGACCACCTGCGCGACACCGGCCGGCTGGCACTGTTCGCGATCGACGAGGCGCACTGCGTATCACAGTGGGGGCACGACTTCCGCCCCGAGTACCTGCAACTCTCGATCCTGCCCGAACGCTACCCCGCCATCCCGCGCATCGCACTCACCGCCACCGCCGACCGCCAGACCCGCGAAGAAATCGCCGAGCGGCTGAACCTGACCCGCGCGCGCCGCTTCGTCTCCAGCTTCGACCGCCCCAACATCCGCTACACCATCGTTGACAAGGACGACGCGCGCCGCCAGTTGCTGCACTTCATCCGCGAGGAATGCCCCGGCCAGGCGGGCATCGTGTATTGCCTGTCGCGGCGCAAGGTGGAAGAGACCGCTGCCTGGCTGCAGGAGCAGGGCCTCAACGCCCTGCCCTACCACGCAGGTATGGCACAGGAGATGCGCGCCGAGCACCAGACGCGCTTTTTGCGCGAAGACGGCCTGATCATGGTGGCGACCATCGCCTTCGGCATGGGCATCGACAAGCCCGACGTGCGCTTCGTCGCGCACCTCGACCTGCCGCGCTCGATCGAGGGCTACTACCAGGAAACCGGCCGCGCCGGCCGAGACGGCCTGCCGGCGCAGGCGTGGATGGCGTGGGGGGCGCAGGACGTGGTGCAGCAGCGGCGCATGATCGACGAATCCGAGGCGAGCGAGGAGTTCAAGCGCCTGGCCCGCAACCGGCTCGACGTGCTGGTCGGCCTGGTCGAAGCCACCACCTGCCGCCGCCAGCACCTGCTCGCCTATTTCGGCGAGGAATCCAGCTCCTGCGGCAACTGCGACAACTGCCTCAACCCGCCGCAGACCTGGGACGCCACCGAAGCCGCACGCAAGGCGTTGAGCTGCGTGTATCGCACCGGACAGCGCTATGGCGCCGGCCACCTGATCGACGTGCTGCGCGGCGAACGCACCGACAAGGTCGTCGAGCGTGGCCATCAGGACATCACCACTTTCGGCATCGGCAGCGAGTTCGACGAGAAGCGCTGGCGCACGGTGTTCCGCCAGCTCGTCGCGCGCGAGTTCGTCGCGGTGGACCACGAACGCTACAACGCCCTGCGCCTTACCGACGCCGCGCGCCCGCTGCTGCGCGGCGAGGCCGAATTCCACCTGCGCCTCGAGCGCGAACGCAGCCGCAGCCGCGGCAAGCGCCGCAGCAGCCCCCCGGCCGACCTCCCCGCGGGCATCCCCACCACCCTCTTCGACCGCCTGCGCGCCTGGCGCTTCGCCACGGCCAAGGAGCGCAACGTGCCCGCCTACGTCGTCTTCCCCGACGCCACGCTGCGCGAGATCGCCCTCCACCGCCCGCAGTCGCTGGCCGAGCTCGCCGGCATCAGCGGTGTGGGCGATCGCAAGCTGGAACACTACGGCGCGGCGATCCTGGAGATCGTGGGCGAGGCCCGCTGAGTCGACGCGCGCCGCCTTCCAAAGAACACCGGCCCGCCCCGCGCATCGGAGAGGGCCGGATCTGGAGGGCGGCCAAGGGGGCACCCTCTTGATTCACATCGAAGTTTCCGAAGTGCCTCAGGCGGCAGTCTGCAGCATACCTTCGTCGCGACGACGGCGCATGGCGGCCAGGCCGAACATGCCCAGACCAAGCAAGGCGAGGCTGGTGGGCTCAGGCACCGTGCCGCCACCGGTATCATCCACCACACGGCGGACCTTGGCGGCCAGCGCCCCTTCGTAACCCGCAAAACTGTTCACCGTCAGCACGAAACCCTGCTGCAGCGGATTCGGCAGGGCGTTCGGGTCGCTGGTCGTGACACCAGGATTCGGCGACACGAGGGCCTCAAGGTAGGTCAGATTGAACGAGCCGATCGCCTCGGCGCTGATGCTATCCCAACCGGCGGTGACGAGTGAGTTTCGCAGATCCAACGCTGCAGGCCCGGAGCTCGAACCATCGGTACTGATGTTCAGAAGACTCAAGTCTCCGAACCCCAAGCCCGTGTAGGCTGTCGTAAGCGCCGTGGTCGCGGTCGAGATGTTGGTGCCTCCGCCCGTGTAGGTGAGGCCGCGAATGATGTCTTGCAGGGACACCAGATTCCCGGAGGTGACGATCGTCGGCGCCAGATCCAGCGTCGCCGTGCTCGCAAAGGAGGAAACTGCGATGCGGTACTGGTTGGTCCCCGAAGTCGGGATCAAGGACAGCGCGTTGGCCAGCCCATTGACGACTGTGCTCCAGTTCGTCCCTCCGACGCTGCCGGAACGATCCAGCGCAAAACCCAGGTCGATCAAAGCTGCCTGCGCCGGCCCCACTCCCACGCCGAGGGCAATGACCACCCCGGCAAAGCATTTACGTAGCTTCATGTTGGCTTCTCCGCAAAGTATCCGAAAAACGACTGCACGGACAATACAAGCAGGAATGATGCCAAAATAATTTACAGTTATATTTCATGCAGTTACGAAAACGCACGCTCCATCCCAGATTTGATGTGTAAATTCTTCCGACAGCACCGAACGCTGCTCCACACGCAGAAGCCCCCGGCTGCACTCCGAAGAGCCGACAGAATGTCGGAAACGAGCAGACGCCCTCGCAAGGCGCCCTGGGCGCGATCGAACCGAACCCCATTGCCCCTATCCGCCGCCCACAGCCTGCCGGCGGGCGCCGCACCGTACCCCGCCTGACCGAAGACCCGCCCGCAGACACAGGCGAAGCTGTCCGGCATCAGCGGCGTCGGCGACTGCGAGCTGGAGCACTATTGGGCGGCGATCCCGAAGTTGCTCGCCAAAGAGCGCGGCCCTCGATCACAGATAGTGATCCACCAGCAGCACGAGGAACAGCAGCATCAGGTGGGTGATCGAGAAGCGGAAGGTGCGGATCGCGGTGTCGGCACGCGGGGCGAACTTGAGCCGCCAGGCGTGGCGCAGGAACTGCAGGTTCAGCGCCAGGCCGCCGGCGAGGTAGAGCAACCCGCTCATCCCCACCAGATACGGCAGCAGGCACACCGCCAGCAGGAGCACGGTGTACAGCAGCACCAGGGTGCGGGTGAATTCGATGCCGTGGGTGACCGGCAGCATCGGCAGACCGGCGCGGCGGTAATCCTCGACCCGGTGGATGGCAAGCGCCCAGAAGTGCGGCGGGGTCCATGTGAAGATGATCATCATCAGCAACAGGGCCTCGGCACCGACGCTGCCGGCGATCGCCGTCCACCCCAGCACAGGCGGCAGCGCCCCCGCCACCCCGCCGATGACGATGTTCTGCGGCGTGGCGCGCTTGAGGAACACGGTGTAGATCACCGCGTAGCCGAACAGGCCGGCCAACGTCAGCCATGCGGTGAGCGCGTTGACCGTGACCAGCAGCAGCGTAAATCCCGCCGCGGAAAGTGCGAAGGCGAAGCTCACCGCCTGCGCGTTGCTGAGCCGACCGGAGGGAAGCGGTCGCATCCGCGTACGGGCCATGCGGGCATCGATCTTTTGGTCGAGCACGTGATTGAAGGCGGCCGCCGCACCCGACACCATCGCGATGCCCAGGCTCGCCACCGCCATCCGCGCGGGATCGGGCAGGCCCTCGCTGGAGAGCATCATGCCCACCCAGGCGGTCAGCACCAGCAGCGCCACCACCCGCGGCTTGGTGAGCTGCCAGAAGGCGCGACCGAGCGCGAGCGCCTCGCCCAGGCTGGCCGCCACCGTCGGAATACGCTTGTAGCCGTCCATGTTCGTCTCCCCTTCATCTCACTGCTGGGCCCGGTTCGCGGCATGGCGCCGCGCGCTTTACTTGGCGCCCCTTGACATCAGCTACCGGGCCTTCACCGGGCTTTCAACCACCATCGCACACGAGCGCCCGACCGGCGACTGCCTGCAGGAAGCTGCGTTCCGCCCCGCCTGCACGTGCAACTGCCGGATCAGCAGCACCAGGGTGGCAAGCAGGCAGGCGGCGGTGAGGTTGTGCGCGACTGCGTTCAGGAGTGGTACCTGGCCAATGACGTTGATCAGACCGAGCGTCACCTGCAGCGCGAGCAGCCCCCCGACACCGGCCGCCAACTGGCGCAATCGCGCGTCTGCCGCGTGGCGCCAGCACAGCAGCACCAGGCTGCCGACCACGCCGGTGGCGACCAGCGCGCCCATGCGGTGCAAGACGTGGATGCTCATGCGCGCCTCGTAGGGCAGCACGCCGAATTCATAGGTCTCGTGACCGAGCGGCAGGCTGAAGGCAGCGCGCAGCGAGAACTGGGCGCTCCAGCCGCTCTCGCAGAAGGGCAACTGGTAACACACCGCGGCCGCGTAGTTGGCCGAGGTCCAGCCTCCGAGCACGATCTGCGCCAGCAACACGACAAAGGCCAGCCAGGCGAGCGGCAGCAGGCGGGCGCCCCAGGGGCCGCCTGCTGCCGATGCCGGCGCGGGTCGCGGCAGCGTCGCGCCGACATCGCGGCCGAGTTCGAAGCGCAGCAGCGCCAACAACGACAGCAGCGCGAAACCGCCGCAGAGGTGCGCCACCACCACCACCGGCATCAGGTTCATGGTCACCGTCCACATGCCGAGCGCAGCCTGGAACACCACCAGCCCCAGCAGCGCCGCGGCCAACCCGCGCCCGCGCGGCAGGCGGCGCGAGACGACGAAGATCGCCAGCACGCACAACCCGAGCAGGCCGGCAAGGTAGCGGTGCACCATCTCGTTGCGTGCCTTGAAGGGATCGACCCGGGCGTCGGGAAAGCGTGCCTGCGCCGCGGCGATGTGCGTGTCGTGCACCGGAGGCGTGAGCCGGCCGTAGCAGCCGGGCCAGTCCGGACAGCCGAGCCCTGCATCGGTGAGCCGGGTATAGGCGCCGAGTGCGATCACCGCGAGCGCGAGCACCAGAGTCACATTCACCAGCCAGCGCGCACGTTTCATCGCCACCTCCTCATACCCCGCTGCGGTCGTAGTTCATCAGCCTCAGCAGGTCGCTACGGATTTCGCCCGCCACGCGCTGCGCCTGCGCAGCCCCCGGCTCAACCGCATAGCGCAGCAGCGCCAGGCCGCGCGGATCGACCAGCACGATACGCCCCAGGAGCGCGGTATCGCTGATCTGCGCAGCCTGCCATGCGATATGTGGATAACGTGCCCGTGCCGCTGGGTCCTCCGCCGCCAGCACCAGCGCCTGCACCCGAGCCTGCTTGCGTCCGAGCCCGGCGTGGAGTTGCTGCAGGATCAACAGCGCCTGCTCGCAGCGCGTGGCCGGGGCGACCGCCCGGGTCGTCGTTGCACGGTCGCCATCCGTCCTGGCCGACGCATCCTGCCCATCAAGACAAGTCAACTCGCCCTCCCCCGCCGGCACATAGACCAGATGCCATTGCCCGCCACCCTGCGCGGGCGGGGGCAGCAGGCGCAGCTCCTGCGTCAGCCACTCGCCGTGGTTGACCGTTGGTGCTGCGGCAAACCAACCAAAGCGCAAACTCGCCCATGCCGCCGCCAGCGGCACCAGGGCGCAGAGCAGGAACAGGCTGAGAAACTTACGACTGCTCATGAGCGATCTCCCGAGAGGCGGCGGGCAACCGGCGCGCGCTGGCGGCGAGCGCGACGCCGATCACCGCCAGCGCGATCAGACCCCACTGCAGCGCGTAGCCGCGGTGGCGCTCGGGTGGCAGCACCACCGGCCGGTAATGGACGTGGAAGGGCGAGCCCTGCTGCTGGTAGATCAGCCCGGGCGCCAGCGGCACCGCCAGCCAGCCCGCGAGTTGCGCCGGGCCAGCCTGCTGGATGCGCATCGGCCAGCGCCCGTGGTCCTCGACGTTGGCACCGAGCAAGAGGCCGGTGACGTCGGTGCGGAAGATGCCCTGCACGCGCAGCTGCGACGGGATCGCCGGCAGCGGCAGCGCATCACGCCCGCCCTCGGCCGCGATCCAGCCCAGATTGACCAGCGCCGCACGCGGCGCCGCGCCGCTGCTGCCCGCGGCGCGCGCATCGGCGACGTCTTCGACCGCGATCACCACGTCATAACCGGGCTGGCGTTCGACGATGCGGTTATCCACCAGCCATACCATGGGCGCGATCCAGCGCGCTTCAAAGTCGAGCTGCATGCCATCGAGCGTGACCGGCACGCCCTGCGCCGCCCGGTCTTCGACCAGCGTGCGGGTCGAATCGCCGCTCTGCGCTGGGGTGGTGCGCGCGGTGGCCACACCGGCCGCCTCGCGTCCCACAGGCGCATGCAGTTCCGCCAGCCGCGCCAGGCCCACCGCGCCCTCGCGCTCCCACTGCGCGATGCGGGCCAGCGTCGCCAGCTTGTCCTCGCCACGCTGCCACTGCCACACTGATAGCCCCACGGGCACCGCGGCGACCGCCAGCACCGCGAGCACCCACGGCCAGCGCAGCACCCAGCAGTGGCCGAACGCGCTAACCTTCATCGCCATACCTCGCCACCCGCCGGAGAATTTTCATGACCAGCTCGCTCGCCATCAAGCTCGTGATCGTGGTGCTGCTCGTCCTGGTCGTCGTGAGCCTTTTCCAAGCGCTGTTCGTGATGCTGAAGGGCGGCGACAGCAGCACCCGGATGTCGAAACACCTCGGCCGCCGCCTCGCGTTCTCGGTCGCGGTGATGGCGCTGCTGCTGGCGCTGCTCGCCACCGGGGTGATCACGCCCAACGCCCGACCGTACTGAGCCCGCCCGTACTGAACCCACCCATCTCGATCGCCTGCCCGCATCGCTCCAGCCTCACAGCACATAGACGAAGATGAACAGGTTCAACCACACCACATCCACGAAGTGCCAGTACCAGGCCGCAGCCTGGAAGCCGAAGTGGTGCTCGGCGGTGAAGTGGTCCTTGATCACGATCCGCAGCAGCATCACCAGCAGGATCAGCGCGCCGATGGTGACGTGCAGGCCATGAAAGCCGGTGAGCAGGTAGAAGGTGTTGCCATACACGCCCGAGTCCAGGCGCAGGCCCAGGTCGTCGTAGGCGTGCATGTACTCGTAGCCCTGCAGGAACAGGAAGCTCACCCCGAGCAGCACGGTGATCGCCAGGAAGAGCTTCAGGCGCAGCCGATTGCCCTGCTCGATCGCCACGTGGGCCACCTGCAGCGTCACCGACGAGGCGAGCAGGATCAGCGTGTTCCACAGCGGCAGGCCCGACCACGGCATGGCCTGGGTCTCGGTGCCGCCGGGGGTCTTCAACAGCGGCCACGCGGCCTCGAAATCCGGCCACAGGATCTCTGCGGTCATGGCGTTGTTGCTGGCGCCATCGAGCCAGGGCACCGACACCATGCGCGCATAGAACAGCGCACCGAAGAAGGCGAGGAAGAACATGACCTCGGAGAAGATGAACCAGCTCATGCACTGGCGGAACGAGCGGTCGAGCTGGGCGGAATACAGCCCGCGCTGGGATTCGTCGATGACCTTGCCGAACCAGCCGAACAGCGTCACCACCAGCAGGGCCACGCCCGCGGCGAGCACCCAGGGGCCGCTGCGCGCGTCGGGCTGGTCGAGCTGGCTGAGCCACAGCGCCGCGCCATAGCCGATCAGCAGCAGCGCGAGCGCGCCGACGATCGGCCAGGCGCTGTCGTGCGGCACGTAGTACTTCTCATGCGTGGTCGTGGTCATGTTGCCCCTCCCTTGCTGCGGGCCCGAGCGCAGCCTGCGCCCGGGCCGCATGACTTCAGCGACTCGCCGTCTGGCCCACGCTGCGATACAGGCGGTAAGACAAAGTCATTGTCTTGAAGCGCGCAGGTAGCGCCGGATCGACGTAGAACTGCACCGGCATGGACTTGCGCTCGCCCGGCGCCAGCGGCTGCTCCTGAAAGCAGAAGCATTCGATCTTCATGAAGTGGCGGGCCGCCTCGCCGGGCGACACGGAAGGCACGGCGGTGGTGACGATCGGCTGGTCGCTGCGGTTCTCGACCATGAACTCGACCACCTGCAGGTCGCCCGGATTGAGCTGGATGCGCGCGGTCTGCGGCGCGAAGTCCACCGCCACGGCCGGATCATGGGTGGCGAGGAACTCGACCGTGATCTCGCGCCCGCGGTCGATGCGGTCCGGGGCCGCGGCGGCAACCTTGTCGGTCTTGCCGTTGATGCCGGTGATGTCGCAGAACACGTCGTACAGCGGCACGAGTGCAAAGCCGAAGGCGAACATCGCCACGCAGGCAAACAGCAGCTTGTTGATCAGGCTACGGTGGGCAGACATTGCACGTCCTCCCTGCGCCGCCGTGCGCTTACTTCACGACCGGCGGGGTGTCGAAGGTGTGGTACGGCGCGGGAGACGGCACTTCCCACTCCAGCCCCTGCGCGCCTTCCCACACCTGGTCGGTCGCCTTGTCGCCGATGCCGCGCATGCAGCGCACCACGCCCCACACGAACAGCAGCTGCGACAGGCCGAAAAGGAAGCCACCGATGCTCATGAAGGCGTTGAGGTCGGCGAACTGCAGCGCGTAGTCGGGGATGCGGCGCGGCATGCCGGCCAGGCCGACGAAGTGCATCGGGAAGAACAGCATGTTCACCGAAACCAGCGAGCACCAGAAATGCACCTGGGCGAGGCGCTCGTTGTACATCACGCCGGTCCACTTCGGGATCCAGTAGTACACCGCGGCGATGATGCCGAACACCGCGCCGGTCACCAGCACGTAGTGGAAGTGGGCGACGACGAAGTAGGTGTCCTGGTACTGGAAGTCGGCCGGGATGATGGCCAGCATCAGGCCGGAGAAGCCGCCGATCGTGAACAGCACGATGAAGGCGAGCGAGAACATCATCGGCACCTCGAAGCTCATCGACCCGCGCCACATCGTCGCCACCCAGTTGAACACCTTCACCCCGGTGGGCACGGCGATCAGCATGGTGGCGTACATGAAGAAGAGCTCGGCCACCACCGGCATGCCGGTGGTGAACATGTGGTGGCCCCAGACGATGAAGGACAGGAAGGCGATGCTGGCGGTGGCCACCACCATCGACTCGTAGCCGAACAGCGGCTTGCGCGCGAAGGTGGGGATGATGCTGGAGACGATGCCGAAGGCCGGGAGGATCATGATGTACACCTCCGGGTGGCCGAAGAACCAGAAGATATGCTGGAACATCACCGGGTCGCCACCGCCCGCGGCGTCGAAGAAGCTGGTGCCGAAGTACTTGTCGGTGAGCACCATGGTGACCACGCCGGCCAGCACCGGCATCACCGCGATGAGCAGGAAGGCGGTGATCAGCCAGGTCCACACGAAGAGCGGCAGCTTCATCCAGCCCATGCCAGGCGCGCGCATGTTCCAGATGGTGACGATGACGTTGATCGCACCCATGATCGAGGACACGCCCATCAGGTGCACCGCGAGCACGAAGAAGGCGGTGGAGTCGCCGCTGTAGGTGGTCGACAGCGGCGCGTAGAAGGTCCACCCCGCCGCCGGCGCGCCGCCCTCCATGAACAGCGTGGACAGCAGGATCGTGAACGCGCACGGCAGGATCCAGAAGCTCCAGTTATTCACCCGCGGCAGCGCCATGTCGGGCGCGCCGATCATCAGCGGAATCATCCAGTTGGCCAGGCCGACGAAGGCCGGCATCACCGCGCCGAACACCATCACCAGGCCGTGCACCGTGGTCATCTGGTTGAAGAAGTGCGGATCGACGAACTGCAGCCCGGGCTGGAACAGCTCGGCGCGGATCACCATCGCCAGGCTGCCGCCGATGAACAGCATGGTCAGCGAGAACAGCAGGTAGAGCGTGCCGATGTCCTTGTGGTTGGTGCTGAACAGCCAGCGCGCGAGGCCGCGCGGCTTGTGGTCGTGGTCATGCGCGTGACCTGCAGCGCCATGCGCGTCCAGGGTGCCTGTGATCTGGGTGCTCATCGCTTACTCCCCCTTCTCGATCGCGGCCGCAACATCGGCTGGCTGCACCATGTCGCCCTTGGCGTTGCCCCAGGCGTTGCGCTCGTAGGTGATCACGGCGGCGAGTTCCTTCGCGCTCAGCTGCTTGCCGAAGGCCTGCATCGCGGTGCCGGCCTTGCCGAACAACACAATGTGGAGGTGCGCCGCCGCATCGCCGGTAGCGATGGTGCTCCCCTTCAGCCCCGGGAACACGCCGGCCAGGCCTTCGCCGTTGGGCTGGTGACACGCCACACAGGCGCGGTCGTAGACCTCCTGGCCGATCGCCATCAGCTCGTCCATCGCCATCGGGCCGGCGGTCGCGGCCTCGGCCTTCGCCTGCTCGGCGGCCGCGACCTGCTGCGCCGCCCAGGCCTCGAAGTCCTCGGGGGTCTTCACATCGACCGCCACCGGCATGAAGCCGTGGTCGCGGCCGCACAGCTCGGCACACTTGCCGTAATACAGGCCCGGCTTGTCGACCCGCGTCCAGGTCTCGTTGATGAAGCCGGGCACGGCGTCCTTCTTGATTGCGAAGTCGGGCACCCACCACGAATGGATCACGTCGTCGGCGGTGAGCAGGAAGCGCACCTTCTTGCCGGTGGGCAGCACCAGCGGCTTGTCCACCGCCATCAGGTAGTCGGGGGCCTTGTCAGCCTCATTGGCGATCTGCGCGCGCGGGGTGGCGAGAACCGAGTAGTACTCGATCGGGTAGTCGAGGTACTTGTAGTGCCACTTCCACTGCGAGCCGGTGACCAGCACGGTGAGCTCAGAGGCCGAGACGTCCTCCATTGCGACCAGCGTGCGCGTGGCCGGCACCGCCATCGCCACCAGGATCAGCACCGGGATTGCGGTCCACAGGATCTCGATCTTCATGCTGCCGTGGAACTGTGCCGGCACCGCCCCCTTGGACTTGCGGTGATGCACGATGGACCAGAACATCAGGCTGAATACGACCAGCGCGATGGCGACGCAGATGTAGAAGATCGTCATGTGCAGGTCGAAGACCTGCTGGCTGATCTCTGTGGCGCCGCGCGTCATGTTGAAGCGGGCTTCCTGCGCGCCCGCCGGGAAACTGGCCGCGAGCAGCGTGGCTGCGGCCGTGGGATGGTTCAGATACGTCCTTGCTTGCCTCAACCCGGATGAATGGTGTCTCACTGCCGACCCCCTCTTATCGTTATGGGTGTGATGCCGCCGGAAAAGCGCAAATGAAGGTCTGCGGGCTCCCTGTGTACGTGTGTGAGATCTGGCGCGGGGACCGTGTTGGGGTGTGACTGCCCGCCGCTCGCCACCTTGACGACCCGGCCAAGGCGACCGGGACTTTAGATTCACTATAAGCAGCAGAACCAGAAAGGCAAGGAAGGATGCGAACGAACGCGCAAGCCATTCGCATTAGCGCCTCCGACTGATCCTGCCGGCCGCCGGGCCAAGCGCCGAGTCCACGGCAGGTCCGGCGGACCGAGAGTCGGTCGACACAGGGGCGCCTGATGCACGGCGCCCCTGCCCCGCTCAGCGCTTGAAGCGCTCCTCGGCGATGGCGTCCGCCACCTCGCCGGTTGGCCGCTCTTCCTTGCGCGCGCGCTCGAAGACCTCCATCAGGTTGTCATGGATGCCCTCGATATGCTTGAGCAGCGCGCTGCGGTCGAAGCCGATGCGCTCGTGATAGACGTCGATGATGCCGCCGGCGTTGATGACATAGTCGGGCGCATACAGGATGCCGCGCTTCATCAGCTCGAGGCCGTGGCGGGCCTCGGCGAGCTGGTTGTTGGCGGCGCCGGCGACGATCTTCGCCTTCAGCTGCGGGATGGTGCTGTCGTTGAGGATGGCACCGAGCGCGCAGGGGGCAAAGACATCGACGTCGAGGCTGAAGATCTCCTCCGGCGCGACCACCGTGGCGCCAAGCTCGCGGCCGGCCTGCACGAGCGGCTCGCGATGGATGTCGGTAACCCACAGCTGGGCGCCGGCCTCCTTGAGCTGGCGGACGAGATCGAAGCCGACGTTGCCCACGCCCTGCACGGCGACGCGCAGGCCGTCGAGCGAATCGCGGCCGAGGCGCTCCCTCACCGCAGCCTGGATGCCGATGAAGGTGCCGTAGGCGGTGGCGGGCGACGGGTCACCGCTGCGCGTGCCCTCGTCCGAGGGCTTGTCGTGGATGCCGGCCACATGCTGGGTGAATTGCGTCATGTACTTCATGTCGGCGACGCTGGTACCGGAGTCCTCGGCGGCGATGTAGCGGCCGTTCAGCTGCTCGAGCGCGCGTGCGAAGGCGGCCAGGAGCTCAGGTGTCTTCTGCGTGCGCGGGTTGCCGATGATCACCGACTTGCCGCCACCGAGCTTCAGATTGGCCATCGCCGACTTGTAGGTCATGCCGCGCGACAGGCGCAGCACGTCGCGGATCGCCTCGTCCTCGCTGGCATACGGCCACATACGGCAACCGCCGAGCGCGGGGCCGAGGTTGGAATTGTGGACGGCGATGATCGCCTTCAGTCCACTCTTGTCGTCGCTGACGAAGACCACCTGCTCGTGGTCGGCGAAGTCGCTCAGGGAAAATACGGCCATGCTGTGTCTCCTTCCTTGTGGGAACGTGGGTATGCGCCGTCCCGCCCGGCGCTGCTCGTGGCAGGCCGGGGCAGGCAGGGCGTGAAACGCGGTGCTCTGAATCGACGGGTCGGATCAATGGGGTCAGACCCCATTGATCTTCAGCCGGGGATGATGGCGATGGTCTTGCGCGCCTTGGTTGCGAGCGGGGCGCTGGGCGGGCGGCGGTGGCGGAAATCCTCGAGCAGGGCAGCCTGGCGCTTGCGGGCGCTGGCGAGGTAGCGCTCGCGCACGTGGCCATAGCCACGGATCTGGTCGGGGATGGCAGCCAGCTCGATCGCCGCTTCGTGGTTGCTGTGATCGAGGTTCGTGATGATCTCCTCAACCACGCCCTCGTAGTCGGCAATCAGCTCGCGGTCGAGCCTACGATCGTGGCTGCGGGCGAAGGGGTCGAGCATCGAGCCACGCAGGTGACGGAACTTCGCCAGCGTTCCCATCGCTTTGAGCATCCAGGGGCCGTAGGCCTTCTTCTTCAATTCGCCGGTCTGCGGGTCCTTGTCCGCCAGGGTGGGCGGGGCGAGGTGGAAGACGAGCGTGTAGTCGCCCTCGAACTGCTCCTCCACGCGCTTGAGGAAGTCGGTCGCGGTGTACAGGCGCGCGACCTCGTACTCATCCTTGTAGGCAAGCAGCTTGTGGTAGCCCCGCGCGACCGCCTCGGTCAGCAGGGTGATGCCGGGCGCGAGCTTCGCTTCCGCGGCACGCACGCGCTCGACCAGCTTCGCGTAGCGCTTGGCGTAGGCGGCGTTCTGGTAGTCCGTGAGCTGGGCCTTGCGGCGGACGATCACCTCGTCGACGCTGGTCGAGAGCTTGTGGTGTTCCGGCGTGCCGAACTGCGGCTTGGCCGCCTCAATCACCGCCTTCAGATCCAACGCCGCGCGCCGGCCCCACAGGAACGCAGCCTTGTTGGCCTCGACCGCGGCGCCGTTGATCTCGATCGCACGCTCGATCGCCTGCCGCGACAACGGCACCAGGCCGCGCTGCCAGGCATAGCCGAGCATGAACAGGTTGGTGGCGATCGAGTCGCCGAGCAGGTCGGTGGCGATGCGGGTGGCGTCGAGGAACTCGGCCTTGTCCGCACCGACCGCATCGACGATCTGCGCTTCCATCGAGGCCGCCGGGAACTGCGGGTCCGGGTTGGCGCTGACGTTGCCGCTGCGCGCCTGGGCGGCGAAACCGCGCACGAACTCGCTGGTGTTGGTCTGGTCGCGGTTGATGACGACGCGGGTGAGGCCGTGCTGCATCTTGGCGAGCGACTCGTCGCTGGCCGCCACCACCAGGTCGCAGCCGATCACCGCGTTGGCCTCGCCGGCGGCGACGCGCGCGGCATGGAGCAATTCCTGGCGGTCGGCGATGCGCACATGCGACCACACCGCGCCACCCTTCTGCGCCAGGCCCGCCATGTCGAGCACCGAGATGCCCTTGCCTTCGAGGTGGGCGGCCATGCCCAGCAGCGCGCCGATCGTCACCACGCCGGTGCCGCCAACGCCGGTGATCAGGATGCCCCAGGGCGCGGAGGTGGACGGCAGCTGCGGCTCGGGGAGTTCGCCCGCAAGACGGCCGCCGAGTGCGCGCGCGCCGCTGGCTTTGCCCTTTCTCAGCTTGCCGCCCTCTATGGTGACGAAGCTCGGGCAAAAGCCCTTCACGCAGGAATAGTCCTTGTTGCACGAGCTCTGGTCGATGAAGCGCTTGCGGCCGAATTCGGTCTCCACCGCGCCCACCGACATGCAGTTCGACTTGTCGCTGCAGTCGCCGCAGCCTTCGCACACATGGTCGTTGATGACCACGCGCTTGGCCGGGTCGGGGAACTTGCCGCGCTTGCGGCGGCGGCGCTTCTCGGCGGCACAGGTCTGGTCGTAGATGATTGCGGTCACCCCCGGCACCGTGCGCAGTTCACGCTGCACGGCATCGAGTTCGTCGCGGTGGCGCACGCCGACGCCGTGCGGCAGGTCGGCCGGACCATAGGCGCGCGGCGTGCCGTCATTGACCACCACCACGGTGCCCACGCCCTCGGCAAGCAGCTGGCGGGCGATGATCGGTACCGACAGCGTGCCGTCGTGCGGCTGGCCGCCGGTCATCGCCACCGCGTCGTTGTAGAGGATCTTGTAGGTGATGTTCACCTTCGCCGCCACCGCCGCGCGGATGGCGAGGATGCCCGAGTGCATGTAGGTGCCGTCGCCGAGGTTGGCGAAGACGTGCGGGGTATCGGTGAAGGGCGCCTGGCCAATCCAGGGCACGCCCTCCCCACCCATCTGGCAGAAGGTCTGGGTGTGCTCGGGCGACAGCCAGGTCGCCATGTAGTGGCAGCCGATGCCGGCGATGGCGCGCGAGCCCTCGGGCACCTTGGTCGAGGTGTTGTGCGGGCAGCCGGAACAATAGTGCGGCACGCGCGCAATCGACAGCCGCGGCCGCGCGAGCGCCGCCTCCTTGGCCTCGATGAAGGCGAGCCGTGCCTTGATGCGGTCCGAGGTGTGGAAGCGCGCGATGCGCGCGGCGATAGCGCGCGCAATCATCGCCGGCGTCAGCTCGCCGGCGGCGGGCAACAACCAGTCAGCATGCGGCAGCGCCCACTCGCCCTTCTCGTCGAACTTGCCGATCACGCGCGGGCGCACCTCGTCCTTCCAGTTGTAGAGCCCTTCCTTGAGCTGGTACTCGAGGAACTGGCGCTTCTCCTCGATCACCAGGATCTCATCCAATCCTTCGGCAAACTTGCGCACGCCTTCGGCCTCGAGCGGCCACACCATGCCGACCTTGTACAGGCGCAGGCCGATGGCGGCCGCCTTGGCTTCGTCGATGCCGAGGTCGTCGAGCGCCTGGCGCACGTCGAGGTAGCTCTTGCCGCTGGTGATGATGCCCAGCTTCGCGTTCGGGCTGTCGATGACGGTGCGGTTGAGCTGGTTGAGCCGGCAGTAGGCGAGCGCGGCGTAGAGCTTGTGGTGCAGCAGGCGCTTCTCCTGCACCAGCGGCGGGTCGGGCCAGCGCAGGTTCAGTCCGTCTTCCGGCAGGGGGAAGTCCTCGGCCGACGGAATCAGGGTCTGCACCTTGAACGGATCGACCTCCACCGAGGACGACGTCTCGACCGTGTCGGTGAGCGCCTTGAACGCAACCCAGCAGCCCGAGTAGCGCGACAGCGCGAAGCCGTGCAGGCCGTACTCCAGATACTCCTGGATGCCTGCCGGCGCCAGCACCGGCATCATCAGGCCCTTGAACACATGCTCGGTCTGGTGCGGCAGCGTGGACGACTTGGCGGCATGGTCGTCGCCGGCGATCACCAGCACGCCGCCGTGCTTCGACGTCCCTGCGGCGTTGGCGTGGCGAAACACGTCGCCGGTGCGATCCACGCCCGGCCCCTTGCCGTACCAGATCGAGAATACGCCGTCGTACTTGGCATTCGGGTCCAGGTTGACCTGTTGTGTGCCCCACACCGAGGTCGCGGCGAGGTCTTCGTTCAGCCCGGCCTGAAAGCGGATCTGCATCGGCTCGAGGAATTTCTTCGCCTTCCAGAACTCCTGGTCGACGTTGCCGAGCGGCGAGCCGCGATAGCCGGTGACGAAGCCGGCCGTGTTGAGTCCGGCGGCTTCGTCACGCATCTTCTGCATCATCGGCAGGCGCACCAGGGCCTGGATGCCGGTCATCCAGGCGCGGCCGGACTTGAGGGTGTATTTATCGTCGAGGCTGACGGGGGGCACGGTGTTCGACATGGTGGTGTGAACCGCCGCCGGAGAACACCTGCACGCGGGTGGCGCGCAGCGATCACAGGCAGGCGTTGTCTCCTTGGGTAGTGAGTTCTGTGGTTCGTCCGGTTTCCGCGGACAACGCATCGCATGCTACGGAGCGCGGAGGAAATAATTTTCCTGTTTTCGGCTGCGCAGCACCGAGATAAGAAAAACTATTCCACCCATCACACTTACTATTCGCCGCGTCCGACTACGGCCACCCCGCCAGCGGGCATGAAAAAAAGTACAAGGGCCATCTGGTTCGCAACCAGCTCACGTCTGCACCGCACAAACGGCAAGGGCGCGTCTACACTGCGGCCTTTTTTGCCCTCCGCGCCACGAGCGCCGACATGAATGAGGAGACTACCGTGATCCAATCCGCCACTTCCGGCCACGTGCGCCACCCCGCACGCCCCTTGGTGCGCCCTGCGCCGACCGCACGCAAGGAGTGCTGACATGAGCGCCACCACGCACGCCCAATGGTCGTCGCGGATGGGCTTCGTGCTCGCCGCCACCGGTTCCGCCGTCGGCCTCGGCAACATCTGGAAATTTCCCTACATGGTCGGGCAGAGCGGCGGCGCCGCCTTCGTCCTCGTTTACCTGCTGTGCATTGCACTGATCGGCGTGCCCATCCTGGTGTCGGAATGGATGATCGGCCGCCGCGGCCAGAAGAACCCGATCAACACCATGGCGCAGCTCGCGCAGCAGCACGGGCATACGCGCAACTGGGCGGTGGTCGGCATCGTCGGCGTGCTTGCGGCCTTCCTGATCCTGTCCTTCTACTCGGTGATCGGCGGCTGGGCGTTGGCCTACATCCGCGACGCCGCCACCGGTAGCTTCACCGGCCTGGACAAGGGTAGCGTTGGCGCGATCTTCGAAGGCTTCCTGGCCAGCCCCGCCGAGCTGCTGAGCTGGCACACCGTGTTCATGCTGCTCACCGTGATCATCGTGGCGATGGGCGTGTCGTCCGGCCTGGAGCGGGGCAGCAAGATCCTGATGCCGGCGCTGGCGCTGATCCTGGTTGTTATGGTCGGTTACGGCATGACGACTGGCGCGTTCGGCCAGGCCGTCGCCTATCTGTTCAACCCCGACTGGAGCAGGCTTGACGGCTCGGTGCTGCTCGCCGCGCTCGGACACGCCTTCTTCACCCTTTCGCTGGGCATGGGGATCATGATGGCCTACGGCTCCTACCTAGGCGAGGACGTGAATCTGCTGCGTACCGCGCGCACCGTGGTGATCATGGACACCGTGTTCGCGCTCTGCGCCGGCCTGGCGATCTTCCCGATCGTGTTCGCCAATGGCCTGGACCCCGCGGCCGGCCCCGGCCTGGTGTTCGTCACACTGCCGCTGGCCTTCGGCAACATGGGCGGTGGCCTGGTGCTGGGCAGCCTGTTCTTCCTGCTGCTGACCTTCGCCGCGCTGACCTCGTCGATCTCGCTACTGGAGCCGGTGGTCGAACTGCTCGAAGAGCGCACGCCAATGAATCGCGTCACCGCCACCGTAGTGGCCGGCGTGACGATCTGGGCGCTGGGCATCGCCGCGCTGCTGTCGTTCAACATCTGGGGTGACGTCAAGCTGTTCGGGCTCAACATCTTCGACCTGCTCGACTACGTCACCAGCAAGTTCATGCTGCCGCTGGCGGGCCTGGGCGCGATCGTGTTCGCGGCGTGGAAACTCGAGCAGGCGAGCGTGAAGCGCGAACTGCGCCTCGGTGACACAGGTTTCGCGTTGTGGACGGTGCTGGCGCGCTACGTAGCGCCGCTGGGCGTGCTCTACGTGTTCTGGAACAACCTGTAAGACCTCGCGCCTCACGGCGCGATCGAAGGAAACGGCCCTGCCCGCCTCACAGCGGCAGGGCCGTTTCGTTCTTGATCTCGCGCAGCGCCACCGCCGAGTGGGTGACGTCGATCTCGGGGATCTTGAGCAGGAAGTCGTGCATGAAGACCGAAAGCGCCTCCAGATTCGGCAGGTAGAGCTTGAGCAGGCAGTCGGTCTCGCCGAGCAGTTCGTAGCACTCGACCACCTCTTCGCAGGCCTTCACCACCTTCTCGAAGCGTTCGAGCACGTCGGCACTGTGCTGCTTCAGCTTGACCCTGACCCAGACGCAAGTGCCCAAGCCCACCTTCTGCCGGTCGACGAGCGCGACGTAGCCGCGGATCACACCCGCCTCCTCCATGTCGCGCACCCGCCGCCAGCACGGGGTGGGCGACATGCCGACCTTGTCGGCCAGCGCCTGGGTGCTCAGCGTGGAATCCTTCTGCAGCAAGGTCAGGATGTGGCGCTGCGCCGGGTCAAGTTTCATGGCGGGCTCAGAGCACCTTGAGCAGTTCGACCTCGAACACCAGGGTGGCGTTGGGCGGGATGACGCCGCCGGCGCCGCGCGCGCCATAGCCGAGCTCGGGCGGGATGGTGAGCTTGCGCTTGCCGCCTTCCTGCATGCCCTGCACGCCCTCGTCCCAGCCGCGGATCACGTGGCCGGCACCGAGCGGAAAGGCGAACGGGTCGTTGCGGTCCTTGCTCGAGTCGAACTTGCGCCCGTCCGTGAGCCAGCCGGTGTAATGCACCGAGACCATGCGGCCGGCAACGGCAGTGTCGCCGGTGCCGACTTCAAGTTCTTCGATGACGAGGCCGCTGGGGGTGGTCTGCTGGGTCATACCGTTCTCCTGTCTTGGGTGGAAGCGCGCATTCTACCCGCTGTACCACAGCCGCAGCGGCGGCGATCAGCCGGCGAAGCGCATGCGGTACTTGGCAACCTTGGGCGCGACGACATACTGGCAGTAGGGCTGATGACTGTTGTTGGCGTAGTAGTCGTGATGCTCGGGCTCCGCCGCCCAGAACATCGGCGCGGGCAGCACCTGCGTGACGATGGGCGCGGGAAACGCGCGCTCGCGGGTCAGCTCATCGATCAGGGCAAGCGCGCTGTCGCGCTGCGCATCGCGGGTGGTGAAGATCACCGAGCGGTACTGCGGACCGACGTCATTGCCCTGGCGGTCGGGCGTGGTGGGGTCGTGGATGGTGAAGAAGATCTCGAGCAGGCGCCTGTAGCTCACCACCGACGGATCGAAGTCGATCTTCACCACTTCGGCGTGGCCGGTGGTGCCGGTGCACACCTGGCGATAGCCGGGATCATCGACGTGGCCGCCACAGTAGCCGGGCACCACTTCCTCCACGCCATCGACGAGGTCGAAGACGGCTTCGAGGCACCAGAAGCAGCCACCGCCAAGGATGGCGGATTCCGTTGCTGCGTGTGATGTTTGCAGGCTCATCGGGTTCTCCTTGATCGTGTTGCCCCTTGGGAGCCGGCCAACGCACGAATGTTCCCGCCCGACTGCACCTCGCGCGGCTCCATGCGGAGCGAGCCGACAGGCCTTCAGCGGAACGAGAAGCCGTACTGCAGGTCGAGGGCCGTGTCAGTGCCACCGCGCGCGATCACCGACATGCGGCGCGAGAGCTGGTAGGTGAGCTTCACCAGGGTCGCCGCACCGCCCAGGCTCTGCTCGAAGGACAGGAACAGGTCCGGGCCGAGGCGCTTGCCCAGGCTGAGCACCTGCCCCGCCACCGAGGGGCCGCTGGCCACCGTCGACCCGCTCCCGACCACCCGGCTCGAGGCAGCACGGCTGGTGCTGTTGAGCTCGCCCTGGCCGAAGGAAAAGGAATCGAAGCCGAGGCTGCGCGACAGTTCCTCGGTCATGCCACCGCCCGGACCGCCGAGTAAGCCGGCCGCCGCCGGCAGCAGCAGGCCGAGATCGGCGCCCGAGCCGGCGTCCGGTGCGCGCCCGAGCACGATCCACGACAGCTTGGCGGGGTCGGGCACGTTGGGCTCGGACACGAGGCGGATCTGCGGGCGCTTTGCGCTGCCGGTGACAGACACGCCCGCCTCCACCTCCAGGCCCTTGCGCAGCGCAACGATGTTGAGACCCGGCGCATCCAGCGGCCCCTGAAAGTTGATCAGGCCGCGCTCGATGGTGAGGTTCTGCCCGTAACCTCGAAAGCCGCCGCCTACCGTAGAGATCGTGCCCACCGCCGACAGCGGCCGCCCCGGTTGCAGGCGGATGCGCAGGTCACCCGCAAGCCGGGTCTCCAGTCCCATTGCCGACAGGTAGAGCGCATCGCCCAATCCCACGCGCACGTCGGCATCCACCGTGAAGGCACCGCCGCCCTCGGCCGGGGCTTCGCCCTTGAGCACGATCACGTCATCCGACAGGCTGGGCGGCAGCGATTCGGCGAACTCGATGTAGCCGGCGTCCGCACGGAAGCCGGCGTCGAGCACCAGCGAGGTCCAGGTGCTGCGCGCACTGCCCTCACCCGAGACCAGCATCCAGCGATCATCGCGCTGCAGCAGCGGCAGACGGTCGGCATCGAAGCGGAAGTTGCCTGCGCCACTGGCAAGCACCACCTCGCCGCGCGCCGTGAAGCGTCCCGGCGTGGCGGTGAGCCGCTCGAAGGGAATGCGGTTCTCCGGCGGGCGCACACGGTTGTCGGAGACGAACTCGAGCCGCTCCAGGCGCACGCGCTCGTCGTCGAAGTCGAGATCGAGCTCGCCGCCGGCGAGGATCAGGCCCTGATCGATGAGGGTGAAGGCGAGCTCGCGGCCCTCGACGCGCCCGCTCGCGCTCGGCGCCTCGAGCGTGCCCCCAAGGGTGAACTCACCGGCGATGCGGCCGGCGGTCTCGACATTCTCACGCGCCAGGCGGCCGAGCCAGGTGATCGAGGGCATATCCAGCCGGGCAGCACCGCTCAGCGCGGTCGCGGGCGGCACGCTCCACATGCCGTCGGCGTCGCGTCGTGCACGCAAACCGGCCTCGGCCTGCACGCTGCCGAACTCGCGCCCCCGTGCATCGAGCGTCACGCGCAGCCGGTCGCCTTGCGCACGCAACACGGCCTCGAGCCCCTCCAGCCCGAGCCGGGTGCGGATCTCGCCTTCGACGCTGAGATCGCCGGACTCGCGGAACACGCGCGCCTCGCCTTCGAGCGTCTTCCCGACCGCCAGATCCCACTTCGCGCCGAGCGTGAGCGGGTCGGCGTTGCGGCGCGGGCGGCCGTCCGCGCGCGGCGGGCGCAGGTCGAGCGCCAGCCCGGCCAGCTCGCCACGCAGCACGCTGCGCGTGGGCGACCAGGTGGTTTCCTGAAGGCGGATGCGGCCCTTCTGCCCCGCGTCGATATTCGCTGCACCGAGGCTGACGCGGTCGGCAGCCAGGGACAACGGTGCCGGGGCGAGCAGCCTGGCCGCAAAGCGCCCGGCGGTCTCGAGCGCGGCCAGCTCTCCGCGCCAGCGCGGCGCATCGCCCTCGAGCACGCCTCCCTGGAGCACGAGGCGCAGGGTGTCGGCGACCTCGTCCTGCTCCGGGGTCTGCGCGCTGAGTTCGAACCTGTGCTGCGCACGCGAGCCCTCGGCCGCGACTTGCGCGCCCGCCAGCCAGTCGGGCTGCGCCTTGCCGTTCGCGCCGGGGCTCGCGGGGCCGAACCCGGACAGGCCCAGCGCGAGCGCGAAGGGTCCGTCGATGCCGCGCTCGAGGCGGACGCTGCCGTTGACGCCGTCCAGCGCCACGTCGCCGGGCAACACCAGCTTCTCGCCGAAGAACTGCAGCTGGCCGTTGGGCGCCTCGACCGTCCCGCCCACCTGCCCTTCGGCACCCAGCCTGCCGGCGAGCTCGAGGCCGAGCGCCTTGCCGAGCCGGGACAGCGCCGGCGCATCGAGGCGCAGCGAGAGCGTGTCCGCCGCCCCCCCGAGTGCCCCTTGGGCGGCCAGCGTGTTGCCCGCCGCGTCGAGACGCACGCGCAGTTCGGGCAAGCGCTCGCCCTGCAGCCGCACCCGGCCCTCGCCGCTCAGCGGCAAGCCCTCGAGCACGCTGTCCGGGATCGTGAAATCGAGCGCGGCGACCTTCGGCAGGCCTTCGGCGGGCAGCTCGGCCTCGGCCACGAGATCGAGATCGAGGCGCGCCCTGGGCGCCTCGGGTAGAACGGCGCGCGGATCAAAGCCACGGATACGGGCGTCCACCCGGGCGACGCGCAGCGCCGGGAGCGTCGCCGCCTGGCCCGGCGTCTGGCCAGTCTCCGCGGCCTCGTCGTTCGTCTGCCCGGCTGACGGCCCGCTTGCCGCGAGCGCCTCGAGCGCGGCCTCGGCGTCGATGCGCGCGGCGCCCACGTCGAGTCCGATCCGCGCGCTCTGGCGGTCAGCATCGGCCTCGGCATCGACGCGGCCGGCGACGATCTGGCGCGGCAGCCGGGTATCAAGCGCCTGCGTGTCGATGCCGGCCAGGGCCAGCGCCGCGACCACCCGGCCAAAACCGTTCGGATCATCCCCATCGCTCGGCGGCGCCCAGGCGAGGCTGCCGTCGATACGCCCCTCGCCGGGCAGGCGGATGGCGAGCGCGTCGAGCGCGATCCGACCGACGCGCCAGTCGAGCACACCTTCGAAATGCTGCAGCGGAATGCCCCCCGCGTCGGCCGCCGCCGGGAGGCGGTTGTCGAGGCGAAGCGGGCCGGTAAGCAGGCCTTCGCCGTCGGCGGGCGCCGCGAGCTCGGCCACGAGCCCCAAGGCAGCCGTGGGTGCACCGTCGACGAAGGCGGCCGGGTCGAGTTCGCCCGCTTCGAGGTGCAGGCGGCGCAGGGGATTCGGCGCGAAGCTCTCGGCCGCAGCCTCGAGTCGCACCTGCAGGCCGTCGGAGCTCGCTTCGGCGCGCAGTTGCGGCTCGAGCAAGGAGTTGCCGAGCGTGACCGACACCGACAGCGGTCGCGACTCGATGACGCCCTCGAAGCCACCCTCGCCTTCCAGCTTGAAAGGCGAGGCGCCGGCCAATGCCAGCGCCAGCCTCGCCCTGCCCTGCGGCACATCGACGACGAGCTCGCGCAGGTGGTGCAGCCTGCCATCGCTGTCGAGCGCAGCCTCGAGCCCGGTGAAGATCAGCCCCTGCTCGGCCGCCACCTCGGTGGTCGCCTCCGCAGCCTGGGCGGGGTCGGAGGCTGCGTCGGCGGCGCGTTCCAGGGTTTCGGCGGCCTGCTCGAGCACACCCTCAGGCGCGCCGGGCGCGGGCAATTCGTGCATCGCGAACACGCCGATGGCGAGGCGCGCGATCTCGACCGCGAGCGGGATCTCGAGCGAGCCCGGCGGCTGCGGCGGCGGAGACGCAGGCTCATCTTCGGCGACGACCTGGCCCAGATCAACGCGCGCGACGCTCAGCACGTCGACCTGCAGCCGGCGCGACAACAGCGCCGAGGGCTGCCAGACGAGCGTAAAGTCCCTCAGCCCGAGCTCAAGCGCCGGCGAGCGATAGTCGAGCCGCTCGATGTCCAGGCGGCCGAGCACACGGCCGCGCGCGCCCTGCACCTGCAGCGCGCCAGCGGTGACGCGCTGCGCCAGCGCGATCGCTGCGTCCAGGCCCGACTGCGTACCCAGCAGCCACGCCGCAGCACCGATCACGAGCGCGACCGGCAGCGCCACAGCCCAGCCCAGCGCCTTCAGCACGCCACGGCCACGCGACCGCACCGGGCTCGGGCTGGTCGCGGGCTGTGCGGGATTCGCTGCGTCGTCGCCCATGGGCGTCCGTCAGCCGCCGAACAAGGCCTGCAACTCCAGACCCGGGTCGGGCGCGCGCATGAAGGCTTCGCCGACGAGGAATGTATGCACGTCGTGGCTGCGCATCAACGCGACGTCCTGCGGCTGCAGGATGCCCGACTCGGTGACCACGACGCGCCCGCCTGGGCCGCTGGCGATGCGCGGCAGCAGGTCGAGCGTGGCCTGCAGCGAGACCTCGAAGCTGCGCAGGTTGCGGTTGTTGATACCGATCAGCGGCGTCTGCAGCTGCAGGGCCTGGTCGAGCTCGGCGCCATCATGCACCTCGACCAGCACCGCCATGCCGAGCGCGATCGCGAGCAGCTCCATGTCGCGCATCTGCGCGAGATCGAGGCAGGCCGCGATGAGCAGGATGGCGTCGGCACCCATCGCCCGGGCCTCGAACACCTGGTAGGGATCGATCATGAAGTCCTTGCGCAGCACCGGCAGCCTGCACGCAGCGCGGGCTTGCTGCAAGTAGGCGGGGTCACCCTGGAAGAACTGGCGGTCGGTAAGCACCGACAGGCAGGCGGCGCCAGCGCGCTCGTACGCGGCGGCGATCTCGGCGGGGTGGAAGTCGGCGCGGATGACACCCTTGGACGGACTGGCCTTCTTGATCTCGGCGATGACCGCAGGGCGGCCGGCCGCATGCTTCGCGCGGATCGCGGCGACGAAATCGCGCGCCGGCGCCGCCGCCTCCGCCTGCGCACGCAGCGCGGGCTGGGGCAGCTCGGCGCGCGCGGCGGCGACCTCCTGCTCCTTGACGGCACAGATCTTCTGCAGGATGTCGCTCATTTGCCGCTCCGGAACTGCTGGGTGAAGCGCACGAACGCGTCGAGCCTGGCCCGCGCGGCGCCGCTCTCGATGGTCTCGCGAGCACGCAGGATGCCGGCGCCGATGGTATCCACCAGGTTGGCGGTGTACAGCGCCACGCCGGCGTTGAAGACGACGATCTCGCGTGCAGGCCCGGTCTGGTTGTCGAGCACGCCCAGCAGCACCGCGCGCGACTCTGCGGCGTCCTCGACGCGCAGGTTGCGGCTGCCCGCCATGGCGAGGCCGAAATCCTCGGGGTGAATCTCGTACTCGGTGACCTTGTTGTCCTTGAGCTCGCCGACCAGCGTGGTACCGCCGAGGCTGACCTCGTCCATGCCGTCCAGGCCATGCACCACCAATACGTGGTTGGCGCCAAGGCGCTGCATGACGCGCGCCTGGATGCCGACGAGGTCGGGGTGGAACACACCCATCAAGGTATTGGGGGCACTGGCCGGATTGGTTAGCGGGCCCAGGATGTTGAAGATCGTGCGCACGCCCATCTCGCGCCGCACCGGAGCGACGTTCTTCATCGCCGCGTGATGCGCCGGGGCATACATGAAGCCGATGCCGGTCGCCTCGATGCACTCGGCGATCTGCTGCGGCGTGAGGTCCAGGTTGACGCCGAGCGCCTCGAGCACGTCGGCCGCGCCCGATTTGGACGAAACGCTGCGCCCGCCGTGTTTGGCCACACGCGCACCGGCCGCGGCAGCAACGAAGATGGTGGCCGTGGAGATGTTGAAGGTGTGTGCGCCATCCCCCCCCGTCCCGACCACGTCCAGGAAGTGATCGTGCGGCGGCTGCACGACGACCTTGGTCGACAGCTCGCGCATCACGGTGGCTGCGGCGGTGATCTCGCCGATGGTTTCCTTCTTGACCCGCAGCCCGGTGAGGATGGCCGCGGTCATCAGCGGCGAGATCTCGCCGGCCATGATCTGTCGCATCAGCGACAGCATCTCGTCGTAGAAAATCTCGCGGTGCTCGATCGTGCGTTGCAGGGCTTGCTGGGCAGTAATCGTGGTCATGATGGTCTCGCAGCGAGGTCTCAGGCGGCGGCCGGCAGGCGTGCGCCGCGGTCGAGGAAGTTCTTCAGCAGCGCGTGTCCGCACTCGGTGAGGATGGATTCGGGGTGGAACTGCACACCCTCGATGTCGAGTGTCCTGTGGCGCACACCCATGATCTCATCGTCGTCGGTCCAGGCGGTCACTTCCAGACAGTCGGGCAGCGTCGAGCGTTCAATCGCAAGGGAGTGATAGCGCGTGCAGGTCAGCGGATTGGGCAGACCGCGGAACACGCCGGCATCCTTGTGATGCACGGGTGAGGTCTTGCCGTGCATCAGCTTCTGCGCGTGCACGATGCGCCCGCCGAAGGCGGCACCGATGCTCTGGTGGCCAAGGCACACGCCAAGGATGGGGAGCTTGCCGGCGAAGGCCTTGATGGCCGGAACCGAGATGCCGGCCTCGGCCGGCGAGCATGGCCCGGGCGAAATGACGAGGTGATCCGGCGCGAGGCGCTCGATCTGTTCAAGGGTGATCTCGTCGTTGCGGAACACCTTCACCCTGGCGCCCAGTTCGCCGAAATACTGCACGAGGTTGTAGGTGAAGCTGTCGTAGTTGTCGATCATCAGCAGCATGGTCTTCCCTTCGCGAAGGCCGGCGGAGTGGGCCGGCTTCGTAAGCATTCAGGTTACACAGGCGCGGGGCGCGCCAGAGCACTCAGGCCCGGGTGTCCAGCCCGCCTTCGGCCATCTCGGCGGCGCGCAGCATTGCACGCGCCTTGCTCTGCGTTTCCTGCCATTCGGCTTCGGGGTCGGAGTCGGCGACGATGCCCGCGCCGGCCTGGACGTGGATCTGCCCGTCCTTGACGACCGCGGTACGGATCGCGATCGCGATGTCCATGTCGCCATGAAAGCCGAGATAGCCAACCGAACCCGCATAGATGCCGCGCTTGACCGGCTCCAGTTCATCGATGATCTCCATCGCCCGCACCTTCGGCGCGCCCGACACGGTCCCGGCGGGGAAGGTAGCGCGCAGCACGGCGAGCGCATCGAGCCCCTCCTTGAGCTTGCCCTCGACATTGGAGACGATGTGCATCACGTGCGAGTAGCGCTCGATGGTGAAGCGCTCGGTGACCTTGACCGAGCCGATCTCGGATACGCGCCCGGCGTCGTTGCGGCCAAGGTCGAGCAACTGCACGTGCTCGGCAATTTCCTTCTGGTCGGCGAGCAACTCCTTTTCCAGCGCGAGATCCTCGGCCACCGTGGCGCCGCGCTTGCGCGTGCCGGCGATCGGGCGCACGGTGACGACGTCGTCCTCAAGCCGGGTCAGGATCTCGGGCGAGGCGCCGACGACGTGGAAGTCCTCGAAGTTGAAATAGAACATGTAGGGCGAAGGATTGAGCGAGCGGATGGCGCGGTACAGCGCCATCGGACTGGCGGCGTAGGGCTTGCTCATGCGCTGCGACAACACGACCTGCATCACGTCGCCGTCGACGATGTACTGCTTGGCGCGGCGCACCGCGTCCTTGAAGCCTTCTTCGCCGAAGCTCGACACCGCGGGCGCGGACTCGGCTCGGATCTCCTCGGGAATCTGCACCGGCGCCCGCAACCGGGCGAGCAACTCGCGCAGACGCTTCTGGGCGCGCTTGTACGCACCGGGCACCTCCGGCTCTGCGTACACGACGAGCGTGAGCTTGCCGCTGAGGTTGTCGACGATGGCGACCTCCTCGGACAGCAGCAGCAGGATGTCGGGAGTGCCCAGCGTATCGGTCTTCTCGGTCTTCGCCAGCTTGGGCTCGATGTAGCGCACCGTGTCGTAGCCGAAGCAGCCCACGAGCCCGCCGGCGAAGCGCGGCAAATGCTCGCGTGGCGGCACCTTGATGCGGTTCATGAACTCGGCGACGAAGTTGAGCGGATCGCCGTAGTCGCGGCGCTCGACCAGGCGGTTGCCGGTGAGCAGCAGCGCCGAGCGGCCATAGACCTCGATGCGCGTGGGCGACGAGAGCCCGATGAAGGAGTAACGGCCGAAACGCTCCCCTCCCTGCACCGACTCGAGCAGGTAGGTGTAGGGCTCGTTGGCGAGCTTCAGGTAGATGGAGAGCGGGGTATCGAGATCGGCGAAGGTCTCGAGGGTGAGCGGAATGCGGTTGTAGCCCTCGGCGGCGAGGGCGTTGAACTCGTGTTCGAGCATGGGGGCTCCACGTGGATCGTTTGAATCGGAAGGGCTTGCAGCAGGCGGGGCAGGGATGCGGCGGATGCGCCGCAGACCCCGCGGTGGGAGGTCGCGTTCAGTGGCCCAGAGGCCAACGCCAGCCACCGTTCCAGACCGGCTGGACGGAGGGCGAGGCGGCGATGAAGCGATCCCGGGTTGCGAGCATCACGATGTCGATCTTGAGTGGATATGAACGATTGCGCGAGAGAACTGCGTTGGAAAACCGCGCGAAAGATCCGCGCGAGAGTCCGGCCGACGACTGCAGAGCGTTGGTTCGCTATGCACAGGCGATATGATCCAACACTTCGAGTGCGTTCGATAGTAGCCCATCGCATTCTATGGTGTCCACCGGCATGCCCTCGCTGTATCCGTAGCGCACCAGCAGCACCGGCATGCCCGCGCTGCGGGCGGCGAATGCGTCATTGGCCGAGTCGCCGATCATCAGTGCGCGCGGTGCCTCCACCCGCATCCGCTCGCAGGCCAGATGCAGTACAGCCGGATCGGGCTTCTTCACCGCAAGCGTGTCACCGCTCACCACGGTATCGAAGAAATGCGCGATCTCCATGCGTGCGAGCAGCGGCAGCGTGAAAGCCTCCGCCTTGTTGGTCACCACCGCCAGCGGCAGGCCTCGTGTGCGCAAGGCGCCCAGCAACTCGACGACGCCCGGGTAGATACGGGTGCGAGCACCATTGACGAGGGCGTAATGGCGGCGGAACACCGTCACTGCAGTCGCGATCTCCTCCTCGCGCGCATGACTGCCCTCCGTCATGCAGCGATGCACGAGGTTGGGAATACCCTTGCCGACGAAGCTGTGGATTTCGTCCTGACTACGGACCGGGCGACCGAGCTCAACCAGCATCCGGTTGGCGGCATCGGTGAGATCGGCGATAGTGTCGAGCAGGGTGCCATCGAGGTCGAACAGCACGGCCTGCGGGGCAAAGCGTGCGCTCATGCAGCCACCCGGGCAAGCTCGCTGCGCAAGGCACCGATGATCGAGTCGTAGCGGTGGGGGTCGCCCTCCTTGCCCGCGCCGAATACCGCGGAGCCGGCGACGAAGGTGTCGGCGCCCGCACGCGCGATGTCGGCGATGTTCTCGGTCTTCACCCCGCCGTCGATCTCGAGCAGGATGCGGCGCCCGGTACGTGCCTCGTAGGCATCGAGCCTCGCTCGCGCCGCTTGCAGCTTGACCAGGGTCTCGGGAATGAACTTCTGGCCGCCAAAACCGGGGTTGACGCTCATCAGCAGCACCACGTCGATCTTGTCCATGACGTGGTCCATCCAGGCCAGCGGCGTGGCGGGATTGAACACCAGCCCGGCCTGGCAGCCCGAGTCGCGGATCAGGCCGAGCGAGCGGTCGATGTGCTCGGAGGCCTCGGGGTGGAAGGTGATGATGCTGGCACCGGCCTTGGCGAAATCGGGAATGATGCGGTCAACCGGCTTCACCATCAGGTGCACATCGATCGGCGCGGTGGTGTGGGGACGGATCGCCTCGCACACCAGCGGGCCGATGGTGAGGTTGGGGACGTAATGGTTGTCCATCACGTCGAAGTGGATCCAGTCGGCGCCGGAGGCGATCACGTTGCGCACTTCCTCGCCGAGGCGGGCGAAGTCGGCGGACAGCAGGCTGGGGGCGATGCGGTACATGGCGGTCTCCGGAGGCAGGGGGTCAGTCCGGATTCTAACCGCAGCAGACACGCGCTTGTGGCCGCCAGCAGCCACAAACGCAGCAACTGTGCGCTCAGCGCACGCAGACCTTGCGCACCTGTTTCATGTCGGTGATGCCCGCCAACACCTTCTCCATGCCGTCCTGGCGCAGGGTGCGCATGCCCTCGTGCAGCGCCTGGCCAAGTACCTGGTCTACGCGGCCACGCTCCTGGATCAGACGCTTGATCGCTTCCGAACCCTGCATGAGCTCATGCAGGCCCACCCGCCCCTTGTAGCCGTGGTTGCAATGCTCGCACCCCACCGGGGCATAGAGCGTGAAGCGCCCCGCCTTGTCGGCGAATGCCTCCTTCCAGCGCGCAAGCACCCTTCCCCGCGCGCCTTCCGGGTCGGCCCGGAACTCGTCTACGAGGTGCATGTCCTCGCAGTACTCCTCCAGCATGCGATGCATCTCGTCCTCGTCCGGGTGATAGGCCGCCCGGCACTTCAGACACAGGCGCTTGGCGAGGCGCTGGGCGAGTACGCCGAGCAGGGCGTCGGCGAAGTTGAACGGGTCCATACCCATGTCGAGCAGGCGAACCACCGACTCGGGCGCGCTGTTCGTGTGCAGGGTCGAGAACACAAGGTGGCCGGTGAGCGAGGCCTCGATACCCACGGTAACGGTCTCGTGGTCACGCATCTCGCCCACCATGATCACGTCCGGATCGGCACGCAGGAAGGCACGCATCATGGTGGCAAAGTCGATGCCGGCCTTGCGGTTGACCTGAACCTGGCGCAAACCCTTCTGGGTGATCTCCACGGGGTCCTCGACCGTCCAGATCTTGGTGTCGGGCGTGTTGATGTAGTTGAGGATGGAGTGCAGCGTGGTGGTCTTGCCCGAGCCGGTGGGACCGCACACGAAGAAGATGCCGTAGGGCTTGGCGATCGCCCCCTTGAGCCGTTCGAGATTGAAGGGCAGCAGCCCGAGCTTGTCGATCTGGATCGGCTCGCTGCTCGCGAGCAGGCGCATGACCACATCCTCCATACCCCCTTGGGTGGGCAGGGTGGCCACGCGCAGCTCGAGATCGATGGGCGCGAACTTGCGGAAGCGGATCTTGCCGTCCTGCGGCTTGCGGCGCTCGGCGATGTCGAGATCACACATGATCTTGATGCGGGTCACGAGCGGATTGCGGTAGCTCGCCGGCACCTCGATGTAAGGTACGAGGGAGCCGTCCTTGCGGAACCGGATCAGGGTCTTCTCCCGCCCGGGGCGCGGCTCGATGTGGATGTCGGAGGCACCCTGCTTGTAGGCGTCGATGATGACCTTGTTGACCAGCTTGACCAGTTCGTTGTCCGCTGCAGCGGTGACATCGTCCTTACGCGCAACGCTTTCCTCCTCGTGCTCGTCGAGCCCGGAGAGCAGGTCGTTGACCGAGGCATCGCCCAGGTCGACGCCGAAGAACTGTTCGATGGTCTGCTCGAAATCACGCTCGGTCGTGACGCGGTAGCTGAGGCGCTTCTTCAGAAACACGTTCTGCGCGACACCCGAACTCCTCACCTGCTCGGGATCGATGCACAGGATCACCACGCCTTCGGTGGTTTCCTCATAGGGTAGCCAGAGGCTCTGCTCGACATACTCGCGCTTGATGTTGCGCAGCAGGTCCAGCGGTTTGACGTGGTTGGCCACGAAGGGCTGGTACGGCACGCCGAAGAAGCGTGCCGCCGCTTCGCCCAGCTCTGCAGTCCCCAGGCCGAACTGGTCGATCAGAACGGATTCGGTGCCGTTGCCATTCTCGCGTGCATCGCGCGTGGCATCGGCGAACTCCTCGGCCGTGATCCGCCCGTCCATGACCAAGGCGTCAAAGCGGGAGCGCAGCCTTGCGGGCTGGCTCGCATGGCGCAGAAAAGCGACGGCCAGCGTCTGCGCAAGCCCCTGCACGCCCTCCTCCGCAATCTGGGAAAAAGGCGCCCCGCTCAGCGTGTTGATCAGCTGCAACACACCAAGTAGCTTGCCGCTCTCCGGATCGCGGATCGGGGCGACGAGCATCTGGCGGGAGTGGAAGCCGGTACTGGCATCGACCTCGCGCCTGAGCTTGAGCCCAGGCGAGATCTGGTGCAGTTCGGAGTCGTCGTAGGCGTCCCGGATGTTAACGAGTTGCCCACTGAGCGCGACAAAGCCTGCGATGCTGTTCTCGGCGATCGGCAAGCGAATGCTCTGCACGCCGCTCAGCCCGGTCTTCACCCGGGTGATGATGGAGTGCCCGCTCTCATCCACAGTGTAGATGCTGAAGCGCTCGGCCTCGAACAGGGCACAGAACTCTGGCGCAAGCTCAAGGAGGAGCTCGTCGACATTCCGGCTCGCGTGGATCCGGTTCGTGAGCGTCTGCAATCCCTTGAAAAAGGCCAGGCGGCGCGTCACGGCGCTGACGGGGGGCGCATTCTCGGTCATTCTCTCCTCGCTTGCTCTTCGTTCTGGATCAGGCAGGCGCTACCTGCCCGTCGCTGCGGCACCCCCGCACCCGCTCGCTCAGAATTCGAGCACGTCGCCCTGGCCGAGCCGACGCAGGATCCGTCCTCCCACGTGCAGTTCTTCCATGATGCGCAGGCTTGCGCCTGGCTTGAGGTGACTGACGTGCACCCGGGGCGCTCCGCCGATGCGGTCGAGCATGGCATGTGCGGAGCTCGGGCACAGATGCCGGGACGCGCTCGCCAGCGCCTGCTGGTCTTCGGCGAAGGCGGTCTCGAGGATGAGGTGGCGCAGTTGCGGGCAGGCATTGATCGCATCGATCAGTTCTTCACAGTACGCAGTGTCGCCAGAGAAGACCAGTTGCCCATGCCCGCTGTCAAGCCCATACGCCACCGAGGGGATGGTGTGCCGCGCAGGCAGCGCGGTAATGCACCTTCCATCGAGCTCGACGGAGTCCCCCACCTGCAGGGGGCTGAAGCGCATGAAGGGCCGCTCACGGTCGGGAATCGCGGTGAAATCCGGCCAGATCTGCCAGTTGAAGATGTGCGCCTGCAGGGCTGCGATGGACTCGCCGAGCGCATGCACCACGAGCGGCGAGGCCCTCAGCTCGCCCACCGTATCCACCAGCAGAGGCAGGGCTGCTATGTGATCGAGGTGGACATGGGTGAGGAAAACGTGATCGATGCGGCGAAGCACCTCCAGCGGCAGGTCACCCACACCCGTGCCGCAGTCGATCAGGATGTCGTCGTCAACAAGGAAGGAGGTGGTGCGCGACTGCGAGCCACCGATTCCACCACTGCACCCCAGAACCTCGAGCCTCATCTCTCCGACCACCCATCGCGCGCCCGACCTGAGGTCAGCGCAGAATCCTCATGATGCGATCAAAGTTAACACTTCGGGCTCCGGCTGCCGCGGCACAAAATCACGGCTCGTCGCGCGCTCAGGCGCGCAGGAAGAACTCCATCTTCACGCCAGCCAGCTCGATGATGTCGTGGTCGCGCAACGGGCGCGCCTGGGCATCGATTGCCTTGCCGTTGACGAGCGGAAAGCTCGCGCCTTCGACATGGGTGATGAAGAAGCCGTGCGGTCGCCGCGTGATGACCGCAACCTGACGCCCGGGCTTCCCGAGCGTCGTCAGCGACTTGGTGAGTTCCAGTTCACGCCCTGCATTGCCGCCGCTGAGGACCTGGATCACGCCAGTGACAGCGCCCGCCGCCGGTGCAGCCTGGGTACCGGACAGCCCGACATCGGTTGCAACCTCGGCATCGACCATGGTACCGGGCATCTGGAACGGCTTGAGGGCAACCGAGTCGATCATCTCGGATGCCGCCAGTCCGGGCTTGGCGTCGTCGACGATGTACTTGATGCGGTACTTGCCCAGCTCGATCACGTCGTTGTTGCGCAGGACATTCTTCTTGACCTGCTGGCCGTTCAGATAGGTGCCGTTGGTACTGTTCTGGTCTTCGAGAAAGGCATCGTTGGTGATGCAGGTGATCACCGCGTGGTGCCCGCTGATCGCCAGGTTGTCGATCTGGATGTCGTTGTCCGGCTTGCGCCCGATGGTGGTGCGCTCCTTGACGATCGGCAGCTCCTTGAGCACCAGACCGTCCATGCTGAGAACCAGTTTCGGCATGACCCTACCCGTCGAAGAGTTCCTGTTGCAGTCCCTGCGCGCACCGCAAGTCGCAGCGGAAACAACGCACGAGCGCATTCTACAGCGCGACCGCAACGCGTTAACAAAAAAGGCGCCGGACTCGCCGGCGCCTCTTGTCTGCGTCATGCAAGAACGATCAGAGCATCGCCTTGAGCAGCTTGCCCATTTCGGAGGGGTCACGCGTGACCTTGAAGCCGCACTCTTCCATGATGGCGAGCTTGGCGTCGGCGGTGTCGGCACCGCCGGAGATCAGCGCGCCAGCGTGGCCCATGCGCTTGCCGGCCGGGGCGGTAACGCCGGCGATGAAGCCGACGATCGGCTTCTTCATGTTGGCCTTGCACCACATCGCGGCTTCGGCTTCGTCCGGACCGCCGATCTCGCCGATCATGATCACCGCGTCGGTGTCCGGATCGTCGTTGAACATGCGCATCACGTCGATGTGCTTGAGGCCGTTGATCGGGTCGCCGCCGATACCGACCGCCGAGGACTGGCCGAGACCGATCTCGGTGAGCTGAGCCACGGCTTCATAGGTCAGCGTGCCGGAGCGCGACACGACGCCGATGCGGCCCTTGCGGTGGATGTGGCCGGGCATGATGCCGATCTTGATCTCGTCGGGCGTGATCAGGCCGGGGCAGTTGGGGCCGAGCAGCAGGGTTTCCTTGCCGCCAGCGGCAACCTTCTGCTTCATCTTGTTGCGCACCATCAGCATGTCACGGACCGGGATGCCTTCGGTGATGCAGATCGCCAGGTCGAGGTCGGCCTCGCAGGCTTCCCAGATGGCATCGGCAGCACCCGCGGGCGGCACGTAGATGACCGACACGGTGGCGCCGGTCTCGGCAGCGGCTTCCTTGACCGAGGCGTAGATGGGGATGTCGAAGATCTTCTCGCCCGCCTTCTTCGGGTTCACGCCGGCGACGAAGCAGTTCTTGCCGTTGGCGTATTCCTGGCACTTCTCGGTGTGGAACTGACCGGTCTTGCCGGTGATGCCCTGGGTGATGACCTTGGTGTCTTTGTTGATCAGGATGGACATTCGAAGCTCTCCTTACTTGACCGCAGCGACGATCTTGGTCGCGGCATCCGCCATGGTGTCGGCGGTGATGATCGGCAAACCCGACTCGGCGAGGATCTTCTTGCCGAGGTCTTCGTTGGTGCCCTTCATGCGCACCACGAGCGGGACGGAGAGGTGAACTTCCTTGGCTGCAGCGACCACGCCGGTGGCGATGGTGTCGCACCGCATGATGCCGCCGAAGATGTTGACCAGAATGCCCTTGACCTTGGGGTTCTTGAGCATGATCTTGAAGGCTTCGGTGACCTTCTCGGTGGTCGCGCCGCCGCCGACGTCGAGGAAGTTGGCCGGCTCGGCGCCGAACAGCTTGATCGTATCCATGGTAGCCATGGCCAGACCGGCGCCATTCACCAGGCAACCGATGTTGCCGTCGAGGCTGATGTAGGCAAGGTCGAATTTGGATGCTTCGAGCTCGTCAGCGTCCTCTTCGTCGAAGTCACGGAAATCGACGATTTCCGGGTGACGGTAGAGGGCGTTGGAGTCGAAGTTGAACTTCGCGTCGAGCGCCTTGATGTTGCCGTTGCCCTCGAGGATCAGCGGGTTGATTTCCGCGAGCGAGGCATCGGTTTCCATGTAGCAGGTGTAAAGGCGCTTGAGCGTGTCGACCGCCTTGGCCACGGAAGCGTCGGGCACCCCGATGCCGCGGGCCAGGTTCTCGGCCTGAGCGTCGGTCAGACCGACGAGCGGATCGACGAACTCCTTGAGGATCTTCTCGGGGGTACTGTGGGCGACTTCCTCGATGTCCATGCCGCCTTCCGAGGAGGCCATCATCGCAACCTTCTGCGTGGCACGGTCGGTCAGCGCGGCGACGTAGTATTCGTGCTTGATGTCGGCGCCTTCCTCGATCAGCAGGTTGCGCACCTTCTGGCCCTCGGGGCCGGTCTGGTGGGTCACGAGCTGCATGCCGAGGATGTCATTGGCGTGCTGGCGCACTTCGTCGAGCGAACGGGCGAGCTTTACGCCGCCGCCCTTGCCGCGGCCACCCGCGTGGATCTGGGCCTTGACCACCCAGATCTTGCCGCCGAGTTCCTCGGCCGCCTTGACCGCTCCGTCGACCGACACGCAGTGGAAGCCGCGCGGCGTAACGACGCCGTATTTTCTCAACAGTTCTTTTGCCTGATACTCATGAATCTTCATGGTTGCCCTTCGATCGAAGCCGTGACGGCACTGACCGTCACGAACAGGTTGATGGCACGACTCGGAGCACGCGCTCCGCCACGGGCGTCGTCTCCCTCGGCCGCCGCCCGTCGTATTGAATCGGGACCCCCCCGACCCGACCCGCAAGCCGGGCGCACAAATGCCCCGGTGCAAGACTCCATAATTATAACCCGCTTTGGACGGCGCACTGGTGCACTGCAATTGCGCGATACAGGCTGGACGGGAGCACAATTCCGGGCCCACCCCTCTCGCCGCCGTCATGGAGCAGCACGACCAACCAAGCGCCCGAAAGCGTCGCAAACAAGGCGTGATGCGGTGCGCACACCGTCGAAGCGAGTACAATTTCATGCACGATCATGCGACAGAGTTCCTGGAGCGGACCTTGCAGGCCTGATAAAAAAAGTCCCACTCGAACAACCCAGCGCCGGACGCGCGGACGATGAACACCAAACTCATACCGCTTTCCCTTGCCATTGCAGCCGCCCTGCTGACGCAGACGCCGGCGGTGCACGCGGCTTCGCTGGGCGAAATCCAGGGAACCTCGGCGCTGGGAGAGGCCTTCCGCGCAGAGATTGCACTCATCGGCGCCGGCACTGAAGTCGGTTGCTTCCGGGTGGCCAGCGTTCGGGCCGAAGAAGACGGGATTCCTGCCATCGGCAGCGGGCAGATCACTATTGAGGGGCGTGGCACACAGGCCCGACTTGTGATCCGTAGCAGCGCCCGCGTACACGACCCCATCGTCCGCATCGCGGTCGAAAACATCTGCGAATCGCGCCTGCACAAGGAGTTCACCCTCCTGCTCCCTTTCACCTCGGCGGCCGATACCGCAGCTCCGCAGCCCAGGCCGCAAGCGCGCCCCCGTCCTGCATCGCGCCCAGGCGCGGGAGCGCCTCCGGCCACGACGCCGAAGAAACCAGCAACCGCCCCCGCCAAAGGTGAGCCTCCCGCGCGCACTGCATCCAAAGGCCGTCCCGCAGGAGGAGAATCGTCCAGCGATCGCCTCGTCGTCGACAAGGCGGAGCCCCCGGTCGGTGCGAACACACGGGGCGAACGCACGCCCGCAGAGCCCTCGGCCGATCTGCTGACCCGCGAGCGCGAACTCGCGGCCGCCATCGACCGCAGCATCATTGCCGAGATGGAACTACTCGCGCGCATCAAGGAATTGGAAGAGATCCAGGCCCGACTGGAGGCTCGGCTGCGAGCGGCAGTCGCGAGCGCGCCGGCAGCAGCGCCTGCCATTCCGTCCATCCCTGCAGCAAGCGCGCCCGTCGCTGCAGCGCCCGCAGCGCAAGCGCCGACTGCGACCGATACGATACAGAACGACGTTTACCTGTTCGCCGGCTTGGGGGCTGTCGCCCTGCTGCTGGCGCTGTGGCTGCGCGGCCGGCGCAACGAACCGCCCCCCGTAGCGAAACGGCCGACGGATGAGGACGCACGCGAGAACGTGCGACGTGGCGTCGCGCGTGCGGAGGATACCCTGTTCGCAAGCCCAACCACGGTTTCCACGTCCACAGTCACCCGCCCCCCCACGCCGGCGGAAGCACGGGCCGAGGCCTTCTCCCTTGCGCCGCCGCCGGAAGTGGTCGACACCGAATCCATGGAGGAGCACAAGTCCGCGGTCGAGCTCGCCGAGATCATGATGAGTTTCGGCCGCGTGCGCGGCGCTGCGGACACGCTCGCCGAGTTCATCCGCAGCAACCCGCGCGAAGCCGTCACGCCGTGGTTGAAGCTGCTGGAGGCCTATCGCGCAGGCGGCCTGCGCGAGGAGTTCGATGCCGTCGCACGCGAGCTCAACAAGACCTTCAACGTCAACACCGTCACTTGGGACAATTACGACACCCTGCGCAACATTTCGGCAAGCCTCGAAGACCTCTCGCACGTTTCCGAAAACCTGCAGCACAGTTGGGGCACCACCGTTTGCCAACGCTACCTGCAGCACCTGTTGCGCGACAACCGGGACGGCACCCGCGCAGGCTTCCCGTTCCCCGTGGTGGACGAAATCCTCACCTTGGCGGCAATCCTCGACGACCAGCTCGGACCGTACAAGTCCGTGATGGAGCAGGTCGCTCCGCCGGCCTCCACCTTGCCGCGCTAGGGGCTACACCGGGTTGTCGAGATCGACAAAGTCGGCCTGCAATCCGAATTGCCGCGCGAGATGCTCTGCCACGGCGCGAGCGCCGTAGCGTTCGGTCGCATGGTGACCCGCAGCAAGGTAAGGCACTCCGGACTCGCGCGCGAGGTGCACCGTCTGTTCCGAGATCTCGCCTGACACATACAGATCCGCGCCGGCGAGGATCGCCTGCTCGAAATACCCCTGCGCGGCACCGGTGCACCAGGCCACCCTTCGCACCACACGCCCGGCGTCGCCCACCAGCATCGGATCGCGCCGCAGGCTCGCGCCGATCGTGACAGCAAGGTCGCCTGCCGTCATGTCCGCCCGGGCGGGACGACCGATCCAGCCCAGGTCCTGATCAGCGAAGCGACCTTCGACCTGCCAGCCCATCAGCGCCCCGAGCTGCGCGTTGTTGCCGAGTTCCGGGTGCATGTCGAGCGGCAGATGGTAAGCGAACAGGCTGATGTCGTTGGCAAGCAGGGCACGCAGGCGACGACGCCGGTAGCCGGTCACCCGTCCATCGTCGCCACGCCAGAACAGGCCGTGGTGGACGAACACCGCATCGTAGTCGCCGCCCACGGCATGGTCGATCAAGGCCTGGCTGGCGGTGACACCACACAGCACACGTGCAACCTCGGCACGACCTTCCACTTGCAGACCGTTTGGGCAATAATCCTTGAGCCGCGGGGTATCCAGGAGCGCGTCCAGTTGCGCCCCAAGCTCGGCAAGTTGCATTCGATCCTCTCCATTCCATGGACGGGCTTGCGCTTCCTCTGCGCCCCACCCGACACCATCAGGCCCACATTATGCGCCGCTTGTGGCTCATCTTCGCGCAGGCCGTCACCGTCAGCGTGGCCGTGCTGTTCGTGCTCAACACGCTCAAGCCGGAGTGGCTGCGCACAGCCACCCCGGCATCGGTTGTCGCGATTCTCGAAGCGCCGGACAACGGCGAAGCGCGCGCCCAGGCGACAAGCTCCTACGCCGACGCCGCGCAACGCTCGATGCCGGCGGTGGTGCACATCTTCACCACCAGCGCCGGCCGTGGCCAGCGCCACCCGCTGTTCGACGATCCGCTGTTCCGTCATTTCTTTGGCGACCGCCCACAACAGGAACGAGGCCAGCGCGAAGCCGGCCTGGGCTCGGGCGTCATCGTCAGCCCTGAGGGCTATGTCCTCACCAACAACCACGTCATCGAAACCGCCGATGCGATCGAGGTTGCACTGAACGACGGACGCAAGTTCTCCGCCCGCCTGATCGGCCGCGACCCGGAAACCGACCTGGCCATCCTTCGCATCGAGACGGATGAACCGCTGCCGGTGATCACTTTCTCCGGTACCGACAGCCTGACGGTGGGCGACGTCGTGCTCGCCATCGGCAACCCTTTCGGGGTGGGCCAGACCGTGACCATGGGCATCGTGTCTGCGCTTGGGCGCAGCCAGCTCGGCATCAACACCTTCGAGAACTACATCCAGACCGACGCCGCCATCAACCCCGGCAACTCGGGTGGTGCCCTCGTCGACAGCCGCGGCGATCTGGTAGGCATCAACACCGCGATCTACTCTCGCTCTGGCGGTTCGCTTGGCATTGGTTTCGCGATCCCGGTATCGATCGTGCGCGACGTGCTGCAGCAGATCGTCGCCAGCGGCGAGGTGGTGCGCGGCTGGGTCGGCGTGGAGATACAGGACCTGACCGCCGAACTGGCGGCCTCGTTCGGCCACCCGGACGCCAACGGCGCGCTGATCGCGGGCGTGCTGCGCGGCAGCCCCGCGGATCGCGGCGGCGTCCGCCCGGGAGACATCCTGATCGCGGTCGACGGGCGCAGCGTTCGCGACCCGAGGGCGATGCTGGACATGGTCGCCGCCCTCCCTCCCGGCAGAAAGTCCGGCTTCACGGTGAAAAGGAACGGCGAGCAACTCGAGCTCACGGTCGAAGTCGGTCGCCGGCCAACACCCGCCAGCACACGGCGCTAGGTCAGAACCGCGCGCAAAACCGCGCGCATTCCGGCGCACGGCCCGGAGAGCTGTCAGGACTTCCCGCCCTTGCCCTCTTCGGCCTCGATACGATCGAGCTCGCGATCCATGTCTTCGATCGAGGGCGGCTCATAACCGGCAGCAGCCTCTTTCTGCGGCGAGGGTTTCGTAATCATGCGTGCGAGCACGATGCCCAACTCATAGAGCAGACACATCGGCACGGCGAGCATGAACTGCGAGACCACGTCGGGCGGGGTGACGATCGCGGCGATCACGAACGCCCCCACGATCACGTAGGGACGCATCTCCTTGAGCTTGGCCACATCGACGATGCCAGCCTTGACCATCAGGATCACGGCCACCGGAACCTCGAAGGTGATCCCGAAGGCGATGAACATCGACATCACGAAGGACAAGTACTGCTCTATGTCCGGCGCAGGCACGATGCTCTTGGGGGCGAACTCGGCGATGAAGCTGAATACCATGCCGAACACGAAGAAGTAGCAGAACGCCATGCCGATCAGGAACAGCAGGGTACTGCCGAGTACCAGGGGCAGCGCCATGCGCTTCTCATGTGCATAAAGCCCGGGCGCGATGAAGGCCCAAGCCTGATAGAGCACCCAGGGCAGCGCAAACACGAAGGCGACCATCATGGTTACCTTCACCGGCACGAAAAAGGGCGTGACCACCCCGGTGGCGATCATGTTGGTGCCCGCGGGCAAGGTGTCCATCATCGGCTTGGCGAGGATGTCGTAAATGTCTCCCGCCCAGGGCATCAGCACCACGAAGACGATGACAACCGCAAGCAGCGCGCGGATCAGCCGGTCTCGCAGTTCAACGAGGTGCGAGATGAAGGTTTCCTGTTGTGTGCTCATGCCTTGCCCTTGTCCGGGGTGGGAGCCGAAGCCGGGGCGGCCCCGTCAAGACCGAGCTCGAGCTGTGGCCGGTGTTCCGTACCGCTCGCAAGCAGCGCACCGCCCCGGACCGGTCCGGGGTCTGCGGCCGCTTCCGCACTGCCGCCCTCGCCCTTGACCGGCGCAGTCTCGCTGGCGCGCGTGCCGTTGGGCAGAATCGAGCGCACCTCTTCCGCGGCCTGCCCCACCTCGGACTCGACGCTCGCCACACCCTGACGCACGGTGGACTCGAGCTCTTGCGCCTGCTGCTTGACCTGCTCCTGAAGCTTCTTGAGCTCTTCGAGCTGCATCTCACGCTGGATGTCGGATTTCACGTCCGTTACGTAGCGCTGCACGCGCCCGAGCAGGTGCCCCGCCGTGCGCGCGACCTTGGGCAGGCGCTCGGGCCCGACCACGATCAGCATCACGACGCCGATCACCATGAGTTCCGAAAAGCCGAAGTCGAACATGTGTGCTCGCTCGAGACACGGACCCGAGCGGGTCCGCAGGAAAACGAAGGGGCGCTCCGTTCAGGGCGCCCCTCGGATTGCGAGACGCGTCGCTCAGGACCGGTTCTGGTCTACCTTTTCGCGCGCCTCGCCCTCGATGGTCTGGTCCTCGGCAATCTTCTGCTGCGTGCCGGAGGCATTCGCATCGCCCTCCTTCATGCCTTCCTTGAAGCCCTTCACCGCCCCACCGAGATCGGAGCCGATGTTGCGCAGCTTCTTGGTACCGAACACCAGCAGGACAATGACCAGCACGATGAGCCAGTGCCAGATGCTGAAAGAACCCATACCGCTCTCCTTAACGCTTCAACATGGGCGGCAGGGGATTCGGCCCGCCCAGAATGTGGAGGTGCAGATGATACACCTCCTGCAAACCGACTCTTCCGGTATTGACGATGGTGCGGAAGCCCTCGGTGCAGCCCTGCTCGCGCGCGATGCGCCCGGCTGCAACCATCAGACGCCCCATTGCCGCCTCGTGTTCCTCGGACAGGTGCGCCATCGAGTCGACGTGCACTTTCGGCACGACCAGCACATGTACCGGCGCGACCGGATTGATGTCGTGGAAGGCGTAGACGTGCTCGTCCTCATAGACCTTCTTCGACGGAATCTCGCCGTGCACGATGCGGCAAAAGATGCAGTCGCTCATGCACCCGCCCCCTGCGCGGTACGCGACTTCTTCTCATCGATACCCGACACGCCCTCGCGGCGACGGAACTCGGCGAGTACGTCGTCCACCGAAAGGCCGTGATGGGCGAGCAGCACCATGGAGTGGAACCAGAGGTCGGTGACCTCCCAAACCAGGTGCAACATGTCCTTGTCCTTGGCGGCCATGATGGTCTCGGCGGCTTCCTCGGCGACCTTCTTGCAGATCGTGTCGGTGCCCTTCTGGTAAAGGCTGGAGACGTAGGAGGAATCCGGATCGGCCTTCTTGCGCGCAGCCAGGGTTTCGGCCACGCGATGCAGCACTTCGATATCGATCATTTGTAGATCTCCTGCGGGTCTTTCAAAACCGGTTCGACGGCCTGCCAGTGACCGTCATCGAAATACTTCTGGAAGAAACAGCTATGGCGCCCAGTGTGGCAAGCGATGCCGCCAACCTGCTCGATCTTCAGCAACACCACGTCGTTGTCGCAGTCGATGCGGATATCGAGCACCTTCTGCACATGACCGGACTCTTCACCCTTGTGCCACAGCTTACGGCGCGAACGCGACCAGTAGATGGCTTCGCCGGTCTCGGCGGTGCGCTGCAGGGCCTCGCGGTTCATCCAGGCGAACATCAGCACATCCCCGGTGGAAGCCTCCTGCGCGATCACCGGAACCAGGCCATGCTCATCCCACTTGACCTCGTTCAACCAGCGCGTGTTCTCGCTCACAGCCGTACCTCGATCCCTCGCGCGCGCATCAGCTCCTTGGCCTCGCGCACGGTGTGCTGTCCGAAATGAAAGATGCTCGCCGCCAGCACCGCGTCTGCACGGCCTTCCGAGACGCCCTCGGCGAGGTGCTCCAGAGTACCGACACCACCGCTGGCGATCACCGGGATGCGCACCGCATCCGACACCGCCCGCGTGAGCGCGAGATCGAAGCCGCTCTTGGTGCCGTCGCGATCCATGCTGGTGAGCAGGATCTCGCCGGCGCCGAGCGACTCGACCTTGCGCGCCCACTCGATGGCGTCCAGCCCGGTGTTGTTGCGCCCGCCGTGGGTGAACACCTCCCACTTGCCGGGCGCGGTCTGCTTGGCGTCGATCGCCACCACGATGCACTGGCTGCCGACCTTGCTCGAGGCGTCATTCACCAGTTGCGGGTTGTTGACCGCCGCGGTGTTCATGCTGACCTTGTCAGCGCCGGCATTGAGCAGGCGGCGCACATCCTCGACCACACGCACGCCGCCACCGACGGTGAGCGGAATGAAGACCTGCTCGGCGACCTGCTCGACCACATGCAGGATGATGTCGCGGTCGTCCGAACTCGCGGTGATGTCGAGGAAGGTGATCTCGTCAGCGCCCTGCTCGTCGTAACGGCGGGCGATCTCGACCGGATCACCGGCGTCGCGTAGCTCGACGAAATTGACGCCCTTGACCACACGCCCGGACTTCACGTCCAGGCAGGGAATGATGCGTTTGGCGAGCATCAGCGGCACTCAGCGGAGAAGGTCATTCGGCGGCACCGCGCAGCTCGTCGGCGCGCGCCTGTGCGGCGGCGAAATCGAGCGTACCTTCGTAGATCGCACGGCCGGTGATCGCGCCCATGATGCCTTCGTCCTCTACCGCGCACAGCGCGTCGATGTCGCGCAAGTCGGTGATGCCCCCGCTGGCGATGACGGGAATGCGCAGCGCGCGTGCCAAGCGCACAGTGGCCTCGACATTGACTCCCGAGAGCATGCCGTCGCGACCAATGTCGGTATAGATCACCGACTCCACGCCGTAGTCCTCGAACTTCTTCGCCAGGTCAACGACGTCGTGGCCGGTGAGTTTGGACCAGCCGTCCACCGCCACCTTGCCGTCCTTGGCATCCAGGCCCACGATGATGTGGCCGGGGAAGGCAGTGCAGGCATCATGCAGAAAGCCGGGGTTCTTCACCGCGGCGGTGCCGATGATGACGTAGGTGATGCCGTTGTCGAGATAGTGCTCGATCGTGTCGAGGTCGCGGATCCCGCCGCCAAGCTGGACCGGAATGTCGTCGCCCACCTCGTCGGTGATCGCGCGGATCGCAGCGCCATTCTTGGGCTTGCCGGCGAAAGCGCCGTTGAGGTCTACCAGATGCAGGCGCCGCGCCCCGGCATCGAGCCAGTGGCGAGCCATGGCACCGGGATCTTCGGAGAACACCGTGGCGTCGTCCATCTCGCCCTGTTTCAGGCGAACACATTGACCGTCCTTGAGGTCGATGGCGGGAATGAGCAGCATACGGGGGGTCAGCAATGATGGATCGGATGAAGGGCGCTGGCCGCTCAGGGCTGCCAGCGAATGAAATTGCCCAGCAGGCGCAAGCCAGCCGCAGCACTCTTTTCGGGGTGGAACTGGGCCGCGAAGATATTAGCCCGCGCTACCGCACTGGTAAAGCGAACACCATAGTCGGTCTCCGCCGCGGCCAGGCCGGGCGCGGCAGGCACCACGTAGTAGCTATGCACGAAGTAGAAGCGCTCGCCGTCGGGAATGCCTTCCCACAGCGGATGCGGGCCGCACTGCCGGACCTCGTTCCAGCCCATGTGCGGCACCTTAAGCCGGCTACCGTCCGCCGCGAGCATCTTCGCATCAGGAAAGCGCACCACCTCACCCGGCAGTACGCCCAGCCCCGGCACATCACCCTCGGCGCTATGCTCGAACAGCATCTGCTGGCCGATGCAAATACCGAGAAAGGGCTTCTCGGCCGCCGCGGCGAGTACAGCCGGGCGCAGACCGCGCGCATCCAGTTCGCGCATGCAGTCGGGCATGGCGCCCTGACCGGGGAATACGACGCGCTCGGCCGCGGTGACGCGGGCCGGATCCGAGGTGATGAAGACATCGTGCCCGGGCGCGACGTGCTCGATCGCCTTGGCGACCGAGCGCAGGTTGCCCATGCCGTAATCGATGATGGCCACGGTGGTCATCGGCTTGACTCGCTATTGGACGAAACGGCGGCGGCACCCGGCCGCCGCGGGATGGGAAGAATCAGAGCGCGCCCTTGGTCGAGGGAATGGTGCCCGCGGCCCGCTCGTCATGCTCAGCCGCCATGCGTAGCGCACGGGCAAAGGCCTTGAACACGGTTTCGCACTGATGGTGAGCGTTCTCGCCGCGCAGGTTGTCGATATGCAGCGTGACGCCCGCGTGATTGACGAAGCCCTGGAAAAACTCGCGCGCCAGATCCACGTCGAAATTGCCGATGCGTGCGCGGGTGTAGTTCACGAAGTAGTGCAGCCCAGGGCGGCCGGAGAAATCGACCACCACGCGCGACAAGGCCTCGTCGAGCGGCACATAGGCGTGACCGTAGCGGCGCAGGCCCTTCTTGTCGCCAAGCGCCTTGGCGAATGCCTGGCCAAGCGTGATTCCCACGTCCTCGACGGTGTGATGATCGTCGATGTGCGTGTCGCCCTCGCAATGGATGTCCAGGTCGATCAGGCCGTGGCGCACGATCTGATCGAGCATGTGATCGAAGAACGGCACGCCGGTATCCAGCTTGCCCTGGCCGCAGCCGTCCAGGTCGATGCGCACGGTGATCTTCGTTTCGAGGGTGTTACGTGTGACTTCTGCTTGCCGCATGGGGGCTTCTGGCCAAAGGGTTAAGGTCGGGGCCATGATACCATCGCGCGGCAAACCCGCAGCAAAGTGCGGGCTATTGTCCACAATGGCGCCGGCTATCGCGATGCCCCGCGGGCATTTAAGTGCTTGCGCGCCGATCCCGTTCCACCTCGAACCGCAGACATCCGCATGAGCCGCTTCTGGAGCGCCGTGACCCACGGCCTGACCCCCTATGTGCCGGGCGAGCAACCCAAGCTCGACAACCTGGTCAAGCTCAACACCAACGAGCACCCCTACGGGCCTTCGCCGCGGGTACTCGAGGCGATCCGTGCCGCAGCCGGCGACGGTCTGCGCCTCTATCCCGACCCCAACGCCGATGCGCTGAAGGCCGCGCTCGCACGCCACCATGGCGTGCAGCCGCAGCAGGTCTTCGTCGGCAACGGTTCGGACGAGGTGCTTGCTCACGCCTTCATGGGGCTGCTCAAGCACGAGCGCCCGCTGTGGTTTCCCGACATCACCTACAGCTTCTACCCGGTGTATTGCGAGTTGTACGGCATCGACTACCGCACGGTCCCTCTCGCCGACGACTACTCGATCCGGGTAGAGGACTATCTGCCGAAAGGCGACGACTACGCCGGCGCGATCATCTTCCCGAACCCCAACGCCCCCACCGGCCGCCTGCTCGACCTCATGGACGTCGAGCACATCGTCGCCGCAAACCCGGAGGCGGTGGTGCTGGTGGACGAAGCCTATGTCGATTTCGGGGGCGAGAGCGCAGTCGCGCTGGTCGACCGCCATCCCAACCTGCTCGTCACCCACACCTTCTCCAAGAGCCGCTCGCTGGCCGGCCTGCGCGTGGGCTACGCGGTGGGCCATGCCGAGCTGATCGAGGGCCTGGAGCGGGTGAAGAACAGCTTCAACTCCTACCCGCTGGATCGCCTCGCGCTTGCCGGCGCCGTAGCCTCGGTCGATGACGGCGAACACTTCCGCGCCAATTGCGCACGCGTGATCGCGACGCGCGAAAACCTCACCGCCGCCATGCAGGCGCTCGGCTTCGAGGTACTGCCCTCGGCAGCCAACTTCATCTTCGCTCGCCATCCGGCACGCGACGGCGCCGAGCTCACCGCCGAACTGCGCAAACGCGCGATCATCGTCCGCCACTTCAAGGCACCACGCATCGACCAGTTCATGCGCATCACGGTGGGCACGGATGAACAGTGCGCCACGCTGGTCGATGCGCTGAAGGACATTCTCAACCGCTGAAGCAGCGCTGGGGCGCGGCCGGCGGGTGACCGCACTCCGCCAACGCTGCGCCGGCTCAGGCCTTCAGCCGCATTTCCGCCGAGCGCGCGTGCGCCTGCAGGCCTTCGCCATGGGCAAGGATGGACGCCACCCTGCCCAAGTGCTGCGCGCCGGCCTGCGAGATGTTCACGATGCTGGTGCGCTTCTGGAAGTCGTAGGTGCCAAGCGGCGACGAGAAGCGCGCGCTGCGCATGGTCGGCAGCACGTGGTTGGGGCCGGCGCAGTAGTCGCCGAGCGCCTCCACCGCCCAGTGGCCGACGAAGATCGCGCCGGCGTGGCGGATATGATCGATCCAGGCCTCGGCATCGTCCATCGACAGCTCGAGGTGCTCGGGCGCGATGCGGTTGGCGATCGCGCAGGCCTGCTCCAGGCTGTCGACATGGATCAGCGCACCGCGGTTGGCGAGCGACTTGGCGATCGTGTCGCGGCGCGGCATGGTGGGCAGCAGGCGGTCGATCGCCTCGTGCACCGCGTCGATGAAGGCCACGTCAGTGCACAGCAGGATGGACTGCGCAAGCTCGTCGTGCTCGGCCTGGGCGAAGAGATCCATCGCCACCCAGTCGGCGTGACCGGAACCGTCGGAGATGATCAGCACCTCGGAAGGACCGGCGACCATGTCGATGCCTACTGTGCCGAACACCCGGCGCTTGGCCTCGGCCACATAGGCGTTGCCCGGGCCGACGATCTTGTCCACCTGCGGGATGGTCTGCGTGCCGTAGGCCAGCGCCGCCACCGCCTGCGCGCCGCCGATGGTGAACACGCGGTCGACGCCGGTGATCGCGGCGGCCGCCAGCACGAGCGGATTCTTGTCGCCGCGCGGCGTGGGCACGACCATGATCAGTTCGCCGACGCCGGCGACCTTGGCCGGGATCGCGTTCATCAGTACCGAGCTCGGATAGGATGCGCGTCCGCCCGGCACGTAGAGGCCGACGCGGTCGAGCGGCGTGACCTTCTGCCCCAGGCGGGTGCCGTCGGCCTCGGCGAATTCCCACGACTCGCCCTTCTGGCGCTCATGATAGATGCGCACACGGTCAGCGGCGATCGTCAGCGCCTCGCGCTGCGCGGATGACAAACTACTGAGCGCCGCATGCAGCTCGGACTTCGGCAGTTCCAGCGCCGCCATCGAATCCACGTCCAGGCCATCGAAGCGGCGGGTGTACCCCACCACCGCGGCGTCTCCAGTGGTGCGCACCGCGCGCAGGATCTCGGTGACGGCGGTGTCGATACGCTCGTCTGCTTCGGACTCGAAGGCGAGCAACGCATCCAGCGTGGACAGAAACTCGGGTTCGCGCGCGGCAAGGCGGCGGATGGGCGTCTGGCTCATGAAGCAGTCCTTACGGTTTGATCGCGCCGGCGAAGGCGTCGAGCAGCGGCTGGATGAGTTCGCGCTTGAGCTTGAGCGAGGCCTGGTTGACGATCAGCCGCGAACTGATGGGCATGATGTCCTCGACCTCCTCGAGGTTGTTCGCACGCAGCGTACCGCCGGTGGAGACCAGGTCGACGATGGCATCGGCCAGTCCGACCAGCGGGGCGAGCTCCATCGAGCCGTAGAGTTTGATAAGGTCCGCATGCATGCCCTTGCCGGCGAAATGCGCCTTGGCGGCGTTGATGTACTTGGTCGCGATGCGGATCCTTCCGCCAGGGCGGGTCGCAGCGGCGTAGTCGAAACCCTTCTGCACCGCGACGCACAACCGACACTTCGCGATGTTGAGGTCAAGCGGCTGATACAGGCCCGCTCCACCATGCTCGATCAGCACGTCCTTGCCGGCAATGCCCAGATCCGCCGCGCCATACTGGACGTAGGTGGGCGTATCGGTCGCACGCACGATCACCAAGCGCACATCGGGCCGGTTGGTGCCGATGATGAGCTTGCGCGAGGATTCGGGATTGTCGGTGGGCACGATGCCCGCGGCGGCGAGCAGCGGCAGGGTTTCTTCGAAGATGCGCCCCTTGGACAGGGCGAGCGTGATGCTGGACACGTGGAAGACCTTGATCTGACGGACGGCGCATTGTAACCCGGCGCCGCTTCTGTTAACCTTCGCGCAACTGGCTGAACCGCAGGTGGCGGTTCGGCCTTTTCTTTTGTTTTGCCGCTGCGTCGGCGCGCACTTCAGGCAGGAAACCCGCACCATGAAACCGTCGATCATCGTCTCCAGCAGCGACCTCGAGCGCCTCGAGGGCCTGCTGACCCTCCCCGCCTTCCGCAGCCGCAGCGACCTGGACGGCCTGCGCGAGGAGCTCGAGCGTGCGGACGTTCGCGAACCCGAGGACATGCCGTCCGACGTCATCACCATGAACAGCCGCGCACGCTTCGTCGAGGAAGGCACCGGACGCGAGTATGAACTGACCCTTGCCTATCCCAAGGACGCCAACGCCGAAGCACACCGGGTATCGATCTTCTCGCCTGCGGGCAGCGCCCTGCTGGGTCTGTCGGCCGGACAGTCGATCGACTGGAAGGCGGCCGACGGGAAAGAGATCCATCTGAAAGTGATCGAAGTCACCTGGCAGCCGGAAGCCCACGGACAATTCGACCTCTGAGCGGCCTCTGAGCGGCCTCTGAGATCTACGCACTGCGCTGCGCGCATTCGGCACCACGCGTGACGAAGGCAAGGCCCTGACGAAGCGGACAACATCGCGTCGTCAGGGCCCGCCTACTTGCGGTTCGCCCGCCTTCAGGCCAGTCGCCTGACCTTCGCACCAAGCGCGGCGAGCTTTTCCTCGAGGCGCTCATAGCCCCGGTCAAGGTGATAGATGCGCTCGATCACCGTTTCGCCCTCGGCCACCAGACCCGCCACCACGAGCGACGCCGAAGCGCGCAGGTCAGTCGCCATCACGGTAGCCCCCTCCAGCCTCTCCACGCCCTGAACCACAGCAGTGTTGCCGTCGATGCGAATGTCGGCCCCCAGGCGCTGGAGTTCGACCGCGTGCATGAAGCGGTTCTCGAAAATGGTTTCGCGAATCATCGCCACACCGCTGGCGACACTGTTGATCGCCATGAACTGCGCCTGCATGTCGGTCGGAAACGCAGGATAGGGCGCGGTACGCAGGCTCACCGCATGGAGCCGGGGCGGTGCAGCCAGGCGAATCGCATCACGCTCGCAGACGATCTCGCAACCTGCGTCCATCAGCTTGTCGATCACCGCATCCAGATAGCTCGAACTGGTGCCCGTCAGGCGTATCGAACCGCCGTTGGCCGCAGCCGCGCACAGGTAGGTGCCGGTCTCGATGCGGTCAGGCATGATCCGGTGCGTCGCGCCGTGCAGACGCTCGACACCGCGGATACGGATCACGTCGGTTCCAGCACCGGAGATCTGCGCCCCCATCTCCACCAGGCAGCGAGCGAGATCGACCACCTCGGGCTCGCGTGCAGCATTCTCGATCACCGTCTCGCCGTCGGCGAGGGTGGCCGCCATCATCAGATTCTCCGTTCCCGTCACCGTTACCATGTCGGTGAACAGGCGCGCGCCCTTGAGACGCGGCACGGTGGCATGGACGTAGCCATGCTCGACCCGCACCTCCGCACCCATCGCCTGCAGCCCCTTGATGTGCTGATCGACCGGACGCGCACCGATCGCGCAGCCACCGGGCAGCGACACCCTTGCCTCGCCGCAGCGCGCCACCAACGGCCCAAGCACGAGGATGGAGGCGCGCATGGTCTTGACCATCTCGTAGGGCGCCACGGGGTTGTTCAGGCCCGAGGCGTCCACCATCACGGTGTCACCGCTGCGCTCGACCTTCACCCCCATCTGCCCGAGCAGGGCGAGCAGAGTGCCGATGTCCTTCAGCTGCGGCACGTTGGTGAACGTGACCGGCTCGGAGGTCAGCAGCGCCGCACACAGGATGGGCAGTGCTGCATTCTTGGCACCAGAAATGGCGACCTCGCCCGACAGGCGGGCGCCGCCTTCGATCAGCAGCTTATCCATTGCCGCCTCACATACCCAACTCGCCGCGCCCTTCCTCCCACTGCGCGGGCGTGAAGGTCTGCAGTTGCAGGGCGTGGATCTCGTTGCCCATCAGCCTGCCGAGGGTGGCGTAGACGGCCTGGTGCTGACGAACCTTCATCTTGCCCTCGAAGGTCGAGCTGACCACGATGCCGCGAAAATGCACGCCATCCTCGCCCTCGATGAACACCATCTCGCAGGGCAGACCCTGCTCGATCAGGCGCTTGATCTCGCTTGCTTCAAACATCTGTAATCCTTTACGAACGCAGCTTGTAGCCCCGCGCGAGCATCCCCAGGGTGAGCGCCGCGAGTACCACGAAACAAAAGCCCACCACGCCCAGCGAAAGCCAGGGCGAAGTGTCCGATTGACCGAAAAAGCCGTAGCGGAACCCGTCGATCATGAAGAAGAACGGGTTGAAATGCGATACATCCTGCCAGAACTGCGGCAACGAGTGGATGGAGTAAAAGACCCCCGACAGCATCGTGAGCGGCAGGATCAGGAAGTTCTGGAAGGCGGCAAGCTGGTCGAACTTGTCCGCCCAGATCCCGGCGATGACCCCGAAGGATCCGAGAATCACCCCACCCAGGACCGCGAAGCTCAGCACCCACAGCGGATTGGCCATCGGCACCTCGACGAACGCCGCTGACACCGCCAGAACGCCAGCGCCGACCATCAGGCCGCGCAGCGTGGAGGCGATCACGTAGGCAGCATAGAACTCGCGGTAGGACAAGGGCGGCAACAGCACGAAGATGATGTTACCGGTGATCTTGCTCTGGATCAGCGAGGACGAGCTGTTGGCGAAGGCGTTCTGCAGCACCGACATCATCACCAGCCCGGGCACCAGGAAGCTGGTGTAGGCGACCTCCCCATAGACCGTGACGTGGCGGTCGAGCACATGCGAGAAGATGAGCAGGAACAGGAGCGCATTGAGCACCGGCGCGGCGACAGTTTGGAAGCTGACCTTCCAGAAACGCAAGGTTTCCTTGTACAGCAAGGTGCGAAAACCTGTAAGCGGCGATTCGGCGGCCATGGGCTCGATACGCGGCGAAGCCATGAGCTCGGTCCCGGTTGAGCGGTCAGGCACGGTGCATCACCTCGACGAATACGCGCTCGAGATCCGGCTCGCCAAGTTGCATCTCGGTGAGGCCGGCCTGGGCCTCACGCAGGCGGGCCAGCAACGCCTCGACATCGGCAAAACTGTCGAAACCGAACTCGACCCAGCCACCTTCACCCGAAACACCACCGAGCACGACTGCCCGCTCCGGATGGTCGAGCCGCACGCGCAGGCTATGGGTCGCGAAGCGGCGCAACAGGTTCTCGGTGGTATCGAGCGCCACGACCTTTCCGGCCTTGAGCATGGCGATGCGTCCGCACAAGGTTTCTGCCTCTTCCAGATAGTGGGTCGTGAGCACGATGGTATGGCCGTCCCGGTTGAGCTTGCGTATGAACTGCCAGAGCCCCTGGCGGAGTTCGACATCCACCCCCGCAGTGGGCTCGTCGAGCACGATCACCGGCGGCCGATGCACCAGCGCCTGCGCCACCAGTACGCGCCGCTTCATCCCGCCCGAGAGCATCCGCATGTTGGCATTGGCCTTGTGCGTGAGATCCAGGCTGGCGAGGATCTCGTCGATCCAGGCGTCGTTATGGCGTATGCCGAAGTATCCGGACTGAATGCGAAGCAGCTCACGCACCGAAAAGAAGGGATCGAACACCAACTCCTGCGGCACCACGCCAAGCTTGCGGCGGGCGTTGCGATAGTCGGCGACGACGTCGTGTCCCATGATAGCGAGCGTGCCGGCGTCGGCCCGAACCAGTCCGGACAGCGCCGAGATGAGCGTCGTCTTGCCTGCGCCGTTGGGGCCAAGCAGTCCGAAGAACTCCCCCTGTGAAATCTCGAGGTCAACCCCGCCCAGCGCCTGCAGCGAACCATAACGCTTGCTGACGCCCTGGATGCTGATCGCAGGCAGCGTCATTCAGCCGGTTCCAGCGGCAGCAGCGTGTCGATGTCGTAGAGCGCGGCAAGGCTCACCATGCCCGCAGGCAGGCCGCGCACGGTGAGGCGGTTGCCGGCGGCACGCGCGCAGCGCATCCAGTCGAGCAGCAGCGCCAGCGCAGCCGAATCAGCCGCCTCGACGGCCTTGAAATCGACCACGAGACTGCCTGCACGCGCCAGCCGCCGCCCCTGCTCGAGCACCTCGGGCGCCGAAGCCATGGTCAGGTCGCCCTCGGGGGCGAACACGGTGACGGGAGCAGGCACGCTCATGCGCTCGGACCGCCTGCTTCATGCTGCAGCCCGTGCTGATCGGCAAGGCTGCGGTTGCGCTCCTCCAGCGACCGGATCAGTCCATCGATGCCACCCCGGCTGATCTCCTGACCGAAGCTGCTGCGATAATTGGTCACCAGGCTCACGCCCGCGACGATGACGTCGAACACCTTCCAGCCCTGCTCGCTCTTCTCGAGCATGTAGTCGATACCAACCGGCTGCGCGCCGGCCTGAATGACTTCAGTGCGGACCTGCACGCGTGTATCCGCCGATCCGAAACGCGAGGGGCGAAACTCGATGCGCTGATCTCGGTACTGGGTCAGCGCATTGGAGTAGGTGCGCACCAGCAGGGTACGGAAGGCATCGACGAGCCTTGTCTGCTGCTCGGGCGAAGCCTGACGCCAGTCACGGCCGACGGCCAGCATCGTCATGCGGCGAAAGTCGAAATGCGGCAGGACCTTGGCGTCGACGAGCTCGATGACACGCTTGGTGTCACCCGACTGAATGGCCTTGTCGGCACGCACGATCTCGAGCACCTCGTTGGTGACATCGCGGACCAGCACGTCCGGCGCCCTGGCGTCCGTGCTTGCGGAAGCGGGCAGGGTGCCGACCAGGGTCAGGCAGAGCAGGGGCAGGAACAGGCGATTGAGGATTCTTTTCATGGTCTTGGTTCAGTTTCAGCGGTTTGACGATGCACGCCCGGCGCTGGGTGCCCATTGCCCGGCATCGACGAGTTCGAGACGCTCCACCGCAGCGCTCGCGGCAGCATCCACCCCTGCCCCCGGCTGTACGGCGGGCTGTTCGTCGAAATCTTCGTACACGCGCTCCTGCTGGCCGTCGTTGATCTTGTAACGACGTTGTTCAAGATAGAAGTCGCGCACGAAAGCGTAGCGGTCGAGTGCGGCCTCTTCCAGGGTGCGATCGGCCCCCAGCAACATCGAGCGGGTATGCACGATACGCGTTGCGGTGACGGTGTTACGCGTGGGCACATGGTCGATACCGAAGGGCGTGTTGCCCATCATGTCCGCGGGCAGCGCCACCGCGTCGCGCACCGTGCGCGGACCGAAGAAGGGCAGGACGATGTAGGCGCCTTCACCCACGCCCCAGCGGCCAAGCGTCTGGCCGAGATCCTCGTCGTGCTTGGCCAGCCCGGCTTCGCTCGCGATGTCGAGCAGACCGAGCAACCCCCACGTGGAGTTGAGCGCGAAGCGCATCAGGTCGCTCATGCCCTCGGCGACCTTTCCCTGGAGCAAGTTGTTGAGCGCAATCCACGGGTCGGCGAGGTTGCTGAAGACGTTCCCCACGCCGGTGCGTGCCGGCTGTGGCAGGACTGCCTCATACACCTGGGCGACGGGCTTCACGACGGCCTTGTCCAGTTGCTCGTTGAAGCTGAACATCGCGCGGTTGTAGCCCTCGAGCGGGTCGCTCGGGTTGCCGGTGCTGGCACAGCCCGCCGCCAGCGTTGCCGAAAGCACGACCACGACGACCCCCTTGCGGGAAGAGCGGAAAACGTTTCGCATTGTTGTTTTCTCCGGAAATCCAGTGCGCCCCTTACTGCGCCGGCGCATCCGCGGCACGGTCGAACATGAACTGCCCGATGAGCTTCTCGAGCACCACGGCAGACTGCGTGATCAACACGCGGTCGCCGCCCTGCAGCATCTCGATGTCGGCGCCGGCCTCCAGTCCCACGTACTGCTCTCCGAGCAGGCCCGAGGTCAGGATGGAGGCCGTCGTGTCGGCAGGAAACGCGTAGCGCCTGTCGATCTCGAGTTCGACCACCGCGCGGTAGATCTCCGCATCGAAGCGGATGCTGGCGACACGACCGACGAGCACCCCCGAGCTCTTGACGGGCGCGCGCACCTTCAGCCCGCCGATGTTGTCGAAGGGCGCTTCCACACGGTACGTCTCGCTACCGTTCAGCCCAGAGAAATTGCCGACCTTCATCGCCAGAAACACGAGCGCGGCGAAACCGATCGCAACAAAAATGCCGACCCACAGGTCGAGCGCGGTACGACTCATCATCAACCCCGGAACATGAAAGAGGTAAGCACGAAATCCAGCGCCAGGATGGCCAGCGCGGACGTGACGACAGTGCGGGTGATCGCGCGCGACACGCCTTCGGCAGTCGGATGGCAATCGTAGCCTTCGAACACCGCGATCAGCGACACCACCGTACCGAAGACCGCAGACTTGATCACACCGTTCATCACGTCGTACTCGAATTCTACGGCCGCCTGCATCTGCGACCAGAACGCGCCGTCGTCGACGCCGATGACCACCACCGTGATCAACCAGCCACCGAAGATACCCATGGCGGAGAATAGCGCCGCCAGCAGCGGCATCGACAGCACGCCCCCCCAGAAGCGCGGCGCGACCACGCGCGCGATCGGATTCACCGCCATCATGTCCATCGCCTTCAGCTGCTCGGTGGTCTTCATCAGTCCGATTTCGGCGGTGATGGCCGAACCCGCACGACTGGCGAAGAGCAGCGCGGCGATCACCGGCCCGAGCTCGCGCAGCAGCGACAGCGCCACCATCACCCCGACTGCATCGGCCGAACCATAGCGCTGCAGGATGTCGTAGCCCTGCAGACCGAGCACCAGGCCGACAAACAGGCCGGACACCACGATGATCAGCAGGGACAGCACGCCGCTGAAGTAGAGCTCACGGATGGTGAGATGGATGCGGCGCAACGACTGCCCGGAGTGCATCAGCACGGCAATCAGGAAGCGGGTAGCAAAGCCCAGCCGCCAGACGCCGTCGATGGTCAGCGCGCCGATGCGCCGCAGTGCGGCTGTAATGGCGTTCATGCGCCCTCCCCGCCGAGCAGGCTGTCGATCGGCTCCGCCGGATAATGGAAGGGCACCGGTCCGTCTGCCTCGGCATTGACGAACTGATGCACGAAGGGATCGGTGGAGGCGCGGATCTCGTCCGGCGTCCCCTTGGCCACGATACGTCCATCCGAGACGAAATAGATGTAGTCGACGATCTCGAGGGACTCGTGCACGTCATGCGTGACCATCACCGAGCTCGCGCCGAGCGCGTCGTTGAGCTTGCGGATGAGCTGGCCGATGATGCCGAGCGAGATCGGATCGAGGCCGGCGAAAGGCTCGTCGTACAGGATCAGCATGGGGTCGAGCGCCACTGCGCGCGCCAGCGCCACGCGCCGTGCCATGCCGCCGGAGAGCTCGCTCGGCTGCAGTCGCGCCGCGCCGCGCAGGCCAACCGCCTGCAGCTTCATCAGCACCAGATCCTCGACCATGTCTGCCGGCAGGCTCGTATGTTCTCGCAGCGGAAAGGCGACGTTGTCGAACACGCTCATGTCGGTGAACAGCGCACCGAACTGAAACAGCATGCCCATGCGCCGGCGCAGCGCATAGAGCGCACTGCCCGACAGGTGCGCCACATTGCGCCCTTCGACCTCGACCGTACCTGCAGTAGCGCGCAACTGACCGCCGATGAGTCGCAGCAAGGTGGTCTTGCCGCAACCACTGCCACCCATGATCGCGACGACCTGACCGCGATGCACGCTCAGATCGATGCCGCGCAGGACCTCGCGCGCGCCATAGGCGAAGCGCACGTCGCGCAAAGTGACCAGCGGGGAAGATTGTCCGGTAGGTGCCGACACGGTAGGAGAGAGGCAGAAAAATCGGCAAGTATATCAGAGCGATGCATCACAGGCCGGCAGTTGCTGCAACGCAACAGCACGCAGACATCACATCGGCGCCTCGCAGCCGACGCAAGATTATGCCAAAAGCCTGTTCACATCCACGCATAATGTCCTTAGCATTAATGCATGCCGAATGAGAATGCTCGCCAAAGCCTGAGCCTCGCCCTCCTGACCGCCCTGGCGCTCGCAACGGGCTGTGCGCCCCTCCAGCCAGCCCGCGATCCGATTGGCCATCTCTCCGCAACAGACACGCGTGCGCCCGCGCCGCCGCCCCAGGAGCCGACCAGTCCACCACACGCCGCGGAGGCAGGCCCGGGCGCGCCCCCGCTGCACGCTGCACCTGCCCTGCCAACCCCTGCAACATCCGCCTCATGGACAGCGGACAGGCTCACCTATTCCCTGGACGTGCAGGACATGCCGGTGACGCAGTTGCTCCTCGCCCTCGCACGCGACACTGCACTCGACCTCGATCTGCACCCCGGCATCGAAGGCAGCGTCACCCTGCAAGCACGCAATCGGCCGCTGCACGAACTGCTGGCGCGCATCGCAACGCAGGCGGACATCCGCTACCGGCTCGACGGCCGTCACCTCATCGTCCGCCCCGACCTGCCGGTGCTGCGCAGCTACACCGTGGACTACGTAAACATGAGCCGCGACATGCGCGGCACGGTCGCCACCAGCACCCAGATCGCCACCAGCAGCGGCAGCCAGAGCCGCGGCACGGAACACGGCAACACCTCGGTCACGCAGATCGAGACACGCGCGGCGAACGACTTCTGGGGCGCACTCGAGGGCAGCCTCGCCCTGCTCCTGGGCGGTCCGGCTCACGCCTGTGGAAGTACAGCCGAACCCTGCCGCCATCCTGACCTCACGGTCAACCGCGAGGCCGGCCTCCTCATGATCCGTGCCACCGCGCGCCAGCACGAGCAGCTTCATGCCTTCCTGACGGGCATCCAGGACGCCGCGCGCCGCCAGGTCATGATCGAGGCCACCATCGTGGAGGTCACCCTCGCGGACGGTTATCGCCAGGGCATCGACTGGACCCGCATCGGCATCCCGGGATGGAGCGTACGACCGCGCGGCAGCGGCGACGCACTGCCGGGCCAGCCCACGGTGAGCTATCTTTCCGCGCGCAGCGACGTGCGCCTCGAACTGCTGGAAACCTTCGGCACCGTGAAGGTGCTCTCCAGCCCACGCCTGTCGGTGCTCAACAACCAGACCGCCATGCTCAAGGTCGTCGAAGAGGTCGTGTACTTCCTCGTAGACAGCACCACCACCGAGTACGACGACCGCAAGCAGGCACGCATCACCGCCACCACCACGCCGCAATCGGTTTCGGTGGGGATGGTGATGTCGGTCACGCCGCAGATCAGCGCCGGGGGCGAGATCACGCTCAACGTGCGCCCGACCATCTCCGGCATTTCCGGCTTCAAGGACGATCCCAACCCGTCGCTCGGCAACATCCCCAACCGCGTCCCGCAGATCCGCACCCGCGAGATCGAATCCATGCTGCGCCTCCGCAGCGGCGAGATCGCGGTGCTCGGCGGCCTGATGGAAGACCGCATCGATCACGACACCGGTCGCATACCGCTGCTCGGCGACCTGCCGCTGATCGGCGAGATCTTCACCCGGCGCGACAACAACGTGCGCCGAACCGAACTGCTGATCTTCCTGCGCCCGGTCCTGATCGACGACCCCGGGCTCGAGGGCGGCTACGCGCCCTGGGCTGCGCAGCTACCCGACGCAGGCTTCCTCACCAACACCCCTTCCCCGGGGGAGCGCAACTTTCCGCACATGCCGCTGCGACCACTGCTCGCGCCGGCTAGCGCAAGCGCCACCGAAAGCCCTCTGACCCCGCCATGAACACGCCGCCCCCGCTAGGCCAGAGACTGCTCCGCGCCGGATTGCTCGGCTCCGACCAGCTACGTATCGCCCTGCACGAACAGTCCGTGCTTCAGCGCCCACTCGGGCATGTTCTCGTGGAGCTTGGCTTCGTGAGCGAGCGAGCGCTGCGCGAATCCATTGCGAACAGCAATGGCATGCGTGAGGTCGACCTGGACACCACGCTGCCCGACCCGGCCGCCATCCGTCGCATCCCGGACACGCTGGCACGCCGTCACCGCCTGCTTCCCTTGCGCTACGACCCGACCGGTCCTGCGCTAACGGTCGCCATGGCCGAAGCGCACGACATCGTGGCGCTCGATCGCCTGCGGGCGGAGCTCGGCCCCGACGCACACATCGAGGTCCGCCTCGCGGGGGATGCCGAGCTCGGGCGCGCAATCGCCCAGCACTATGGTGCAAGCGCCTCGATCGAAGACCTGGTGCAGGCGCTGGAGCGCCGACACGCCCGCGACGAAACCCACGGCCACGACCCGCAGCTGGTCGTGCGACTGGTCGACGCCCTGCTCGCCGAGGCGGTGTCCTGCGGCGCCTCCGACCTGCATTTCGAGCCGGAGGCAGGCTTCCTGCGCATCCGTCACCGCATCGACGGCATCCTGCACCAGACGCGCGCCCTGCACCGCGTGTGCTGGCCCGAGCTCGCGGTGCGGCTCAAGGTGCTCGCCGGCATGGACATCGCCGAATCACGTGCCCCGCAGGACGGCCGCATCAGCCTTGCGATCGGCGGACGACCGATCGACTTCCGTGCCGCCACGCAGCCCACCCTGCATGGCGAAAATCTGGTCCTGCGCATCCTCGATCGCGACAAGGGCATCGTGCCACTCGCAGCACTGGCGCTCGGTGACGGCCAAGCACGCGCACTACAGCGCATCCTCGCGCGCCCCGAGGGGCTGATCCTCGTCGTCGGCCCCACGGGCAGCGGCAAGACCACCACGCTGTACTCGATGCTCCAGCATCTGAGCTCCGAAGCGGTCAACATCATGACCCTCGAGGACCCGGTCGAATACCCGCTGTCGATGATCCGCCAGACGCAGGTAGGCGAAGCCTCGCGCCTCGGTTTCGCCGATGGCGTTCGTGCCCTCCTTCGCCAGGACCCGGACATCCTCCTGGTGGGGGAAATCCGCGACGCGGACACCGCGACCATGGCGCTGCGCGCCGCCCTCACCGGCCACCGGGTGTTCGCCACACTCCACGCAAACTCCGTGCTCGGAGCGATCCCGCGCCTGCTCGAGCTCGGCCTGAACACGGAACTGCTCGCCGAGAATCTCGCCGGCATCGTCTCGCAGCGACTGGTGCGCAGACTGTGTCCGGCCTGCAAGGCGTCCGGACCCGCAGATCCGGCACCCTGGCAAGGCACCCTTGCGCCCCTTCCTCCTGGCACGGTGGTGCATCGGGCCCGGGGCTGCCCCGCCTGCGACTTCCGCGGCTACCGCGGCCGCTTCGCGATCATGGAGATCCTGCCTTTCGACACCGAGCTCCATGACATGCTCGCGCGCAGCAGCGGAATCATCGAGTTGCACCGAGCGGTGCGCCGCATGGGCCTACCGACGCTCGCCGATGATGGCCTGCGCCGCGTCATCGACGGAAGCACCAGCCTGGAAGAACTCGGTCGTGTCGTGAACCTCGAGAACCTGCGCAGTCGCGCCTCCGGGCACACCGCATGAGCAGGTTCCGCTACCGCGCCCTCGATGCGGACGGCCGCCGCAAACGCGGCACCCTGGAGGCCTCCGGCATCGACGAGCTCGAGCGTGCGCTGCGCGCGCAGGCGTTGCTCCTCATCAGCGCGCGCGAAACCCGGCAGCACTGGTTCCCCGCGCGACGCATCCCGCGCCGCGAGTTGATCCCCTTCCTCTTCCAACTCGAGCACCTGCTCGGCGCGGGCATTCCGCCGCACGAGAGCCTCGCCACCCTGCACGAGAGCAGCACGGGCACGCGCCTGCGCGAAACAGCCTCCGCGCTGCTCGCCGCCGTGGAGCGGGGACGGCCGCTTTCGGATGCTGCGGCGTCTCGCCCCGAGGCCTTCTCGCCGGTCGCGACCAGCCTGCTGCGTGCCGGCGAGCAAGCCGGCCGGCTGCCGATGGCGATTCACGACATCGGCACCGTGCTTGCACAGGAGGAGGCGATCGCCGCGCACGCCCGCCGTATCGCGATCTACCCCGCCATCGTCGCCAGCATCCTGCTGGTCGCGGCGGTGGTCGCACTCACCCACGTCGTGCCCGAGCTCGAAAAGCTGCTGCGCAGCACCGGACAGGCACTCCCCCTGCCGACGCGCATGCTGCTCAGCCTGTCGCAGGCGGTGCGTGACTGGGGACTGGCACTCGCGCTGGGTTCGGCACTGCTCGTAGCTGCAACCGTCGCTGCGCTGGCCCGCTTCAAGGCCCTGCGCACCCGAATGCACGCCCTGCAGCTACGCCTGCCGCTGCTCGGTCCGATCCTGCACAAGCTCGCCCTCGCACGCTTCGCCTCGCTGTTCGGCGCCCTCTACAGCGCCGGAATCAGCATCGTCGAAGCACTGCGCACAAGCGAGGCAGCCTGCGCAAACCTCTCTCTTCGAGCCAGCCTGCGCTCCGCGCGGCAAGGTATCGAGCAAGGGCAACCCATCTCCAGCGCCTTCGAAACGGCAGGTGACTTTCCCCCGCTCGTGGTGCGCATGCTCCGCCTAGGCGAACAAACGGGGGCAATCGACCAGACCCTGGACAGGATCGCCACGCTCTACAGCCACGAGGCCGGCGATGCGATTGCCCGCCTGCAGGCGGCCATCGAGCCTGCGCTCACGGTACTGATGGGTGGTCTGCTGCTGTGGATCGCAAGCGCAGTGCTCGACCCGATTCATGCACTCATCACCCGTCTCCCGCTCTGACCCCATGCTCCGCAAACCGCTCCTGCTCCTGATCGACCCGCACGGACTGGAAGTGTGGCAGCACACCGACGGCCTGCTGCAAGCGCGCGCCGGCTTCGACGCCCACGGGCACGAGGCCTTCTCGAACTGGCTCGCAGGGCTGCAGCAGCGGCCTTCCTGCCGCGTGCTGGTCAACCTGCCGGACGAAGACTATGAATACGAGGATCTGCCGCGCACCCGTGGTCGTGACCGCCGCGCCCTGATCGCGCGCCGCTGCGCCGCATGGTTTCCGCACACGCCTTTCGTCCATGCCTGGGCCGCCGGCCCCGCGCCAAACCTGCGCAGCGGTGCGGAACGCTTCGTTTTCGCCGGTCTCGAGCGCCCCGCACCGCTCCAGGCGTGGCTTGCAGTGCTGCAGCGCAGCCAGGTCCGGGTCAGCCACCTGATCCCGGCTGCCAGTCTCGTTCCAACGCTACCCTCACTCCATCCCCATCGCAGCAACAAGCCCGATACCGGCACGGCCCCCGACGCCAGTGCGGCCCTGGTTGCAGGCTTCACCCGTAGCGGGCTGCGTCTGAGTCTGATACGTGGCCAGAAGCTGCTCTTCTCTCGGCTGATCCCCCACTGCACCGTGCAGTTCACGCCCGGGAGTCCGTCATGGGAGGAAGAGATCGAGCGCACCTGTGCCTACCTCCAGGCGCAACCGCTGCTGGCGGCCGACACGCCCCTGCGCGTGCATCTTCTCGCCGCGCCGGCCACACTCGCACGGCAGGCCGCGCCCGAAGGGCACTCGGGTACCACGGGACCGCGCTGGGTCCTCGCCCCCGCGCCACCCGGTCGTCAAGTCGCGGTGGCGCCCCCTCAACCCTCGCCGCCGCACGCCGACAGCGGCCGCGCAGCACTGGAAGACTTCGACACGCTGCTTCTCACCGCGCTCATCCGGGTGCGAGCCGCGGAGGGCTGGCCAGCCCGCAGCACCGGCGGAGCGACGGCCCCGCTCAGGCTCTCACGCACCCGGCTGGCCGTCGGCGGGCTTTTTGCGGCCGCAAGCATCGCGGGCGGAGCCTGGTTCGCGCACGGAACCGCCGCACCGACTCCCGTGATTGAACCTGCCTCCCTGGCCACCCTGCCGCCCGACCTCCCCGCCCACGGTGACGAAGCCGCCATTTCCGAGCCTGCCGCACATCCCGAAGCGCCACCGCAGCCCAAGGAAGCGATCGAGTCGCCACCAACGACCGCCCCTCCGCAGCGGGTCCCAAGAACGATCGAGGGCATCATCCATCATCACGGCGGGCGCACCCGGATCTGGGCGGATGACCGCCTGCTCGAAGCCGACAGCGCCGGGCTGCGCACCCTCAGTCCGACCATGCTGTCACCGCTCGAGCAACCACGGATCCGGCTGCGCGTGGGCGACACGTGGCCACTCCCGCCGCCACCGCCCGAAGATCGTCCCGGGGAGCCCCCCCTCCACGAGGGTGGAGCCCAATGAAACCGCGACGTCAGGGAGGCCAGGTCCTCCTCGCCCTCCTGCTTCTCGGGCTGGTGCTGGGCACCGGCAGCCTGCTCGCGAGCGGTGCCCTGCGCGCACGCGCCGAGGCTCAGGCGCATGCCCGATCCATCGCCGCGCTCGCCGAAGCGCGCAGCGCCCTGATCGGCTACGCGATCAGCTATGCCGAGCGCCACCCCGACACAGGGTATGGATTCCTGCCCTGTCCGGACAGGGACAACGACGGCTCCACCGATCTCGGCGCCTGTGGCGCGCGAGGCCACTTCACCCTCGGACGCCTGCCCTGGCGCACACTCGGCCTGCCCGAACTCCGCGACGGATGGGGCGAATGCCTGTGGTACGCGGTCGCGGGCAGCATCAAGCACAACCCCAAGCCGCTCAGTCTGAATTGGGACAGCCCCGGGCAGTTCGAACCACAGGGCGCAAACCGGGAGCCCCTGCGCCTGCAGACCGCCGACGGGCGTGCAGTCGCCGTGCTCTTCGCCCCCGGTCCGGCGCGCCGAGGACAGGCTCGCGCCGGACGCCGCCCAGGCACGTGCAGCGGCACCGACGCCTCCGATCTGCCCCAGTACCTGGACCACCCGTACCCACTTGGCGGCGCAACGCCATTCACGGTCATGCAGGGGGGAGAACCCGCAGACGCGGCGGGAGACTCGAACGACCTCCTGGCGTGGATCGGTGTCGACGAGATCTTCGCAGCCTGGCGGCGGCGCAGCGATCACACGGCCTACCTCGACAGCCTCCTCACCCGCGCTGCCAGCGCGCTGACCGCACGGCTCGCTCGCGCTGACCGGGACACCTGGCTCGATGCGCACGCAACACGCATCGGCATGCTCCACGCCGCACCGCTGCCCCCCGCCGCCGCACTGGGACTTCCCGCTCCCGAGCGCGGCGAGATCGATCAATGGCGCGACCAGATGCACTTCGCCGCCTGCCCGGCGGGCGACACCTGCATCACCGTCACGCGCACTCACGGTACCGAACCCTGCAGCGCTGTCCTCGGATTCGCGGGCGAACGCGTGCCCAGCGGACCCGCCGCCCAGCGGCGCAGCACCGCAACGCAACGGGCCGATCCTGCGCAGTACTTCGAGGGCGTCAACGCACCCGGCTTCGCGCAGGGCATTCCCGCGTTCGAGGGCGTGGCGACCGTCCCCCACCGCCGCGACAATCACCCCGGCACAGACGACGTCATCCTGTGCCTGCCATGAATCTCCGCATGCCTGGCCTGCAGGCATCCCCCGGCCCAATGCAAGAGCTTCGTACGCCCAGCGTCACCAGCGCCCGCGCGCGCGGCTTCACCCTGGTCGAAGTGGCCATGGTACTGGTGATCCTCACCCTGCTCGGCGGTAGCCTGCTCATGCCCCTGAGAGTCCGTATCGAAGCACGCGAGCGCACGGCCACGCTGACGCAGTTGCGCGAGATCGATCATGCGCTGACCGGCTTCGCGATCATTCATGGCCGTCTGCCCTGCCCCAGTACCGAAGCCGACCCGGCGAGCCCGCAATACGGCATCGAGGATCCACCCCCCTGCCGTCACGGCATCGCCGGGCGGCTGCCGTGGCGCTCGCTGGCACTGTCGGCGACGGACGCCTGGGGCCGCCCCCGCACGCATGTAGGCGATAGCTGGGCAGGGTACTGGCACTATCGCGTCGACCCAGCATTCGCGAGCGGCCCCATCCGCGCCGACACGGTTCCTGCGGCAAACCTGCAGATCCATGCCCACGACGGCAGCCGCATCACCACACTCGATTCGCAGGCGATCGCCCTGGTGCACTCGACCGGGCCGAACCGGCGCGCCGACGGGCGCAATGCGAGCTTCTCGCCTGGCGCCCCGTCCTATCAGGCCGGTGAACCGGCCCCCGACTTCGACGACCAGCTGGTGTGGATCGGTCGCCCGCTGCTGATCGCACGCCTCGCCCAAGCCGGTCGTCTTTGAGCCGCCGCCCCATGACCCACTCGCAGAGGAGACACCCATCATGCGCACCCAACATGGCTTCACCCTGGTCGAACTTTCCATCGTGCTCCTCGTCATCGGCCTGCTGCTGGGTGGCGTACTGAAAGGACAGGCCTTGATCGACAGCGCGCGGGTGAAGAATCTCGCCCAGGATCTGCGCACCGTCCCCGCGCTGGCCCATGCCTACCAGGACACATACCGCGCCCTGCCGGGAGACGACCCCGGCGCCGTGCTCCACCTGTGCGGCAGCACACCGGCGTGCACCCGCGCCGGCAATGGCAACGGCTCCGTGGATGGGGACTGGGACGCAAGCACCGATCTGGAATCCGTGCGCTTCTGGCAGCACCTGCGCCTGGCCGGAATCACCACCGGCAGCACCGATCTCTCATCCCCGGGGTATCTGCCGCGCAACGCACTCGGCGGGCGCCTGGGCGTGCAGCGCGGCGGCATACTCGGACTGCCCGGCACCCTAGCAGTGTGCTCCGGCGCAATTCCCGGCTCCATGGCACGCGCACTCGACATTGCACTCGACGACGGCGAGCCCAGCACGGGATCGCTTCGCACCGGGACGCAGGGTACGAGCGGGATCATCCCGGTCTCCAGCGCGAACCCCCTCGTCGATGCAAGCCTGTACACCGTGTGCGCAAGCCTCTGAGCCCAGCTCTCCATCCCTGGGGAGCGGGAGCAAGACAGGGGCGCCGAGCAGCCCGGCAGACAAGGCCCGGTGTCTGCCATACCGGGCTGCCGTCTCTCACCGTTGCCGTCTCTGTTAGCGTCTGGGGGCAGCAACGGGGGTTTGGTATACAATCTTGCCGACCCTCACCGTGCCTGCCGCCGGGACTCCGCGTCCGGCAACGCATTTGACCACGCCTTGCAGCGAACCTGATCGCATCCACTCCATGGACCCAATTCCCGCTTCCAGCGAAAGTCGCGCGGTCGCAATGGCACGCCGCGTGCTGCGCATCGAGGCCGAGGCCGTGGCCGCCCTCGCCGAACGCATCGGCGTCGAATTCGAACGCGCGGTGGACATCATCCTCAAGCGCCACGGGCGCGTGATCGTCACCGGCATCGGCAAATCAGGCCACATCGCACGCAAAATCGCGGCCACGCTCGCCAGCACCGGCACGCCGGCCTACTTCGTGCACGCGGCCGAAGCGGCGCACGGCGATCTCGGCATGATCACCGCACAGGATGTCGTCATTGCGCTGTCGAACTCGGGGTCTAGCGAGGAAGTGCTCACCATCGTGCCGCTGGTCAAGCGCCAGGGCGCGCGCCTGATCGCGATGACCGGAAAGGCCGATTCGCCGCTCGCGCGCGAGGCCGACGCGCACCTCGAGGCCGCCGTGGCGGAAGAGGCCTGCCCGCTCAACCTCGCTCCTACCGCGAGCACCACCGCTGCGCTGGCGCTTGGCGACGCGCTGGCCGTGGCGCTGCTCGATGCACGTGGCTTCGCAGCTGAGGATTTTGCACGTTCGCACCCGGGCGGAGCACTCGGGCGACGTCTGCTCACCCACGTCTCAGACGTGATGCGCCCGGCCAGCGCGGTGCCACAGGTCGGTGCCGATGTGCCACTCGCTCAGGCCCTGCTGGCAATGACCGCAGGCGGCATGGGGATGACTGCAATCGTCGGCCCCCAGGGGCGTCCCGAAGGCATCTTCACCGACGGCGATCTGCGCCGCGCACTGGAGAAGGGCATCGACGTGCGCAGCGCAAACCTTGCGGACGTGATGACACGCAATCCACGCAGCATCGGCCCTGCCGCGCTTGCAGTCGAGGCCGCCGAACTCATGGAACGCCACCGCATCAGCCAGCTGCTGGTGCTCGACCCGCACGGAGGGCTCGCAGGCGCGCTTACGACGCACGACCTGATGCAGGCCAAGGTCATCTGAATCATGCTCGTCGACGCCTGGCGCCTTTATCCCGTCATTGCACTCGCGGCGCTCGCGGGCGGCTCGATCTGGCTCGAGCGCGCCACCCGCACGGACGAACCGGTCGTCTGGGCCGAGCAGACCGGTCCGGACTTCGCCGCCGAATTCACCCGCGTGACCAGCTTCGGCGACGACGGCCGCCAGCGCTACGAACTCGTCGCCGATCGGCTCGAACACTTCCCTGCCGACGACACCACCCGCCTCCACCTGCCACGCCTGCATATGCTGGGCGAGGACAGCGAAACCTTCGTCACCGCCAACAGCGCAAACGTTTCGCCCGGCGGGGATCAGGTCGACCTCACGGGCGAGGTGCGCGTACGTCGTCCAGCCACCAACGACGCTCCGCCGCTCACGCTAGAATCCGAAACCCTCACCGTGTGGCCCGACGCGCACCGCGCCCTGACGCACTCACCCGTGCTGCTCACGCGCGGCGACGGGCGAACCACCGCACAAGGCATGCACGCCGACGACCTGTTCGGCACGCTCGAACTCATCGGCGAGGTCAGGACTCATTTGCCGCGCCGCCGCCAAGGATCGCCATCATGAAGCACTGGATCATCACTGCTGCCTGCGCACTGTTCGCAGGTCTTGCGCCCCCCGTCTTCGCCGAAAAGGCCGACCGCGAGCAGCCGGTCAACATCGAGGCGGACAACCTGACGGTAGATGACCGCAACAAGGTCCATGTCTTCGAAGGAAACGTCATCCTTACCCAGGGTTCGCTCGAGATCCGGGGCGACCGGCTAGTCGTCACCCAGGATGCGGCCGGCTTCCAGAATGGCGTGGCGACCGCCAGCAAGGGGCTCGCCACCTTCCGCCAGCGCCGGGAGGGCACGAGCGACTACGTGGAAGGCGAGGCCGAGCGCATCGAATACGACAGCCGCAGCGAGAAGGCGAAGCTGTTCAACCGCGCCAAGGTCACCAGCGGCGGCGACCAGGTCACCGGCCACTACATCGAATACGACGCCATCACCGAGAACTATCTCGCCACCAATGCCCCCGGCAGCAAGCCCGGCACCGCACCAGCCCGCGTGCGTGCCGTGATCCAGCCGAAATCCGACGGCGCGCAGTGAGCGCTGCCACCCCTGTTGAACGTAAGGAGACCCCATGAGCTTCGAGATGATCATTGCCGAGAAGCGCGGCCGCGTTGGCCTCATCACCCTCAACCGCCCGAAGGCGCTGAACGCCCTCAACGACCAGGTTGTCGACGAGATCGGCGCCGCGCTGGATGACTTCGAAGCGGACGAGAACATCGGCGCGATCGTCATCACCGGGTCGGAGAAGGCCTTCGCAGCCGGCGCCGACATCGGCGCGATGGCGAGTTTCTCGTACATGGACGCCTACAAGGGCGACTACATCACCCGCAACTGGGAACGCGTAAAGACCTGCCGCAAGCCGGTCATCGCCGCGGTCGCAGGCTTCGCGCTCGGCGGCGGCTGCGAACTGGCGATGATGTGCGACATCATCATCGCGGCCGACAGCGCGAAGTTCGGTCAGCCCGAGATCAAGCTCGGCATCCTGCCCGGCGCTGGCGGCACCCAGCGCCTGCCCCGCGCAGTGGGCAAGGCAAAGGCCATGGACATGTGCCTGACCGCGCGCTTCATGGACGCCTCCGAGGCCGAGCGTGCCGGGCTGGTTTCCCGCGTGGTCCCGGCCGACAAACTGCTCGACGAAGCGCTCGGCGCAGCCGAAACCATCGCAGGCTACTCGTTGCCGGTGATCATGATGATCAAGGAATCCGTGAATCGCGCCTTCGAGAGCAGCCTCAACGAAGGCCTGCTGTTCGAGCGCCGCGTGTTCCACTCCGCCTTCGCGCTCAACGACCAGAAGGAAGGCATGGCCGCCTTTGTAGAGAAGCGCAAGCCGGACTTCCGCCACGACTGATTTCCGCCCCCTGCCGCAACACCAGCGCCCCGCGACGCCCGCCCGGGCAGCGTCCGCGGGGCGTCTGGCCGTAGGGCGCACGGACCGCCCCGCGCGGATGTTGCGGTGCGGTCACAATGTCGAAGCACCAGATCTCCAGAATCGGGACAAGCTTGTCGATGCAGCGCAGCAGCAAGGTCTAAAACTAGCTCCGGAAACGCGCAGGCGATTGGGTTTCATAATCAATCTGCCATTGTGCGATGCACAAAAACGCGCTTGACACACTCCCCGGGGTCCGTATAATCCGACCCATGCTGCAACGCACCATCGCGGCATGAGCAAGCGATGCGGATGCAAACACCCATACTCAAGGAGATTCACATGAGCAACTACGTCACCCCCGAGCAGTTCGTCGCCGCCAACAAGACCAGCATCGAAACCATGCTGACCCTGGCCAACACCGCCTTCGCCACCGTCGAGCGCCTGGCTGCCCTGAACCTGAACACCGCCCGTTCGCTGCTGGAAGACGGCGTGGCCAACACCAAGGCCCTGCTGGCTGCCAAGGACGTGCAGGAGCTGACCAACCTCCAGATCTCGCTGGCCCAGCCGGTCGTCGAGAAGGCCGTCGCCTACACCCGTAGCGTGTACGAAATCACCTCGCAGACCCAGGAAGAAGTCTCCAAGGTCTTCGAAGGCCAGATGGCCGAAGTGAACAAGGGCGTCGCCACCGCACTCGACAAGGCTGCCAAGTCGGCACCCGCCGGTTCGGACGTTGCCGTCGCCGCCGTCAAGTCGGCCATCGCCGCCGCCAACAGCGCCTACGACAGCATGAGCAAGGCCGCCAAGCAGGTCGCCGAGATCGCTGAAGCCAACGTGGCTGCCGCGACCAACGCCACCGTCAAGGCCGTGAGCACCACCGCCAAGACGGCCGCCCCCAAGAAGGCTGCCTAAGCCTCTTCGGTACCGCTGAACAGAAAGGCCCCGCATTGCGGGGCCTTTCTGCGTCCACGTACGCTGGAACGTGGCCGCGTGAGAACTGAATCCGGCGGACATCGAAAGGCGGCGGAAACACCGCCCCCTCCAGCACTCCGGCCGCCGCAACCTGGTCCGATTACCGCTCTGCAGCTGCTGCCTCAGACGTCCTGCGCGCTCTTTCGCTCGGCGCCGCCCGCATCTTCTTCGGGCGTACCTGCCGGACTGGCTGCCACCTCGGCGTTCCCATAGTGGTGCGGAAACAGCCGATGCATCTCGGCCTCGATCCAGGCCTCGGCCCGCTCGCTGACGTCACCCGCCTTTGTGCCTTTGGTGTCGATCGCAGGACCGATGCTGACGATGATCTCCCCCGGGCGCTTGATGAAGGCATTGCGCTGCCAGAACTCACCCGCATTGTGCGCCACCGGCACCACCGGAACCCCCGCACGCTTGGCCAGGATCGCACCGCCCGGCTTGTAGCGCCGGGTCGTCCCGGGCGCAACCCGGGTCCCCTCCGGAAAAACCACCACCCACAGACCTTCCTTGAGGCGCTCGCGCCCCTGCTCGACCACCTGCGCGAGCGCATCCTTGCCCGCGGAGCGGTCGATCGCGATGCCCGGGATCATGGCGAGCGCCCAGCCGAAGAAGGGGACGCGCAGCAGTTCGCGCTTGAGCACGTAGCACAGCGGCGGAAAGATCACCTGCAAGGCGATCGTCTCCCACGCCGACTGATGCTTGGACAGCACCACGGCCGGCCCCGCAGGGATGTTCTCACGACCGAGCACGCGGTAGCGAATGCCGAGCACGTGGCGGATCACCCACATCATGATCGGCACCCAGCTGGTGATCAGCCGGTGGCGCGTCATCGGCGGCAGCCAGAAGAACAAGGTCGGGAAGACCACATAAGGCACCGTGACGACGGCGAGCGCGATGGCGAAGAGGATGGAGCGGATCAGATGCACTTCAGTACTCGAAGGGTTCAGGATGTCAGTTCGGCCGCAAGAGTGGCCAGGTCGGGGAACACCTCGGTGCCGGGCGGCAGTTCCGGGTTCTCGCGCGTCTTCTCGCCCTTGCCGGTGAGCACCAGATAGGGCTTTGCGCCCACCGCTACCGCAGCCTGCAGGTCGCGCAGGCTGTCCCCCACGACCGGCACGCCAGTCAATTCCACGTTGAAGCGTGCGCCGATCTGCTCCAGCATGCCAGGCTTCGGCTTGCGGCAGTCGCAGGTGGAGTCGGCCGGATGCGGGCAGAAGAAGATCGCATCGAGACGACCGCCGACCTGCGCGAGACTCTTGACCATCTTCTCGTTGATCGCGTTGAGCGTATCCATGCCGAACAGCCCGCGCCCGACGCCCGACTGGTTCGACGCCACCACCACCCGCCAGCCCCACTGGTTCAGGCGAGCGATCGCTTCCAGCGCGCCAGGGATCGGCTTCCACTCATCCGGCGACTTGATGAACTGATCGGAATCGAGGTTGATGACCCCGTCGCGATCTAGAATGATGAGCTTCATCGTCTTGCTCCTTGCGTCGCAGCGACCCCCACGCCCCATGCGGCCGCGGGGTAATCAGGCCGACAGGCGCGAGATGTCCGCCACCTGGTTCATCAGGCCGGCAAGCTGCGCCAGCAGCGCGAAGCGGTTCTGGCGCGTCAACGGCTCTTCGGCCATCACCATGACGTCCTCGAAGAACTGGTCCACCGCCGCGCGCAGCCCAGCGAGCGCACACAGCGCGTCGGTGTAGTCCTCGTTGGCGACGTGCGAGCGCACCAGCGGCGCGACCTCGACCACCTGGCGGAAGAGCGCCTTCTCGGCTTCCTCCTGCAGCAGCGCGAAGTCCGGCTCGCCCGGCGTGCCCTCGGCCTTCTTCAGGATGTTGACGATGCGCTTGTTGGCGGCGGCCAGGGCCTCGGCCTCGGGCAACGCGCGGAAGGCTTCCACCGCGGCGAGCTTGGCCGGCACCAGATCGATGCGCGCGGGCTTCAGCGCCAGCACGGCGTCGATCACGGCGCCGTCGCGGCCCGTCTCGCGGAGCAGGTTCTTCAAGCGCTCGAACATGAAGTCCTGAAGCTGTGCGGAGAAGTCTTCGGTGGTCAGCAGGCCGGGCTTGAAACCGCCTGCAGCGGTGTCGATGAGCTTCGGCAGCTCGAGCGGAAGCGGCGCCTCGATGAGGATGCGCAGCACGCCGAGCGCGGCGCGGCGCAGCGCGAACGGATCCTTGTCACCGGTCGGCACCATGCCGATGCCGAAGAAGCCGACCAGAGCGTCGAGCTTGTCGGCCAGCGCCACGGCGGCGGCGACGTTGCCCGCGGGCAGCGCGTCGCCGGCGAAGCGCGGCTGGTAGTGGGCCTGGATGGCATCGGCGACGACCTGCCCTTCGCCGTCGGCGAGCGCGTAGTAGCGGCCCATGATGCCCTGCAGCTCGGGGAACTCGCCCACCATGTCGGTGACGAGGTCGGCCTTGGCCAGACGCGCGGCGCGCTTCGCCGCGGCGACGTCGCCATGCAGTTGGGCGGCGATCGCGCCTGCCAGCGCCTCGACGCGCTCGACGCGCTCGAGCTGGCTGCCGAGCTTGTTGTGGTAGACCACCGGCGCCAGGCGCGGCAGGCGCGCCTCGAGCGTCTGCTTCTTGTCCTGCTCGAAGAAGAAGCGCGCGTCCGACAGGCGCGGGCGGACCACGCGGGCGTTGCCGGCGACGATGTTGCTCGGATCGGCCACCCGCATGTTGGAGACGATCAGGAAGCGGTTGAGCAGCTTGCCGGCACCATCGAAAAGCGGGAAGTACTTCTGGTTGGCGCGCATGGTCAGGATCAGGCATTCCTGCGGCACGGCGAGGAACTCGGCCTCGAACTCGCCCACGTACACCGTCGGGTGCTCGACCAGCGCGGCGACCTCATCGAGCAGGTCGGCGTATTCGTTGAGCAGCGCGCCCTGCTTCGCTGCTTCGGCGAGCAGCTGGCGCTCGATGTCGGCGCGGCGCTCGGCGAAGCTGGGGATGACCTTGCCCTCGGCGAGCAGCGTGGGCTCGTAGGCGTCCGCAGTCGCAATGTCGATGTCGCCGCGGCTCATGAAGCGGTGGCCGCGCGTCGTGCGGCCCGAGTCCAGGTCGAGCACGCGGCCCGGCACCACGTCAGCACCGTGCAGCAGGGTGAGCTTGTGCACCGGACGCACGAAGGTGGCATCGCCGTCGCCCCAGCGCATGACCTTGGGGATGGGCAGTGCCTTGATCGCGTCCTGCACGATGCCCGCGAGGACGTCGGCGAGCTTCGCACCCGGCACCATGGCGGTGTGGAACAGCGCCTCGGCCTTGCCGTCCATACGACGTTCGAAGCCGACGAAGGCGTCGGCGGCAATGCCCTTCGCTTCCATCTTCTTCAGCAGCGCCGAGGTCGGCTTGCCCTCGGCGTCGAGCGCCACGGACACCGGCATCAGCTTCTCGGTGACTTCCTTGGCTGCGGCTTCGGAGGCCACCTGCGCCACCGTCACCGCCAGCCGGCGCGGGCTGGCGAAAGTGCGAAAAGCCGCGTCAGTGGGCGCCAGCCCCCTGGCCTTGAGGCCCTCGGCGATCTTCGTGGCGAAAGTCTCGCCCAGGCGCGGCAGGGCCTTGGGCGGCAGTTCTTCGGTGAGCAGTTCAACGAGCAGGGTCGCGCTGGTCATCACGCGGCCTCCTTGGTGGTGTTCAGCATCGGGAAGCCGAGGGCTTCGCGGGATTCGAAATAAGCCTGGGCGACGGCGCGCGACAGGTTGCGGATGCGGCCGATGTAGGCGGCACGCTCGGTCACCGAGATGGCGCCGCGGGCGTCGAGCAGATTGAAGGTGTGCGCGGCCTTCAGCACCATCTCGTAGGCCGGCAGCGGCAGGCCGACCTCCATCACGCGCTTGGCCTCGGACTCGTAGTTGGCGAACAGCGAGAACAGGAAGTCGACGTTGCTGTGCTCGAAGTTGTAGGTCGATTGCTCGACCTCGTTCTGGTGATAGACATCGCCGTAGGTGACCGCGCGCCCGTCGGGGCCAACCGACCACACCAGGTCATAGACGTTTTCCACGCCCTGCAGGTACATCGCCAGGCGCTCGATGCCGTAGGTGATCTCGCCCAGCACCGGCTTGCAGTCGAGACCGCCGACCTGCTGGAAATAAGTGAACTGGGTGACCTCCATACCGTCCAGCCACACTTCCCAGCCCAGGCCCCAGGCGCCTAGGGTGGGATTCTCCCAGTCGTCCTCGACGAAGCGGATGTCGTGCACCATCGGGTCGATGCCGAGCGCACGCAGGCTGTCGAGGTAGAGTTCCTGGATGTTCAGCGGCGAGGGCTTGAGCACCACCTGGAACTGGTAGTAGTGCTGCAGGCGGTTGGGGTTCTCGCCGTAGCGGCCGTCCTTGGGGCGGCGCGAGGGCTGCACGTAGGCGGCGTTCCAGGGCTCGGGGCCGATCGCACGCAGGAAGGTGTGGGTGTGGCTGGTGCCGGCGCCCACCTCGAGGTCGTAGGGCTGCAGCAGTACGCAGCCGCGCTCGCCCCAGAAGTGCTGGAGTGTGAGGATGACTTGCTGGAAGGTCGGTTTCACGAGTCTGGATTCGGTGGTCATGGTCTCGGGCAGCCTCCGGGCTGCGCAGCGCACGCAAAGGCGATGATTTTAACGGGCTTCGGGCTGCAAGGGGGCGTCAGACGTGCGCAGGGCGACCCATCACCGCGGCAGTCACGATCAGCAGGGCCACACCAATCGCGAGCCAGTCGCCCCCGCGCGCATACGGCGTGAGCCCCGCGTAGCCCTGCGCCTCAACGCGCAGCACGCCACGTTCGAACGCGGGTAGCAGCGCGGCGACGCTGCCATCCGGCTGCACCAGCGCGGTCATGCCGGTGTTGGTCGAGCGCAGCATCGGGCGTCCGGTCTCGAGCGCACGCACACGGGCGACCTGCAGGTGCTGGGGCTGAGCGAGCGAGTCTCCGTACCAGGCGAGATTGGAAATATTGAGCATCAAGGTGGCCTCCGGCAGCGCGCGTGCGAGCTCTGCACCGAAGAGATCCTCGTAGCAGATGTTGAGCGCCACGCGTTGCGCGCCGAAGCGCATCGGCGGCTGGTCGGGGGCGCCGCGCGTCTGGTCGGACATCGGAATCTGCGCCAGCCGGTAGAACCAGCCGAAGAGCGGCGGCGAGTACTCGCCGAAGGGCACCAGGTGCTGCTTGGCGTAGTACTGCACAGGCGCGGTGCCGAGGCTGATCGCCGCGTTGTAGATGTGCCCGGCCTCATCGCGGCGGAACACGCCCATCACGAGGTCTCCGCCACCTTCACGTGCCGATTGTGCCAGCCATTCCAGGTAGCCTTCAGGCAGGCGATCGAGCAGTGTCGGCACGGTGGTCTCGGGTAGCACCACGAGCGCAGGCGGCTGCGGCCCAGCAAAAGCTTCGCGCACCAGGTCCAGGTTTGCCTGGAGCACGTCGGCAAAGCGCTCCGGATCCCACTTCAGGCTCTGCTCGAAATTCGTCTGCACCAGCGCCACGGTGACCGGCGCACCGCTCGGCACGGTCCATCCCCGGCCAGCCAGCCCCATGCCGACTGCGAGCACGACGCCCACCACCGCCACCGGCGCCCAGCGCCGCACGGGGGCACCACGCCCCATGGGCAGGAAGACCACCAGAGCAGCGACGAACGCGGCAAGCCCGCCGACGCCGTAGGCGCCGATCAGCGGCAGATAGCCGGCGAGCGGACTGGGTGGCGTCTGCGAGTAACCGACGCCCAGCCAGGGAAAACCGGTAAACACCACGCCGCGCAGCCACTCGGCGAGCAGCCAGAGCGCGGCAAAGAGGGCGGCTGAACGCACGGGCGCCGCAGAAGGCGCTCGTCGTGGGGGCGCGGCTCCGACCCTTTGCGCGGAACGCGGCGGGCGTCGACGATGCAGGCCCGCAAAGCCAGCGCCGGCAAGTCCCGGGAAAAGTGCGAGGTAGCCACAGAACAGGGCGATGGCAAGCACGGCCAGCGGTGCAGGCATGCCACCATAACGCTCGAGGGCCACGTACAGCCAGGACACCCCGCCGGCAAAAGCGCCAAACCCCCAGACGAACCCGAGCGCAAAACCGTCACGCAGGCGGGTCACACCGACGAGCAGCCAGGCGAGCACCCCCAGCGAAATCAGCGCGAGCGGATACCACTCGAAGGGCGCGTAGCCGAACACCGACGCGCCGCCCGCAAGCAGCGCGAGCAAGGCGCGACGCCGCATCACTCTTCCACGGGCTCGGGCTGGGGCAGACGCTCCACCACCAGGGTATGCACCCGGCGACTGTCGGCGCGCAGAACCTGAATCTTCAGCCCTTCCACCTCCAGTGCCTCGCCACGCTTGGGCAGGCGCCCGAAATGGCGGATGACGAGACCACCGACGGTGTCGTACTCCTCGTCGCTGAAGTGGGTCGCGAAAGCCTCGTTGAAGTCCTCGATCTCGGTCGTCGCCTTGACGCGGTAGCGTCCGTTCTGATCGAGACGGATGCTGTCGCCAGCCTCGTCGAAGTCGTATTCGTCCTCGATGTCGCCGACGATCTGCTCGAGCACGTCCTCGATGGTGACCAGCCCGGCCACGCCGCCGTATTCATCAACCACGATCGCCATGTGGTTGCGCGATACGCGGAACTCGCGCAGCAGCACGTTGAGGCGCTTGGATTCGGGCACGAACACCGCGGGGCGGAGCATGTCGCGCAGATCGAACTCGCGCCCGGCGAAGTAGCGCAGCAGATCCTTTGCGAGCAGGATGCCGGCGACATCGTCCTTGCCGTCTCCGATCGCGGGGAAGCGCGAGTGCGCGGTGTCGATGGCGAAATTGACGATCGCATCGATCGGATCGTCCAGGTGCACGCAGTCCATCTGCGCGCGCGGGATCATCACGTCGCGCACCTGCATGTCGGACATCTGCAGGGCGCCTTCGATGATGGAGAGCGCATCGGCGTCGATCAGGTTGCGATCGAAGGCCGAGTGCAGTTGCGCGAGGAGTTCTTCGCGATCTTCCGGTTCGCGCGAGAGAAAGGCCGAAAGTCGCTCAAGTAAGGAAGGTTTAGGGGAACTGTCCATTTTGGGTGTCGACGTCTCCGCTTCAGGCGCTCAAGGCGTATGGGTCGGCGTAGCCCAGCTCGCGCAGGATGGCGGTCTCGAGCGACTCCATCTCGGCGGCTTCCGCTTCGGTTTCGTGATCGTAGCCCTGCAGGTGCAGCATGCCATGCACGACCAGATGCGCAAAGTGCGCCTCCAGGGTCTTGCCCTGGGCGGCCGCCTCGCGCACCACGACCGGCACGCACAGCACCAGGTCACCGGCGAGCACATCGCCCCCGGCATCGGGCGCGCCGGGCAGCGCCTCGTTTTCTGCATAAACGAAAGTCAGGACGTTGGTGGCGTAGTCCTTGCCCCGGTAGTCGCGATTGAGCTCACGCCCTTCGGCCTCGCCCACCAGACGCACGGTGACCTCCGCGTCCCGGCGCGCCGCGGCCCGGACCCAGCGGCGGATGTGATTTTTCTTGGGCGCGTTGGCCTTGTCCTCGCCTTCCAGCGCCTTCTGCACCGAGAGCTTGAGCACCGGCTCGTGTCCGCCTTCGGGCAACTCCAGCGGATCGACAAAGCGCATGTCGTGATGGACGTCTACGCGCAGGGTGAGCAGATTGCAGGCACCTGGCTGCAGCGAAAGCATCGGCACCGCGCTATCGTCCTCACAATCGGCCTCGATCTCGAGATCGCCCCAGGCGGACTCGGGGAAGGCCAGCAGCAGCCGGCGGCCGTTTCCGAAGTCGATCTCGAGGCGCTCGGCCTTCACCCGGCTCGCCTTGCCATCAGCGGCGATCGCGGTGATTCGGGGCGTGCTCACGACTGTGTCATTCGCCATTTCGGGAGTCTTCCTCTTCCTCTGTCTCTTCTATTGCCTGCGTCGCCCTCGCGCGCGCGGCGGCCTTCTCGCGCTCGATGCGCGCAGCTTCGCGGTCGTAAGCTTCCACGATGCGTGCGACAAGCGGATGACGGACCACGTCTTCCTTGCGGAATTCGGTGATGGCGATTCCGCGCACCTCGGAGAGCACCTCGCGCGCTTCCCTCAAACCACTGCGCTGGCCGCGTGCCAGGTCGACCTGGGTCAAGTCGCCGGTGACCACGGCCTTGGCACCGAAGCCGATGCGGGTGAGGAACATCTTCATCTGCTCGGGCGTCGTGTTCTGCGCCTCGTCGAGGATGATGAAGGCGTTGTTGAGCGTGCGCCCGCGCATGAAGGCGAGCGGCGCAATCTCGATCAGGCTGCGCTCGAAGAGCTTGCCGACGCGGTCGAAGCCCATCAGGTCGTAGAGCGCGTCGTACAGCGGGCGGAGATAGGGGTCGACCTTCTGCGCGAGGTCGCCGGGCAGGAAGCCAAGACGCTCGCCCGCCTCGACCGCCGGGCGGGTGAGGATGATGCGCTCGACCAGGTCGCGCTCGAAGGCGTCCACCGCACTCGCCACCGCAAGGTAGGTCTTGCCGGTACCGGCCGGGCCGATGCCGAAGGTGATGTCGAATTCCTGGATATTGCGCAGGTACTCCACCTGGCGGGGCGTACGACCGTGCAGCTCGGTACGCCGCGTCATCAGCACCGGTGCGGACTGCGGCGATTCGCCCTTGTTGGCGATCTCGATCAGGCCAAGCTGCACGTCGTCGAGCGAGAGGTCACTCTCGGCGCGCTCGTAGAAGTGCTTGAGCGCCATCTCGCCGCGCAGCACCTGCGCCGGATGACCGGTGAGCGTGAAGTGCTCGCCACGCCGGCTCACGGTGATGTCGAAGGCGTTCTCGATCTGGCGCAGATTCTCGTCGAGCACGCCGCAAAGGTTTGCGAGCCGGGCGTTGTCGACCGGTTCGAAGAAGACTTCAAGGGTCTTCGCCATTCAGGATTCCCGGGTGAGGATTTCGCCGCGCAGGCTGTGGGGCAGCGCGGCAGTGATGCGCACATCCACGAACTGCCCGATCAGGCGGTCGCGCACGGGCGAGTCGGAAGGGAAGTTGACCACGCGGTTGTTGTCGGTGCGCCCCATCATCTCGACCTCGGCGTTCTTCTTCGCCGCGCCCTCGACCAGAATGCGCTGCACCGAGCCGACCATGGCCTCGCTGTTGGCCTGGTACTGCGCGTCGATGCGCTTTTGCAGGCGGGCGAGCCAGGCGAGCTTGGTGTCGTGCGGCACAGGGTCTTCAAGGTCGGCCGCCGGCGTGCCAGGACGCGAGCTGTATACGAAGCTGAAGGAGCCGTCGAAGCCGATGTCCTCGATCAGCTTCATGGTCTTCTCGAAGTCGTCCTCGGTCTCGCCAGGAAAGCCGACAATAAAGTCCGAGGTCAGCGACAGATCCGCGCGCGCCGCGCGCAGCTTTCGCACCACCGACTTGAACTCGAGCACCGAGTAGCCGCGCTTCATCGCCGCCAGCACGCGGTCCGAACCCGACTGCACCGGCAGGTGCAACTGCGAGACGAGCTTGGGGATCTTCGCGTAGCAGTCGATCAGGCGCTGCGTCATCTCGCGCGGGTGCGAGGTGGTGTAGCGGATGCGTTCGATGCCGGGGATCTCGGCCACGCACTCCAGCAGGAAGGCGAAGTCCCCCTGCTCTCCGTCCTCGCGCACCAGTTCGCCGCGCCAGGCGTTGACGTTCTGGCCCAGCAGCGTCACTTCCTTGACGCCCTGCGCCGCCAGGCCGGCGACCTCGGCGAGCACGTCCTCGAGCGGGCGCGACACCTCGTCGCCGCGGGTGTAGGGCACGACGCAGAAGGTGCAGTACTTTGAGCAGCCCTCCATGATCGACACGAAGGCGCTCGCGCCCTCGACGCGCGCCGGCGGCATGGCGTCGAACTTCTCGATCTCGGGGAAGGAGATATCCACTTGCGAGCGCCCGGTCTGCTTGCGCGCCTCGATCAGGCCGGGCAGGCGGTGCAAGGTCTGCGGGCCGAACACGACGTCCACATAGGGCGCGCGCTTGACGATGGCCTCGCCCTCCTGGCTGGCCACGCAGCCGCCCACGCCGATGATCAGCCCGGGCTTGGCCTGCTTGAGCAGGCGCGCACGCCCGAGATCGTGAAACACCCGCTCCTGCGCCTTCTCGCGCACCGAACAGGTGTTGAAGAGGATCACGTCGGCCTCTTCCGGGTCGTCGGTCTTGACCAGTTCTTCGTGGGCACCGAGCACGTCCGCCATCTTCTCGGAGTCGTACTCGTTCATCTGGCACCCGAAGGTGCGGATGTAGAGTTTCTTCATGTTCAGGAAAACACCAGGCTGAGCCTTGCGGCCGTTCGGGCGAGTATCGCGGCAGCCATCAGCGCTTGGGCTCGGGCATGGCCGCTTCTTTCGGGGTGAGGATCCACACCCGGTGCACCTCGCCATTGCTGTCGAGCAGCATGCGCACCGTATGGCTTCCACGAATGTGGGATGGCAGCACGATGCGGTTGTGGGTGTCACGGATCTGCGCACCGGGACTCAGGCGCAGCGCCAAGTCCTTAACCCGAACCACGCCGGGTTGCGAGAACCCGGCCGTCGCCTTCACGGCATCATCGGGAATCGGCCGCGGCAGCGCCGCAACCGCCAGCGAGGACGCCATGCCAAGCACGCTGACCATGAGAACGGAAACAAAATGCGGGCGCAAGGGCAGACCGGACAGATCCGGAATGGTAGGAACAGGCGGCGATCATCCCCGATCGCCCGCCTGATGTCAATGCAAAAGCCTTATAAATCAAGACTTCGGAGGTAGGCCGCGCGCCACCCGCGGCCGCTCGCCCAAGCCCTCGCCTTTCGGCTTTCGGCCGGCCGACTGTTGACGCATCCCGGCCCGACCCGCTATATTCGCGCGCTCTGTTGGTGATGTAGCTCAGACGGTTAGAGCGATGGATTCATAACCCATAGGTCGGCGGTTCGATTCCGCCCATCACCACCAACAAATTCAAGGGCCTGCAGCGATGCAGGCCCTTTTCATTTTCAGCCGGGCTAACACCGGGCTAACACCAGCGCCGAAAACGTTAGCCCGCGCCCGTCGCCCGCCCCGACTCAGCAGCCCCAAGAAGCCCGACAAACTGTCGGACTCCACGCCCATGCGCCGCCGCTCCAGGCAGAGCGTGTTCGCCACCACAAAGCGAGAAACCCGCCACTCGGACGGGTCCAGTTTGAATTCAATTTGAAAACGGGGATTTTTTCTCCGCGTGCGGGGCCTGTGCGGTCTAGCCTCTGGCGGTTCCAGACTTTCAGCCCGACCCCGTCACCGTTGAAGCTCGGCAAGCTCTCGCGCCAGGCGGTCGCGCTTGGGCAGCAGGTGTGGCAGTCGGTGCGCGCCCCACGCCGACGGGTGCGCGTTGTGCCGCTCGATCTCAGCTTCTACCCCGGCCAGTGCAGCCCGCAGCCTGTCGACGGCAGCCTCTTGAGCGCGTCGGCAGGGGATTCCGCAGTAACGTCGCTTGCGCCCCTTGCCCGATTGATTCAGCGGCTTTCCGCAGGTACGACAGGCATCAGGCATCGCGGCGAAAAACTCCGGCGATTCGGTCAAAAAAACCACGTTTAGCTCAAGAGACTGGACCGTGCGGTTCCCAGTCTAGCTGACGTTGAGTTTCAGCCCCCCCTGCCGGTGGAACTGCTAGCCACAGACGACAGAACCGCGCACGGGGCGGATCTGGCTGCTGTCGCTGAGTGAAAGTCACTTCGCACCGGTCATAACGTAAGCGTCAGCGATGACCAAGCATGAAAAACCCGCCACGCGGGCGGGTGCCTCATGTGCCGATCGGGGCTGCCCGACAGAGTATTACTGCTGAATGCCAGCTTGCGGGATGTCCGTGACGGTCTCCTTTGCAGCTGTAATCACCGTTGGGAGTTGGCACCTTTGCTGGATGGCGACTTTTTCTAGCGCATCCCTCTCACCCTTTAGCTTGGCGTACTCGGCAGCTTCGGGACCGTCCCCGCCTTCCAAGAAGAACAACGTCGGCCAGAAGAGGATCATGCCTACGGTCATTTGTGCCGTATCGTTGTCCGCGTCTTTCTTCAGGCCAGCGTACAGCTCGTTGGCCCTACCTGACACTCGCTCCAACTCGGCCCCAATTTGCGAACAGTCATAATTTTGGTACTGCAAGGGCGATACTGATGCCGTCGCGATCTTGTCTGGATGAGTGGCACAGCCTGTCACGGCGAGCATGAACGCTGCAGTAGCAGCGGCGGTTACCAGATGCCTCATAGGTGCGATCCTTTGGAGTGAGCTAAAAGCCAAGACATAACGTTCTGTAACGAAACATTACGTTAAGCAGCTCTACTTGTGAATTAGACAAAGGTCATAGGCTCTACCCTCTACGTTCAGCTCTTCCCAAGCAAACAGCATGGTCGCTTAACGCTTGGCGCAGGGATCAGCGCCGCCTCAGCCCGTCGAGCCGCGCCTCCACGATTCCAAGCTGTCGCGCCCACGCCTGCATGACGCCGCCTGTCAGCCGGGAGTGTTCGGCTCGCAGTCGCCAGAAGGTGCGCCAGTGCATCCCCTTCGGCTTGCCGCCCTCGCCGTTCAGGATGCCGGGTTCCCACCCTAGCCTCGCCCGGATCGCATCGGCCCGCCTGATTGCGCGGTCGGTGTCGCTCTCGCGCTGCACCTCGTAGGCCAGTCGGTAGCAGCGCTGACAGGCGAAGATCGCGCCGCCGTACAGGATCGCCACGCGCCGCCCACAGCACGGGCACAGGAACCACGGACGTTCGCCACCATAGTGGCAACTGCTGCGACTGAGCCGCACCGTGTAGTCGTAGTCCTTCCATTCGCCCCGGTCGGTCGCACGGTAGCACAACTGGATAGACGCCTCGCCCGCCTCGATATTTACGCTCGCCCGCTTTTGCCCGTTGCGATACCAGTTCCAGCCGCCACGCCACCCAGGCACCAGCACGCCAGCACGATGCAGCTCGCGCACGTCGAGCCGCCGATAGTGCGCAGTCACATCACGTCCACCGCGCCGCCCGCTACCGCTTCCGCCCATGGCACCCCCGCAGATTTACCGAAATCATCAGGCAGCTTGACCACATGAAAGCAGCCCCGAAACGCCCGCATCCCTCGCCAGCATTGGGATGCAGCCTGTTTTTACGATGTGCGATTTTTCGCATGGTGTCAGCCCTCGTGCGGCAGGTAGCTGGCGCAGCCGTCGCCATGGTCGTCAGGCAGCTTGCGCAGCGGGTGATGCTCGCCATACGCCCCAGGCAGATCGTCGCGCCCTGAGCAGTAGCCCGCCGACAGGCCCGGCCTTTTGCGGTGTCGGCATGTCGAGCAGCCCCTCGCCGCCGATTGCCGCGCCGATTCATGCGCCGATTGCGCCAGCGGCTCAGGCAGCGGTTCAGCCGCCACGGCATCGGGATAGGCCACCAGCGCCTCGGGATGGTCGGCAGCAGGCGCGAAATGTACCTCCACCGGCTCACGGTCGGCGTAGTGCAGCAGCCAGCGGGTTGCCCGGATCGGCGGCGCGGTGTCAGTCGGCGGCATCACGCTGGAATCGCCCCCGCCTTTGTCCTTTTCGGCCGTTCCAGCCGTTCCGGCCAGTGTTTGCAAGGGATTCGCTGGAACGTCTGCCGGAACGTCTGCCGTTCCAGCCGTTCCAGCGGCCCGTTCCAGCTTGGCGAGCAGGTCATCAAGCCCCATTGCCCACCCCATGCAGCGCGTCGGCACGGACGTGATAGACGCGCACCTTGCGCCCGCCGACGTTCTCGGTTTTCGAGCGTTCGCCCGTCGCGCTCGCTTTGGGGATCACGCCCGCCGCTTCCAGCACGTCGAGCGCCCGCTTGAAGTCAAAGCCCTTCAGCGCCTCGCGCAGCCCGTCCGCGTTGAACAGGTACAGCCGCCCGCCCGCGTCGTCAGGCTTCCACCAGCCCGCCCGGTCACGGATCGCCGCGCCGTCTGCCGTCCAGTCGGAGAACCGGCTATCACCATGCCGTTCGAGGAACCCGGCCAGCTTGTCGAGAATTTGCCGCCGCTCGTCATTGCCACCGCCCCGCATGGCCCGCCACGCCTGGAACCCGATCACCGCAGCATCGAGCGCCGCACCTTCCGGCCATCCGGTGATGCCGTACTCGGTCGCAAGTTCGCCCGCCAGCGCCAGCAGTGAAAAGCGGGATGCCGCTCGCTTGTCCTGCCCTTCGGCCTCTGGCGGGTTGAAGTCAGGCAGCGCCTTGAAGCGTTCGAGCCGCCCGGCCATATCGCGCTCGTCGTGGGTCAGCCGTTCGAGGAACGCCCGCCCGGCCCGGCCATGATGTTGAGTCGCCGCCCGCTTGATCGCATCCGACAGCGCGGTGCCGCTCGCCATGCCGTGCAGTTCATCGAAGCAGCCGAAGCGCCGCGCAGCAGGGATGTCGAGCAGCCGCACCGCCTGCCCTGCCTTTGTGCGGTGTCCGCCTTCCATCATCGTCGTGCCGATGGTGCGCTCGCCCGTCGAAACGATAAACGCCTGCCAGCGGGTAACGGATCGCGCCGCGCCGGTACGGCTTGCCCGTTGCTTGCTGCGCCCGTTGCCCAGGCTATAGACGATTGCGCCCACCTCGCGGGGATCGCATTCGCTGATTTCATCGAGCGCCAGCAGACAGTCATTGAACAGCGCCGCCGCGCCTTCCATGCCGTTCGCGGTCGCCCGCCAGCTCCGCCGATACCCAGGCCCGCCCCACACAGAACACGCGGCTTCCAGAACCGTCGTCTTGCCGGTCGAGGAATCGCCCACGAAATGCAGCCCGCCGCCCTCGGTATTGGTGCGCTTGAGCAGCGGCCCCGCGAACGCCGCCGACAGCCCCAGCACGAACAGCGGGTTCGCCACCGCCCGCCCCGCAATCTCGGCTCGCCACCCGTCGAGCGTTCCGGCCTGCCCATGCTCGTCGTGCGAGCGTTCGCCGCTCTGGAAGATCACGCCCGCCGCGTTCGGCCCGATCACCGCATCAGGCAGCACGAACACGTTGCCGCACCATCCGACTTGCAGCGCGCACCGGATGCGCTTCTTCGGCGTGCGCTCTTGCAGGTAGCGTGCGAGCGTCTGGCGCGCGAAGGGATCAAGTTCCAGCCCCATCGCCAGCAGCTCGCCGCGCAGATCGGAACCGTCGCCCTTCAGCAGCTCCATCGGCATCGCCCACGAACGCCAGCGGCCCGCCGTGTTCTTGAAGCGCAGCAGCCGCCCGAAATTGTTTTCGCTGCCGTCGAAGGTCTGGGCCTCGATATGCAGTGGCCCGCACACCCAGGAATCGACGGGAACCGGCATTTCCTCCTTCTTCGGCTTGCTCATGCCGTGCAGCCACACGCCCGGCCTCAGCTTCCGCCCGGTGTCGAGCAGCGTCCAGTCGTCATACACCTTGAAGCAGGGGCGGTCATCCTCTGCCACGGACTGCACCACCTTTTCCTCGGTGCCGCCGCCAGCGGTCGCAGCCTCGATCAGTTCGGCCAGCGCCGGAACGTCTGGAACGTCTGCCGTTCCGCCTGCCGTTCCGCTGGAACCCGCGCCGCTATTGGGCGGAACGCCTGGAACGTCTGGAACGTCGAAAAACGGATGAAGCGATGGAGAATCAGCCTCAGCGCCGGAAAGGTCGGCGGTCATGGTGTCGAGCAGGTCATTCGCCATGACGCGCCCCCTTCCGACGGATCGCCGCCGCATCGTTGAAGTCGGAACCGGCCACGCCCTCGGGGAACTCAGGAACGATCAGCCGCGCCCCGGTCGCCTTTGCCGCAGCGGTCGCGTAGGTCACGCCTGGATTGCCCTCGGTCTGGCGGTCGTTGTCCGCGCAGATCACCAGATCAGCACCAGCCCAGGCGGATCGCGCCGCCCTCGCCACAGCCAGCAAGTTGCCCGCGTTCATCGCGCACAGCACCGGATGCCCGGTTTCCTCATGCAGCGTTGCGCCGGTCGCCCACCCCTCGCAGATCAGGATGATTGCCGGGTTGCTCAGGCCGCCAATCGGAGAGAACAGGCCACCCGCCCGGCCCGGCTTGAACCGCTTGCCGCCGTCCGCCTGGATGCGCTGCACGTTCCACAGCAGCCCGTAAGCATCGAACAGAGGAACGATCAGCAGCCCGCCACGCTGGCGCAGGTTGTGCGGCTTCACCGCCTTTTCCAGAAGGTACGGGTGAGCCGGGTCAGCCGGAACCGCAGCAGCCCATTCGGCCCGCGCCTCGATAGCCCGCGCCTCGTGTTCCGCCCGCCGCTCGGCTTGTGCCTTCAGTCGTGCCGCCTCGATCAGCTTGGCGAAGGCTTCACGCTCGGTGTCACTCATGCGCTTGCCGTCCGCCGCCCAGGTCGAGCGCAGGCCGGTTTTCCACGAACCGAAAGCGCCAGCGGCCCGCCCGTCGAGGTGCAGCGCATACCAGCCGTTGCGGGAACCGCCCTTGTCGCCTTCAACGTGGAAGCGGTGCAGTTGCCCGTCCGCCTCGATCACGTCAGGCGGAACCACCCCGGCCTCGCGCATGGCGGCGCGGAACAGTTCAATGGTGTCGTAGCTCATCAAGCCACCCCCATCAGCAGCAGCCCGGCCACCGCCGCGAGAACCAGCAGCCCGGCCACCTCGGGATCAATGCCGCCCGCCTGTTTCGGACGCAGCACATAACGCGCCATCCGGTGCGGAGCGCGGCCCGCTTCGGACGGTTCCGCCGTCCACGCGGTGTCGATTTGCTCGCCCTGGTCGCGCAGTTCGCAGATGCGCTGCGCCGGGTTCATGATTTCGAGGTACAGCCGCGCCTCGGTCGTCGTGATCCATCCGGCCTCACGCATCGCCGCCTGAAGTCGCGCCCGTTGCGCATCGCAGCCGTTGCCCGGAAAATCCGCGTGAATCTGCTGAAGCAAGCCCTTACGGGTCGCGCCGTCGCCACGGTCGCGGCCCGTTCCTTTTTCGGTCATGGCTTGCCCCTTACGCAGTCGCGCCGGTTTCGCGCACACGCGCCGCCAGCCATGCGTCAAGGTCGGCACGGCGGTAGCGGACTTTGCGCCCGATCTTCAGGAAGGGAAGCGCATAGCGCCCGGTCGAGCGCCATACGGACAGGGTGCCGGGCGATACGTCGAGCATCGCGGCAGCGGCTTTGTCGTCGAGCAGATCAGCGCCCGCCGCGATCAGGTTTTGCAGGTTTTGGGTTGTCATGGTTCGCGTCCGATTGAACCCGCAACGCTCGAATGCGTTGCGGTATGGATGCGAACTCTGAAGAAAGGCAGGATGGCGAAAAATGCCGACAAGGGGCCACCCGTAGCAGGCTGGCCGCTTGCCGTGTCGGTCTAGCCGCTAGGCGGACTTCCTCATCCACTCAGCAATAGTGCGTTGCGCGTTCTCGGGAGAAAGGTTCGCGCCGATTGTGCGGCCATGCGCCATGACGGATTCTTTTAGATCGTGTGCAGCCTTGTTTGCAGAAGGCCACTCACCAGCGCGGTATTGCTCAACAGTCCATTCTCGCAGCTTTTTCATGGGCGTATGGCGCTTCGCTGCCCCAATCGCGCCCAACTCAGAGAAGTTGATTCGACGAGCCGCAGCAATTGCCGCCTCCACATCCTCGCTGCCTCGATTGGCGTATTCCACACACCTTATTGCAGCAATCCCTACTGACATAGCGTAATCAACAAAAGCCCGCGATTTGAGGCTATCCCATCCTTGTGCTTCAAAGGATAGGCTGTGATCCTCCCAAGTCCTGGTGCGCCACGTATCCACAGCGAGCGCACACGCCTCACCAAGCGCCCGCAAAACCTCCCTCCCCTGCGGGCTATCACCAAAAGCTTTCCACAGTCGATCAGCCTCTTTGGAGTACTCCGGGCAGTCGCTGAAGTCCTGCTGCCAGTCGTCGATAGCGTCATGGATAAAAAGAAGCCCTCCCTCTGACACGTCAAGATCAATGCCAACGGATTCCGCGCTAACTCGTAGTTGACGCTCTGCAAACTCAAACTGCTTTTCAGTGCTCATTCTGCGCCCCTTTACGCTTGCCCTTGAATAAGGTGCCGCGCCAGCCGGGCAAGGGAACCCGGTTTTCGGCCTCGGGGATCAGCCTCGGCCTAGGCGCGGCAGAACTGAAGTTTTCTTAAGTCATGCAGCGCCGCGCTTGGTCGGCAGCGTCACCACGTCCGCCGCATCCTTCAGGCCCGCCGCTTCGAGTATGGCGCTTGTTGCGGTATTCACGGACTGGCGAACCGGATCAAGGTCTAGCCGCGCATAGATCGCCGTCGCTTGCGGGGATTTGTGGTTCAGAGACTTGCCGATGATCGCAAGGGACGCGCCGGTTCTCGCCTGCCAGCTTCCCAGGGTGCGCCGCAAGTCATGCAGCGTTACCCCGTTCGGCACGTCGCGCCCGTAGGGGATGCCCGCCCGCGCCATAACGCGCTCAACGGCCTTCTTCGGCTCAACGATATGGCCCGTCCGCCCGGTGCCGGGGAACACGAACCCGCCGCCCGTCGCATCCTTCCGCGCTTCGAGGATCGCCACCGCTTCCGGGCATAGGGTCACGCTCTGCGGCTCGTCGTTTTTCGTGCGCGGGATGCGCCACACGCCTGCCGACAGATCAAGCTCGCGCCAGTGCATCGCACACAGGTTGGCCCGCCTCGCGCCCGTCAGCAGCGCCAGCAGGATGAAGTCGCGCATGATCGGTTCTTCTTCGGCCACCGCCGCGAAGAACCGCGGCAGTTCATCGGCTTGCAGGAAGCGGTCGCGGGAAACCTTCTTGCCCGCCACCTTCACGCCTTGCGCCGGGTTGTAGTCGAGGAACCCCCACTCCACCGCCTTGCCGAAAACGCCCGATGCAAGCGCCCGGATGTTGCGCACGGTCGCCACGGACTTGCCCGCCCGCTCCGCGTCGTGCAGCACCTTGGCAATCATGGCGCGGTCGATTTCCGACAGCTTTTTGCCGCCCATCGGCTTTTGCAGGTAGTCGCGGAACCGCTGCACGTCAGCAGCCCATGCCCGCTTCTTTTCGCCGTGCCGGGTGCCGTACTCGGTGAAAAACTCCGACAGCGTAGGTTCAGCCTTGAACGCCCGCCGCGCCGCCGCAGGGTTCGCGCCGCTGGCGAACTCGCCAAGCGCCAGCGCCGCAGCCTTCCGGGCTTGCTCACAAGTCATGTCGGGGAAGGTGCCAAGTTTCACCCAGGCCACCGAAGCACCCGCCCGCTTCACCACATAGAAGGTCTTGGTGCCCGCCGCCGTCGCCCTCAGCGCCAGCTTGCGAACCTCGGTGTCGTAGATCGTCAGCCGCTTGCCCGGCTCGGGAAGTTCGAGCGCCTGGAGCGTCGTTTTCGAGAACTTGAGATTTGCCATTCACTCACCCTGCATCGTCCGGGCTAACATCGGGCTAACACCGGGCTAACATTTCACGGCAAAAACCGTCCAAAACCGTGTTAGCCCGTTAAGGTGAGTATCGTATAAGCACCTTGTTTCGTAAAGAGTTATTAAGCTCGATTAACCCACAGGTTTACAGCGAAACACGGATTCATAACCCATAGGTCGGCGGTTCGATTCCGCCCATCACCACCACCAAACACAAAGCCGCTGATTCGAAAGGATCAGCGGCTTTTTGCTTCTGCAAGTGGCACGGGATGCCTGCTCCGACACGTCCTGCACCCTATGGCGCGCTCGCCGTCCGGCAGCGACTCGACTATGTGAGCTTCAAGGTCCTGACCCGCAGCGACCGCGCACTCTCAAACCCACCCGCCCTCCTGACGCCTTCGATCAAGATGCGGTCGAAAGCCGTCTATCCGCCCCCTGCGAACCGGAAGCTCAACGCATTTGCCGCCGGCACAGAGGATGAAACCGAGCCGTTGGCATGTGTTACTGGACACCAGAAAACGGCATCCGGCCTACGCCGCACCCACTTGCCTCCCTTTTGAGCAACCCATGCAAGCTTATGGCAAACAAGGCTTCGCCACACTTATCCACAGCTCTGCCAACAGCTCTTTCCCCACGGACTGGGGACAACCCAGCGCGAGGGTCGCAAAGCAGGCGCAATCGGGAGCGGACGACGCCGACGGTGGGTTGCCTCAGTCAGCGGCCTACGATTCGACGCAGTTCCGCCCTGCGAGCTTGGCCCGATAGAGCGCCATATCGGCACGCTTGATCAGCGCATCGAAGCCCTCGTCGTCGGCAAGCACGACGGCCCCGAAACTGGCGGTGACAGAGCCCGCCGCGTCGAAGTGTCTGGCCTCGATGCCCGCACGCAGGCGCTCCGCGGCGCGAAGGGTTTCGCTCAGGTCAGCACCGGAGAGCAGCAACAGGAACTCCTCGCCCCCCCAGCGCCCGACCACATCTTCCTCGCGCACCTGCTCGCGCACCACTTCGATCACGCCGCGCAACACGGCGTCGCCAGCGTCATGGCCGTGGGTGTCGTTGATCTGCTTGAACAGGTCGAGATCGAACATCACCAGCCCCAGCGGCGTGCCAGTGGCATGGGCGCGTGCGATCGCATCGTTGAGCCTGCGAGAGAACTCGGCCCGATTGGCCGCGCCGGTCAGGGTGTCGGTGGTGGCCAGGATGCGGATGCGCCGCTCGACCTCCTTGCGCTCGGTGATGTCACGGCAGATGCAGAAGATGAGCTTCTGTCCGCGAAAGATCGTGCGGCTGTTACTGAGCTCGATCTCGACGACGCTACCGTCCTTGCGCATCTGACGGGTTTCGAAGTGGTGTCCATCCGCATCGATGCAGTGAATCATCTCGAGCAGATCATCCGCCGTGTACTCGTAGGCCCAGTCCCACACGTGGAGCTGATAGATCTCTTCCATCGTGTGGCCGAGCGTCTCCGCGAAGCGCGGGTTCGCCTCATAGACCCGGCCATTCTGGTCGAGTACGACCACTCCGTCGCGTGACTGCGCAAACAGGGTGTGCCACAGAGAGTCCCGGTCGCGGAGAAGTTGCTCCACGGTTTCGCGCTCGAAGTACCCCGCGTCGGGGTCTTCAGCAGGCGCTTCCTGCGTCAGGGGATTGTGACTGGCATTCATTTGGATCGGATTGACAGCTTGTTAGGGACGGCCCGCCTGAGAACGGAACCATCTGACCAATAGCTTGCGCGACTCAAGACGCAAGAACCGTAATTTTTGTCACACATACACAATTTATTATGTTTTTAGCCTTTTATCCCCACAGACATGATTCTTCCCGGAAGCACCAGGAATGAAGTTGTGTCCGGTTTATAGTTGAAATCTATGCATCAACGTCGAACGATCAATTAGCCAGAATATAAGCACTCGTTTATGTTTGCCGGACAACCGACACGGAGTTCACCCATGAATGAGGAGATTCACACCGACATCGCGATCATCGGCGCCGGCAGCGCAGGACTGTATGCCCTGCGCGAGGTGCGCCGCGCCGGCCGCGACTTCCTCCTGATCGACCGCGGCCCACTGGGGACGACCTGCGCGCGCGTAGGCTGCATGCCCTCCAAGGTGGCGTTGCACGCCGGTGCGCAATGGGCTGCACGCAGCCAGTTCGCCGAGGCCGGCATCCGTGGAGCAGAGAAGCTGGAGATCGATCTGAGCCGCACGTGGGCCCATGTGCGCAGCAAGCGCGACCAGTTCACCGCGAGCGCGGCCGGCAAGGCGCGTGAGGCAGCGGGCAAGCGTCTGATCGAGGGCAGCGCGCGCTTCATCGAGCCGACGCTGATCGAAGTCGAAGGGCCGGCGGGCGTGCGACGCATCCGCGCACGGGCAGTCGTCATCGCCACCGGGTCACGGCCGGTGATACCGGCCTGGCTCGACCCGGTACGGGAACGCACCGTGAGCACCGATGAACTCTTCGAGCTCGAGACCCTGCCGCACTCGGTAGGCATTCTTGGCCTGGGCGCGATCGGTCTGGAGATGGGCCTCGCGCTGTCCCGGCTCGGCGTGGGCGTGGTCGCGGCAGACCTCGCACCGACGATCGCCGGCATCGCCGACCCGGAAGTGGGCGAGCGTGCGATCGCCCACTTCGGCGAGGAGATGGAGATGTGGCTGGGTGCCCAGACGACGGTCACCCCGATTGGGCGGGGCGTGCGCATGCGGGCGGGCGACCGCGAGGCCGACGTCGAATTGCTGCTGGCCGCGCTCGGCCGCCGCCCGAACGTCGACGGGCTTGGGATGGCCGAGGCCGGTTTCCCGCTCGATGAACGCGGCATGCCCAGGTTCGACCCCACGACCCTGCAGATCGGCGATCTGCCGGTCTTCATCGCCGGCGACGCCAACGCGGACCGCCCGCTGATGCACGAGGCCGCCGACGAGGGTGCAATCGCCGGCTTCAACGCCGCACGCGGCATCCCGGTGCGCTTCGCGCGCAAGGTCGCGCTCGGCATCGCCTTCACCGATCCGGACATCGCCAGCGTGGGCGCACGCTTCGACCAGCTCGACCCGGGACAGATCGTGGTCGGCAAAGCGACCGGCGCAGCCAACGGACGCGCCCGCATCCTTGAGGCCCAGTCCAGCCTGCTGCACGTGTACGCCGACCGCAAGGACGGCCGCCTGTTGGGCGCATCCATGATGATGGCCGGCGGCGAGCACATCGCCCACCTGCTCGCGTGGGCGATCCAGCGTGGCGAAACCGCGCGCAGCCTGCTCGAACTGCCCTTCTATCACCCGGTGGTGGAAGAGATGCTGCAAACAGCGCTACAGGACATCGTCCGCAGCCTTGGCGATGACAGTCCCCTCCCCATCGGACTTGCACAGGAAACCGAAGCATGAAGCACAGCCCTACCCGCCTTGCCACTTTGGTACTTGCCGCCGCCCTCGGCTGCAGCACCGCACACGCTGCGGCCCCGCTCGAAGTCCAGCTCACCGGCGTCCAGCACGCGCGCGGCGCAATCCGGGTCGGCCTCTACGCCGACGACAAGACCTTCCGCAAGGAAGCCCAGGCGCTGGCCCTGCAGCAGGTGCCGGCCACGCCCGGCAATGTCGTGGTGCGCTTCGACGATCTCGCCCCCAGCCGCTACGCGATCATGGCTTACCACGACGAGGACGGTAACGGCGAGATGAACCGTCGCTTCGGCATGTTCCCGACCGAGGGCTATGGCCTGTCGAACAACCCGCAGGTCGTTGGTCCGCCCGCCTTTGCGGACAGCGCCTTCGAAGCCGGAGAAAAGGCGCACACGATCACGATCGAGCTGCGTTACTGAAGCGCATCCCGGCAGTGTGCATGGCAAAACCCCGCCCCCGCCACCGACGCCCTGGTCCTGTTGGGGGTGCCGGATTACCTCAAGCACATGCTGGACGAGGCAGTCTCGGACTGAAGCAGCTGCGGCGCGCCAGCGCACGCGCGGTGAGCGGTGAGCGGGCTCATTTCAAGCGCAGGATGCGCACCGCACCCGCCAGCACCAGCACGCCGATCACGCCACCGACCACCCAGTCCGGCCACGCTCGCCCACTCCACGCCACCAGCGCGCCGGCTGCGATGACGCCGAGGTTGGCGAGCACATCGTTGGCCGAGAAGATGTAGCTCGCCCGCATATGCACGCCGCCCTCGCGGTGCCGGGCAATGAGCACCAGGCAGGCCACATTGGCGGCGAGCGCGAGCAGCGACACGCCCATCATTCCGGCCGCCTCGGGCATCGCACCGGTCACCACGCGGCGCGCGACCTCGGCGAGCGCACCCAGCGCCAGCACCATCTGCAGTACGCCCGCGAGCCGCGCCGCCGCCAGCTTGTAGCGCGCGGCGCGGCCCACTGCGTAGAGCGCGACGCCATAGACCGCCGCGTCGGCGAACATGTCCATCGCGTCCGCTACCAGCCCCGCCGAGCGCGCCCACAGACCGGCGCCGAGCTCGATCACGAACATCAGCACGTTGATCGCGAGCAGGATCCTCAGCACGCGCGCCTCGGCCGCATCATCGGGGAGCGTGGCGACCTGCGCTTCGCCGTCTGCCAGCAGGCGCGACTCGGCCAGCTCCGCACCATAGCCCAGCGGCACCAGGCGCGCGAGGATCTCCGCCGGATCACCGCCGTGATCCACTGCCAACCGCCGTCCGGCAAGGTCGAATTTCAGCGCTGCCACCGGGGCATCGGCCAGGCACATGCGGACCATCTGCTCCTCGGACGGGCAATCCATGCCGGGAATGCGGAACACGCTGCGCGTATGCGCACCGACCACGCCAGCCCGTTCGGCCTCCCGCCGGGCATCGCACGTCTCTCCCCCTGCTCCGTGCGCCCGGCCCAGCGTGCGTGCACCACCGCCGGCTGCCTGGGGGGGCTGCAGGCACGCCGCCGTTCCGGCGCAAGCGCACTCGCCACCACAGGATGACGGAGCTCCCTCTGCTGCCTCGCGCGTGCGCTCACTCATCATCGCTCGTCCATCGGTTGGTTGCAGTCTGTATCACCCCCTTTTCACGGATGCCGGACTGCGGTTGCAAGAACGTGGCCATGTCGGTTGTGACCCTCTGCGGTAGATGCCAGAACATGCCCGCCCCGCATTTTGGCGCAGCCCGCACTCGACGGGTGAGGCAGGCTGCGGGCTGGGCCTGACATAATGTAGCCCACCGAGTTCGCTGCCCTGCCATGACCACTCCCGCCATGACCACACCTGCCAAACCCCTCGCCGGCCTAAAGGTTCTTGAGCTCGGCACCCTGATCGCCGGTCCCTTCGCCGCCCGCATCCTCGCCGAGTTTGGCGCCGAGGTGATCAAGATCGAGTCCCCTGACGGTGGCGATCCACTGCGAACATGGCGCAAGCGCTACGAGGGCACCTCGCTGTGGTGGTACCTGCAGGCACGCAACAAGAAGTCGGTGACGGTAAACCTGAAACATCCCGACGGGGTGGAGGTGGTGCGCAGGCTGGCAACCGAGGCCGACATCGTGGTGGAAAACTTCCGCCCCGGCGTGCTCGAGAAGCTCGGTCTGGGATGGGAAACCCTGTCGTCCCTGAACCCCGGGCTGGTCATGCTGCGCCTGTCGGGCTTCGGCCAGACCGGACCGATGGCGCAACAGCCCGGCTTCGGCGCCATCGGTGAGTCGATGGGCGGGTTGCGCTATGTGACCGGCTTTCCCGACCGCCCGCCGGTCAAGACCGGGATCTCGATCGGCGATTCGATCGCCGCACTGTGGGGGGCGCTCGGCGCAATGATGGCGTTGCGCCACCGGGAGGTGAACGGCGGTCAGGGTCAGGTGGTTGACGTAGCGCTGTACGAGGCCGTGTTCGCGATGATGGAATCGCTGGTGCCGGAGTTCGACGTGGTCGGCTTCGTGCGCGAACGCACCGGCAACATCATGCCCGGCATCACCCCCTCCAATACCCACACCACGAAGGACGGCCGTCACATCACCATCGGCGCCAATGGCGACGCAATCTTCCGCAGGCTGATGAAGGCGATGGGACGCGACGACCTCGCCGCGGACCCGACGCTGGCTGACAACGCAGGGCGCGATGCCCGCCGTGATGAACTCTACGCCGCGATCGACACCTGGGTCGCAGGGCGGGACGAGGCCGAGGCGCTCGACACGCTCGCCACCGCAGAGGTGCCGGCCTCGCGCATCTACTCGGTCGCGGACATGTTCACCGATCCGCAATTCCTTGCGCGCGACATGCTGCAGACCGTGAAGCTGCCCGACGGGCGCGACTGCCGCATGCCAGGCGTGATCCCCAAGCTATCGACAACGCCGGGGGGAACCGAGTGGATCGGCCCGGCGCTCGGCCAGCACACCGACGCGGTGCTGGAGGCGCTGGGGTATACGCCCGCCCAGATCGGAGCCCTGCACCAGGCTGGCGCCATCTGAACGGGACCCAATCCCGCAAGCGCGTATCGGCTTCTACCCCAAACTGCCGATAGGCGGCTGAGCCACATCAAGGCACATCGCAGGCGGAGGCGGACAATCGCCGCTTCCCCACCCTCGGAGCCACCATGTCCAGCGAACACTTCCCCGCCTTTTTCGACCGCGTCCCTCGCATCGTCGTGCGCGATCCACTGGCCGACTTTCTCGGTGCTGCCGAGGGCGGCGTGCTCGAGTATGGATATGCCGACGCAGTACGCCTCGCGGGCCACTCCTGCCCCACCGTAGCGTCCGCCTATGCGCTCGCCCACCACGCGATGACCCGTCTGTTTCCGGACGAAGTCCCCGTGCGCGGGACGGTCCGGGTGAGCTTCCAGCATCCACTCGACGAAGGGGTGACGGGCGTCATCGCAGCGGTAGTCGGCCTGCTTACCGGCAGCGCACAGGACGGGGGTTTCAAGGGAATCGGCGGACGCTTCGTGCGCCGCAACCTGCAAACCTTCGGCGCGCATGCGCAACCGCTGGCCCTGCGCTTCACGCGCAGCGACAACGGTGCAACGCTGGACGCCGCAGCAGAACTCTCGAAAGTGCCGCCGCACCCCGACATGGCTGCGCTGATGCAGGTATGCATGCGCGGTGCGCCCGATGCGGCCCAGGCAAGACGCTTCGGCGAACTCTGGCAGGCACGCGTGGAGCGGGTGCTGCTCGAGCACTGGAACGACCCCGAGGTGTTCCACTTCCTGGCCTGATGTGGCGGGCCGGGCACGCCTGCCTGCCGGGCCGCCCCGTTCCCCGCTGAACTACGCCGGCTCTGCTTCGAAGAAGCGGAAGGTGCCCCGCGTGCCGCGCTTGACGCTATACAGCGCAGCATCGGCACGGCGGATCAACTCCTCCGCGTCCGCCGAGCCATCCGGCCCGAGCGCGATCCCAACCGATGCGCCGATCTCTGCCGTCCCTTCGGGTAGCTCGAAGGGGCGCGCCATGTCGACACAGATGCGCTCCGCGACTTCCCTCGCATCATCGAAGCCGTTGACCTCGTCGAGCACCACTGCGAACTCGTCGCCCCCCAATCGGGCGACCGTGTCCGAGCCACGTACGCAGTCGCGCAGGCGGCGCGCCACCTCGACCAGCAGCGCATCGCCCGCCAGGTGACCGAAACGGTCATTGACACCCTTGAAGCGGTCGAGATCCACCAGCATCAGTGCAAAGCGGTCGCCATGCCGATGCGCCTTGGCCATCGCCGTCTGCAAGCGGTCGCTGAACAGACTGCGGTTGGGCAGTCCGGTCAGGGCATCGTGGTCGGCACGGAAGCGCAGCTTCTCCTCGGCCTTCTTGCGCGAGGTGATGTCGGTCATCGTGGCCACATAGCCTTCAAGCCCGTCGGGCCCGAGGATGCGCGTCACCGACATCCACTGCACGTAGAGATCGCCATCCTTGCGCCGATTCCAGATCTCGCCCTGCCACACGCCGTCGCGCCCCAGCGCTGCAAACATGCGCTCGAAAAATCCTGCATCGTGGCGACCGGAGCCGAGCATCGCGGGATTGCGGCCGATCACTTCGTCGGCACCGTAGCCGGTAATCTCCGAAAAAGCAGGATTGACCTGGACAACGCGGCCCGCGGGGTCGGTCACCATGATGCCTTCCGCCGTACTGTCGAAGATCGCCCGGTAACGTGCCTTGCTTGCGGCCAGGCTGCGCTCGCTGCGCTGGTGCATCTCCACCTCGGCGGCGAGGCAGCGGTTGGCTTCGGCGAGTTCGCCCGTGCGCGCGACAATCAGCTTTTCCTGTTCGGCATTGATGCCGCGCACGAAGCGCAGGTGGCGAACGTTGGCCCGCAACAGACCATGGATCAGTCCGGCAGTGAGCAGGAAGGCGACCAGGTAGAGCGCGGCCGCGCGTTGCAACAACTCGTCGCGGCGGGCGACCAGCACCCCGGCGGGCATGCTCACCGAAATACCGCCGCGGATGTCGCCAACCTCATAGCCCTGCGCGGCATGGCACTGCATGCAGGGCTCCTGCACGCGCAGCGGTGCCATGTAGCGATGCACCGGCGCATCGGCCTGCTCACGCACCAGTTCCAGGACCTCCGGCTCCCCGGCTTCGAAACGCTGCAGTGCGTTCTTCTCCCACAGGTCGGGCTGGTTTCCCGGGCGAATGGGGGTCAGGCTTGTGATATGCAAGCGAATGCCATCGCCGCGCGACGCGAGCTCCGCGATCTGGCGCGTCATGAAGGCAGGGTTGATCATGGTCAGGCGCTTGCCGTCCACCGTCTCGAGGTCACGTCCCGGGTGATCGAGATAGGGATTGGGCTGAGCCTTGTCGCCGACCGGCACATAGACGCCACCGTGTTGCGCATTCCATTCGCGCGTCGTCTGGACCAGCGAGAACAGTGCCGCCCCACGCTCACGCGCGATCGCGAAGACGGTGTCGTCGATCAGCCGCCGCTCAAGCGCGAACAGCGCTCCGAACAACACGGCACCACACAGATAGACGAGCCATATGCTGCCCGGCAAGTGGCCATCGCCGCTCGCCTGGACGGGGTCCATGACGCGTGCCGGAGCATTCATGGCGAGATTCTAACGGCAGTTGCAGCATCAGGCGCGCAACAGCGCCTGCGCGCGCGCAGCCGCCCCACCCCTCTCCTCGGCCTCTTCCACCTCCTCACCCAGAAACCCCCCACTCTGGTGCGCCCACAGGCGTGCATAGAGTCCCCCCCGGGCGAGCAGGCTGCGGTGGTCACCCTCCTCGACGATGCGCCCCTTGTCCATCACCACCAGGCGATCCATGGCCGCGATCGTCGATAGCCGGTGCGCAATCGCGACTACCGTCTTGCCTTCCATCAGGCGGTAGAGGCTCTGCTGGATGGCGGCCTCGACCTCGGAGTCGAGCGCACTGGTGGCCTCGTCGAGCAGCAGGATGGGGGCATCCTTCAGCATCACGCGCGCGATCGCGATACGCTGCCGCTGGCCACCGGAGAGCTTGACGCCGCGCTCGCCGACATGGGCATCATAGCCGCTCCGGCCATGCGGATCGGAGAGGCCCAGGATGAAGTCGTGCGCTTCGGCACGTTGCGCCGCAGCGATCATGTCCTCATCGGTCGCATCAGGGCGGCCGTAGAGAATGTTGTCGCGCACCGAGCGGTGCAACAGCGAGGTATCCTGCGTCACCATGCCGATCTGCGCACGCAAGCTGTTCTGGGTAACCCCGGCGATGTCCTGGCCATCGATCAGGATGCGACCCTGTTCGAGGTCGTAGAAGCGCAGCAGCAGGTTCACCAGCGTCGACTTGCCCGCGCCCGAGCGCCCGACCACGCCGATCTTCTCGCCCGGGCGAATGGTGAGCGTGAAATCGTCAATCACCTTCCTGGCCTGCGGGCCGGTTGCACCGTAGGCGAAACCCAGCTGCTCGAAGCGGATCTCGCCACGGCACACTTCCAAGGGCTTCGCCTCCGCGCAATCGACGACTGCATGCGGGCGCGACAAGGTGTTGATGCCGTCCTGTACGGTGCCCACATTCTCGAACAGCGCAGCCATCTCCCACATCACCCAGTGCGACATGCCATTGAGGCGCAGCGCCATCGCGCTGGCCGCCGCGACCGCACCGATGCCCACCTGGCCCTGGCTCCACAACCAAAGCGCAACCCCGCTCGTGGCAAGGATCAGCAGCATAGAAAGGCTATGGTTGATGATCTCGATGCCGCTGACCAGACGCATCTGTGCGTGCACGGTGTGCATGAACTCCTGCATCGCGCCGCGCGCATAGGCCGCTTCGCGCCCCGCGTGCGAGAACAGCTTCACCGTCGCGATGTTGGTGTAGGCATCGGTGATGCGTCCGGTCATCAGCGCCCGCGCATCGGCCTGCGCACGCGAAACCTTCGACAGTCGCGGCACGAACCAGCGCAGCGCGAAGCCGTAGAGCACGAGCCAGCCGAGAAAAGGCGCCAGCAACCAGGCGTCAAAGCTCCCGACCACCAGCACCATGGTGACGAAGTAGATGCTCACGAAGACCAGGATGTCGGTGAGGATCAGGCAGGTGTCGCGCACTGCGAGCGCGGTCTGCATGACCTTGGCCGACACGCGGCCTGCGAACTCGTCCTGGTAGAAACTCATGCTCTGGCCGAGCATCAGGCGGTGAAAGTTCCAGCGCAGGCGCATCGGGAAGTTGCCCGCCAGGCTCTGGTGCTTGAGCATGGTCTGCACCGCCACGAGCACGATACTGCCGAGGATGATGGCGGCGAGCAGCAACAGCGTACCGCCCTCGTCCGCCCACAAGTGCGCCGGCTCGACCTCGGCCAGCCAGTCGACCACACGACCGAGCATCGCGAACAGCAGGGCCTCGAAGGCACCGATGGTCGCGGTCAGCAGCATCATGCCGAGGATGAAGGGCCGCATCCCCTCGGTGCCTGCCCACAGGAAGGCGAAGAAGCCGCGCGGCGCGGGGCCGGGAGCGGCTTCGGGATAGGGGTCGACGCGACGCTCGAACCAGCTGAAAGGCAAGGGTGTTCTCCGGGAGCAGTGCAGGCTGTGACAAGTGGAGTGTGCCGCGAGTGCCTGCGCCAATGCAAAAGGCCCCGCGCGAGGCGGGGCCGTGCATGCTTTGCGGTGTGGATCAGGCCGCCGGCGAGGTGCTGCGGATCAGGTGGTCGAAGGCCGACAGCGAGGCCTTGGCCCCTTCGCCCATGGCGATGATGATCTGCTTGTACGGCACCGTGGTGCAGTCGCCCGCGGCATAAATGCCCGGCACCGAGGTCTGTCCCTTGGCGTCAACAACCACCTCGCCGAAGCGCGACAGCTCGACCGTGCCCTTGAGGAAGTCGGTATTGGGCAGCAGGCCGATCTGCACGAAGATACCCTCGAGCTCGACGCGGTGCTCCGTACCCGAAACACGGTCCTTGTAGTTCAACCCGTCAACCTTCTCGCTGCCGGTCACTTCGGTGGTCTGCGCCGACTTAATCACGGTGACGTTGGGCAGGCTGTAGAGCTTCTTTTGCAGCACGGCGTCGGCCCGCAAGTCCTCGGCGAACTCGAGCAGCGTGACATGGGCCACGATGCCCGCGAGGTCGATCGCAGCCTCGACACCGGAGTTGCCACCGCCGATCACCGCCACGCGCTTGCCCTTGAACAGCGGGCCATCGCAGTGCGGGCAGTAGGCCACACCCTTGCCGCGGAACTCTCTCTCACCCGGCACGTTCATTTCGCGCCAGCGCGCGCCGGTGGCGACGATCACGGTCTTGGCCTTGAGGCTGGCACCGTTCTCCATCTTCACTTCGTGCAGGTTCTCGCCCGGCAGCACGGCGGCGACACGTTGCAGGTTCATCACGTCGACGTCGTATTCCTTGACGTGCTCTTCCAGGCTGGCGACCAGCTTCGGGCCTTCGGTGTACTTCACCGAGATGAAATTCTCGATCGCCATCGTGTCCATGACCTGGCCACCGAAGCGTTCGGCCACCACGCCAGTGCGGATGCCCTTGCGTGCGGCGTAGATCGCCGCCGCCGCGCCGGCCGGGCCGCCGCCCACGACGAGCACGTCGAATGCCGACTTCTCGGACAGTTTCTTCGCGTCGCGCGCCGCGGCGCCGGTGTCGACCTTGGCGAGGATCTGGCCGAGCTCAAGACGGCCCTGGTCGAACTCTTCACCGTTGAGGAACACCGTGGGCACCGCCATGATCTGGCGCGCCTCGACTTCCTTCTGGAACAGCGCGCCGTCGATCATGGTGTGGCGGATCTTCGGGTTCAGCACCGCCATCAGGTTGAGCGCCTGCACCACGTCCGGGCAGTTGTGGCAGGACAGCGAGATATAGGTCTCGAAGTTGAGCTCGACGTCGAGGGCCTTGATCTGCTCGATCACATCGGCCTCCACCTTGGGCGGGTAGCCACCGGCCTGCAGCAGCGCAAGGATCAGGGAGGTGAACTCATGGCCCATCGGCAGGCCGGCAAAGCGCACGCGGGCTTCGCCGCCGCGCGGGCCGACCGAGAACGAGGGCTTGCGCTCGTCGTCGTCGCGGCGCTCGACGAGCGTGATATGCGTCGACTGCTCCACGACATCGTGCAGCAGCTCGAGCATTTCCTTGGACTTCGGGCTGTCGTCCAGCGACGCCACGATCTCGATCGGCTGCGTCACCCGCTCCAGGTAGGCTTTCAGTTGAGTCTTGATATTGGCGTCGAGCATGACAGGCTTCCTTGATTATTTTTTGAACGCTGGTGTTTTCAGCGCTGCGGATATGACGCAGCCGGCGTGTAGCCGGCTGCGTGGGCTTGCAACCCAGGCCGGATCGGCCCGGGGGAACTGCAGCGATCGTCTTAGATCTTGCCGACCAGGTCGATCGACGGAGCCAGGGTCTGCTCGCCTTCCTTCCACTTGGCGGGGCAGACTTCGTTCGGGTGGGCGGCCACGTACTGGGCAGCCTTGAGCTTGCGAACGGTCTCGGTCACGTCACGGGCGATGGCGTTGTCGTGCACTTCCATCGTCTTGATCACGCCTTCGGGGTTGATCACGAAGGTGCCGCGCAGCGCCAGGCCTTCCTCATCAATATGCACATCGAAGGCGCGGGTCAGCTGATGCGTCGGGTCGCCGACCAGGGCGAACTGGGCCTTGCCGACGGCGGCGGAGGTCTCGTGCCACACCTTGTGCGAGAAGTGCGTATCGGTGGTGACGATGTACACCTCGGCGCCAACCTTCTGGAACTCGGCGTAGTGATCAGCCGCGTCCTCGATCTCGGTCGGGCAGTTGAAGGTGAAGGCAGCCGGCATGAAGATCAGAACGGACCACTTGCCCTTCAGGTCGGCGTCGGTCACTTCGATGAACTTGCCGTTCTTGTAGGCTTGGGCTTTGAACGGTTGGACCTGGGTGTTGATCAGCGACATCTGTATTCCTCCGGTGAGTTGCGGTGAAGCGGTGTGTGAAAACTCGATGGACTAAATTTTAGACCTGTTCCACACATTGCTCTAATTGATTATGGAGATGCCATCGATTGGAATTCACTATGATCATCCAGCGCGATGTCCAAGCTGCCGCACCCCCATCTTCGCGCCAGGCCATCCGAAACGAATCTGCAGCACCCGGCAACTCAGCCTACATTTGGACGGATTAAAAGAAATCAAGCGCCGGCAAGATGCCTGCGCACCGAAATCACGGCGCCGAGCCAGCCGAGGAAAGCAGCGAACACCACGATGGCGACCGAAACCCGCCAGTCTGGCCCGCTGAGCAGGAAGATCGCCCCGTAGGTTTCCGCAAGCCGCGCCACCGGCTGCGCGAGCCCCGTTACACCTGCCCAGATCGTGCCCAGCGCGACAAGCCCGCCAAGCGCCCCCTGCAAACCGCCGAACCAGTAGAAGGGGCGGCGGATGAAGGGGTCGGTCGCGCCGAGCAGGCGGCTCACCGCGATCTCCTGGCGCTGCGTGAGGATCTGCAGGCGGATGGTGTTGAAGGTGACGATGACGAGCGCGAAGCCAAGCAGGCCAGCGAGCATCAGCACCGCCGAGCGCCCAAGGCCAATCAGCGCGTGCAGGCGCTGCACCCAGGCCGAGTCGAGCTGCACATGCGCAACCCTGGGCCAGGTCTGCATGTCCTGCGCGAGACGATCGAACAGTTCCGGCGCCTCGCCCCGTGGCGAGATCACGAAGGCGTCGGGGAGCGGGTTGGCCTGCAGGCCACCCAGCACGTCGCCCAACCCTGCCGCCTCCAGCTGGCGCAACCCCTCTTCGCGCGGCACGTAGCGATAGCTCGCCACCTCGGACTCAGCCTTGATCCGGCGTTCGATCGCCGCCACCTCCGCCTCGCTCGCACCCACCTCCAGAAAGACGCTGATCTCCGGACTGCCCGATACGCCACGCACGAGCGAGGCGACGTTGTCCAGCAGCAGATACCCGCCGCCGGGCAGCGAGAGCGCAATGCCCACCACCAGCGCGGACAGCAGTGTGCCCAGTGGTTGGGCGGCAAGCCTGCTCAGGGCATGGCCGATCGCGCGCAGATGCAGATACAGCCAGCTCGTCATGCGTACGCCTCCATCGCGGGACGCCCGGTCGGGCGCGTATCCTCGACGAGTTGCCCCTTGGCGAGCACGAGCCGCCGCGGCCGGCTGGCCGCGAACAGCGAGGCATCGTGGGTCGATACAAGCACGGTGACACCGGCCTCGTTGAAGGAGCGGAACAGCGCGGCGATCTCGGCCGCATAAGCGGGATCGAGGTGGGCGGTGGGCTCGTCCGCGATCAGGATCGAGGGCCGATTCACGATCGCGCGTGCAATGGCCACCCGCTGCTGCTCGCCCCCGGAGAGCCCCGCCGGCATCTCCTTGCCACGCCCTGCAAGCCCCACGCGCTCCAGCGCAGCAGCCACCCGCCGGGCGGCATCCCCCGGTGGGTGACCGGTAATCACCAGCGGCAGGATCACGTTGTCGTAAACCTTACGGTCGAACAGCAGGCGGCTCTCCTGCAGCACCAGGCCAAGATTTCGGCGCAGATAGGGAATCGCCGTCTTCGGCAGGTGGGAGACGTCCTGCCCGTTGATCAGCACGCGCCCCGAGGTCGGGCGTTCGATCACCGGGATGAGCTTGAACAGCGTGCTCTTGCCCGCACCGGAGTGCCCGGACAACACGACCAGTTCGCCGTGGCGGATCTCGAAGCTGACATCGGCCAGCGCCGTGTAGCCCCCCGCATAGCGTTTGGCCACGGCCTCGAAAACGATCATCTGCGCGCTTCCGCCCCGACCTTGACTGCGGCGGCGCCCGGCTCGAACAGGGCATCCACGAACTCCCGCGCCTTGAACGGCTGAAGATCGTCGATGCCCTCACCCACGCCGATGAAACGCAGCGGCTTCGGGCACTGGCGTGCGATCGCAGCCAGCACGCCACCCTTTGCGGTGCCGTCGAGCTTGGTCACCACCAGGCCGGTGACGCCGATCGCCTTGTCGAAGGCCTTTACCTGCGCGAGCGCGTTCTGCCCGATGTTGGCATCGAGTACCAGCAGCACTTCATGGGGGCCGGAGGGATCGGCCTTGGCGATCACCCGGCGCACCTTGGCGATCTCTTCCATCAGGTGCAGTTGGGTCGGCAGTCGGCCCGCGGTGTCGGCGAGCACAACGTCGATCCTGCGCGCACGGGCGGCATTGATCGCATCGAAGATCACCGCCGCTGCATCGCCACTGTCCTGCGCGACCACGGTGACATTGTTGCGCTCGCCCCAGGTCATCAGTTGCTCGCGCGCAGCCGCGCGGAAGGTGTCACCTGCAGCCAGCAGCACGCTCTTGCCCTGGGCCTGGAAGTACTTTGCGAGCTTGCCGATCGAGGTCGTCTTTCCGGAACCGTTGATGCCCGCGATCATGATGATGAAGGGCTGGTACCCCTCGACCCGCAGCGGCACCTCGAGCGGCGCAATGATCTCGTGCAAGCCGTCGGCCAGCGCCTTCTGCAACTGGTCGGCGGTCTCCAGCCGGTCGCGCTTCCAGCGCCGGCGCAGATCGTCGATCAGGTGCTGCGTGGCATCGACCCCGCAATCGGCCATCAGCAGTGTCGACTCCAGCTCCTCAAGCAGGTCCTCGTCGATCTTGCGCAGCCCGAAGAGGCTCGCCAGGCCGCCACCGAACTGCTGGCGGGTGCGGGCAAGGCCGGCCTTAAGGCGCTCGGTCCAGGATTTCTTCGCGGCCGGCTCAGCAGCGGGTGCTTCCAGCTCTGGCTCTGGCTCTGGCTCTGGCTCTGGCGCTGGTTCGGGTTCGAGTTCGGGTTCGGGCTCCAGCACAGGGCCGGGCTGCTCTGCCGCGAAAGCCGTCGACATCCGCACAGGGGGCTCGCACTCAGTCGCTGACGCATTCTCCGACACCGTGGCAGGTTCGCGCTCGACGGCGGGCTCAGCATCCCGCACCGCAGGAGGCAACTCACCGGCGGACGCGCCTTCGTGCGCTTGCGGCATGGCAGGCGCGCCCACGGCCGGATCGGAAGCTTCGGCCGTGCCGTCCAGCCGTCCGTCAGACGTCTCTGCGACGCCATCCACCACGCCCTCGGGCGACGGCTTCAGCCCCTCGCCGGACAGGTGCCCGGGCTCGGGCTGCACCTCGGAGGCTGCTTCGGCAGGCTCCACCGCCTCGGCAAGCTCCGGTGCCTTGGCGGCGTCGTCGGCCTTGCCGAACTTCTTCTTCAGGAAACCAAACATGAAACGCTCGGGTCAGAGGGGACGTTTTGCGTCGGCGCCTGCACGTCCGGCCAGCCTTGGGCGCGCGCCGCCGATCACGCTAAGATGCGGCTCCCCGGCCAGGCTGCGCAATGCGCGCCGGGCCTCGCGGAGTGCCGCGAATTCTAACAGATGCAGGACAACTCCATGATTCGCCACACCCTTGCCCGCACACTGCTCGCTGGCGCCGCAATCGCCGCGCTGACCGGCGTGCCCGCCCACGCCAACCCTTTCGAAACCACGCTCGACAACGGCATGAAGCTGATCGTCAAGGAGGACCGCCGCGCCCCCTCGGTGGTGCACATGGTCTGGTACCGCGCCGGCGGCATGGACGAGCCGGACGGTGTCTCGGGCGTTGCGCACGTGCTCGAACACATGATGTTCAAGGGTACGCAGAGCGTGGGGCCGGGCGAGTTCAACAGGCGCGTCGCTGCCGTCGGCGGGCGCGACAACGCCTTCACCGGCAAGGACTATACCGCCTACTTTCAGCAGATCCCGCCCGAGCATCTGGCGCAGATGATGGCGCTCGAGGCGGACCGCATGCAGAACCTGGTGCTCACCGATGACGAGTTCGCGCGCGAGATCGAGGTGGTGAAGGAAGAGCGGCGGCTGCGCACCGACGACCAGCCCCGAGCGCTGGTGTTCGAACAACTGATGGCTACCACCTACACCGCCCACCCCTATCGCCGGCCGGTGATCGGCTGGATGCCGGACCTCGAGGCCATGCAGCCCGAAGATGCCCGCAACTGGTACGCACGCTGGTACGCGCCCAACAACGCCTATCTGGTGGTGGTCGGCGATGTGAACCACGAGGAAGTCTTCCGCATGGCCACCGAACACTACGGCCGCATCCCGGCGCGCGCGCTGCCCGAACGGCGCATTTCGCCCGAGCCGGAGCAGCGCGGGCCGCGCAGTGCAATGGTGCGGGCACCGGCCGAGCTGCCCTATCTCGCCATGACCTGGCATGTTCCTGCGCTGCGCGACCCGGTCGCCGACCGCGAGGCGCACGCGCTCCAGGTGCTGGCCGCGGTGCTGGATGGCTACGACGGCGCACGCCTCACCCGCCGCCTGGTGCGGGACGAACGCCTAGCAGTCAGCGTGGGTGCAAGCTACGACACCGGAAACCGCGGCCCCTCGCTGTTCTATCTCTACGGTGTCCCGGCCGCCGGAACCTCGGTCGAGTCCCTGCAGCACGCCTTGCATGCCGAGATCCGGCGCATCCGCGACGAAGGGATCAGCGCCGAGGAGCTGACCCGAGTGAAGACGCAGGCAGTGGCCGCGCAGGTGTTCAAACGCGACTCGCTGATGGGTCAGGCGATGGAGATCGGGTACCTGGAGTCGGCAGGCCTCTCTTGGCGCGATGAAGCCGCCCTGCTCGAAGGCCTGCGCTCGGTCACGGCGGAGGAGGTGCAAGCCGTCGCGGCCCGCTACTTCAGCGACGACCGCCTCAACATCGCCCAGCTCGAACCACAGCCCCTGGAAGACAAGCGCCCGCGCTCGCCCTTCACCACGCTGCGCCACTGACACGAGGGAGGACTTCCATGATCGCTCGCCTTCTGCATCGCCCAACCGCCCGTCTCATTGGCGGCGTCCGCGCGCTCGCCCTGAGCCTCACGCTGAGCTTCGGGCTCGGTGCCACCTCCGCTGCGCTGGCCGCTCCGGAGATCCTCCACTGGACCGCGCCCACCGGTGCCCGCGTCCATTTCGTCGAGAGCCGCGCACTGCCGCTGGTGGACGTCCAGATCTCCTTCGCGGCAGGCAGCGCCCTTGACGCCGCGGACAAGGCAGGCCTGGCCAGCATGACGCACGCCTTGCTCGACGCGGGTGCAGGCGAACTGGACGAACAGACCATCGCCGACCGCAAGGCCGACCTCGGCATCCAGCTCAGTGGCGGTACCGACAACGATCGCGTCAGCCTGTCCTTGCGCAGCCTGTCGTCCGCGGCGGAGCTGGACGCGGCGATCGCGCTTGTTGCCGATCTGCTCGCCCGACCGAGCTTTCCCGAAGCGGTGCTCGAGCGCGAGCGCAGCCGCGCCGTCGCGGCCCTGCGCGAAGCCCTGACCAAACCCGCCACGCTGGCAGCTCGCCAGTTCACTGCCTCGCTGTACACAGATCACCCCTACGGCCGCCAGAGCACGCCCGAGTCACTGGCTGCACTCACGCGCGCAGATCTGGTGGCCTTTCACCGCAAGCACTACGGTGCGAACCGGGCGACGGTCGCCATCGTCGGCGATCTCGATCGCGCTGCAGCCGAACGTATCGCGGTGCGACTGACCGAGCGACTGCCTGCAACCGAGCCCGCCACGCCACTTCCGGATCCAGCGCCCGGCGGAGCAAGCATCCTACGGATCCCGCACCCGGCGGCGCAGGCGCACATCCTGGTCGGCCAGCTCGGCATGACGCGCGAAGACCCGGACTATTTCCCGCTCCTGGTGGGCAATTACATCCTGGGCGGAGGCGGCTTCGTATCGCGACTGACCACCGAGGTGCGCGAGAAGCGCGGCTTCGCCTACAGCGTCTATAGCTTCCTCGCCCCGCAGCAGGTCGCCGGCCCCTTCCAGATCGGCCTGCAGACCCGCGGCGGCCAGACCGAGGAGGCGCTCGACGTCGTGCGCGACACCCTGGCGCAGTTCATTGCGGAAGGCCCCACTGCCGACGAGCTGCAAGCCGCTCGCGACAACCTCGTCAACGGCTTCGGTCTGCGCCTCGATTCCAACGCCAAGTTGCTCGATTACGTCTCCATGATCGGCTTCTACGGACTCGCGCTCGACTGGCTGGATCGCTACCCGCGCGAAGTGGAGGCCGTCACCGCAGAAGCGGTGCGCGAAGCCTGGCAACGGCGCATTCGGCCCGAGCAGTTGATCACGGTGATCGCCGGAGGAGACGGCGACCGCAACGACGTTCCGCCACCGGCCGCGGGCGCGGAGCCCCCCCAGTGAGTCGCGTCCGCATCGTCGGCGGCACTTGGCGCTCGCGCCAGATCGAAGTCGCCGGCGTCACCGGCCTCAGGCCAACCCCCGACCGCGTGCGCGAGACCCTGTTCAACTGGCTGGGGCAGGATCTGCATGGGCAGCACTGCCTCGACCTCTTTGCCGGCAGCGGCATCCTTGGCTTCGAGGCGGCCTCGCGCGGCGCAGCAGGCGTGGTGCTGGTGGAGCGCGATCCGCGTGCGCTGGACGCACTGCACAAAGCCGCAAAGACCCTGCTGGCTTCGCAAGTAGAGATCGTCCGCGGCGATGCGGTAAGATTCGCCCAGACGACGCCGCGCACCTTCGACGGCGTCTTCCTCGACCCACCTTACAACCAGGGCTGGATCGAGCGGGTGTCACCCTGGCTGGACCGTCTGACGGCACAGGGAGGGTGGCTATATGTCGAATCCGAAGCCGTCATTGAACAGCTCGGCAACTGGCGCTCGGTCAGACAGGGCCGCGCCGGTCAGGTCCATTTCCACCTGATGCGCAGGGGCGATGAATGAAGCAAGCGATCGCGGTCTATCCAGGCACGTTCGACCCGTTCACGCGCGGACACGAGGATCTCGTGCGCCGGGCGTCGCTGCTGTTCGAGCGCGTCGTCGTCGCTGTAGCGCGCAGCAACAGCAAGAACCCGATCTTCAGCCTCGAGGATCGCGTGGACATCGCACGCGACGCGGTTTCTGCCTTCACGAACGTGGACGTTGTCGGCTTCGATTGCCTGCTGATGGATTTCCTCAAGCAGCAGGACGCCCGGGTGATCCTGCGCGGATTGCGCGCAGTGTCCGACTTCGAGTACGAGTTCCAGATGGCGGGCATGAACCGCAAGCTCTATCCGGACGTAGAGACGGTATTTCTGACGCCCGGTGAGGAGTTCATGTTCATTTCCGCCACGATGGTGCGGGAGATCGCCCGCCTCGGCGGCGACGTGAGCAAGTTCGTGCAGCCCAAGGTGCTCGCACGACTGCAGGAAAGACTCAAATCAAAGTAAACGCAAGGAAGCGAAGACCATGGCTCTGATGATTACCGACGAATGCATCAACTGCGACGTCTGCGAACCGGAATGCCCCAACGGCGCGATCTCACAGGGCGAAGAGATCTATGAGATCGACCCCGACAAATGCACCGAATGCGTCGGCCACTTCGACGAACCGCAGTGCCAGCAAGTCTGTCCGGTGGACTGTATTCCGGTGGATCCCGGCCACCAGGAAACCCACGAGCAACTGATGTCGAAGTTCCTCAAGCTGACCGGCAAGGCCTGACGAGGGCCTGAGTAGGCCACACGGGGGCCGACTCGTGTCATCGCCCGCGCGGAGCGCCTTGCAGCGCTCCGCGCGGCGCGCATCGCGGCACGCTCAGGCTGCGGCGCGCTCAGCCGCCTGCGCCTTCCGGCCCGCCGGAGGCGCACCGAGCGCAGCGGCAACGCCATCCTGCAACACAGCGAGTTCATCGAGCAGCGCACACACCGCCTGCTCGCTCTGCTTGAGTTCCTCGACGCGGTTCTCCAGCGTGTCCGTCGCCTCATGGATGCGCTTGACGCTCTCCAGCCTGCGCTTGAGCTGGATCTGATACTCACGCACCTGCGTCTCCAGCGGCGACATCACCGCCCGCAACCACTGCTCGACGTCGCGATTGGCCACCTCGAAGGTGCGCCGCGCCTGCACTGCCACGGTCTCGAAGAATTTCTGCGTCAACGCATGCTTCTCGGTCGTCACCAAGGTCAGCGCGGTATTGAGCTGACGATCGAAGGCCGCCTCCAGGCGCTCGAGCTCCTTCTCGTAACGCAAGGTCGAAAAGCTCTCTGGAGCACTCAGCTTCAGCCCGTGCTCCACACTGAAGCGCTTGTACATGCTGTCAAGCATGCGCGTGATCTCGCCGATCTCGGTCGTGGAGCGCTGCAGGTTGGCCCGCAGGTTGCGGAAGTACCCTTCCATGGCGTCGCGCAGGCCGCGCGTGAAGGAGGACTCCAGCATCGCCTCCCGCGTACGACGGGTTTCATTGCGCAGCGCATCAAGCCCCATGTGTGCGAAAAGGTTGTTGGTGAGATCCGAAAACACCGAGCGCACCGCGTAGTACTTCTGCAAGCCCTGCTCGAACTCTTCCTTCTCGCTGCGGATCTTGCGCATCATGTACTCGATCACGCTCTGATTCTTGCCGCGCAGATCCGTCAGTTCCTGCAGCTGTTCGCGCAGGCTCGCCAGCCTCGCCTCGAGCAGGGTACGCGTGCAGGCAGCGACTTCACCCGTCTCGGCAAGGGTATCGTCACGGACGATTTCCTGGCGTGCAGGCAGCACGTCCTCCGCAAGCGCGCGCTCGAGTTGCGGGATACGGCTGCGTTCGAGCAGCGCGGCGTCATTCTGGATGCGCGCGACGAGCCCTTTTTGCGCAGACACCGGGAACACCGCCTCCCGCCCTACGCCGAGCGTTGCCGCCACGGCGTCGATCTGACGTGAAATCTCACTCTCGATACGAGCATCGTCGCGCAATCCGTCCCACAGGCCGTCGATCTTGTTGAGCACCACCATGCGCCCGTGCTGGCGCGCGCCGCCAGCCCGCACATAGTCGCGCCAGATCGCGAGGTCGCTCTGCGTAACCCCGGTGTCGGCAGCGAGGATGAACAGCACCGCGTGCGCATTGGGCAACATGGAGAGCGTGAGCTCGGGCTCAGCCCCGATCGCGTTGAGGCCCGGCGTGTCGAGCACCACCAGCCCCTGCTCCAGCAGCGGGTGGGGAAACTGGATGAGGGCATGGCGCCAGCTCGGGATCTCGATCCGCCCGTCAGCATCGGGCGCGATACCCCCCTTGCCCTCCAGATCCACAGCGAAACCGAGCGCGGCCGCCTCCTCTGCGCTCACCTTCTCGGTCTGCCCTACGCGCGCGAGCGCAAGCTGCAGTTCGGCAGTGTCTGCAGATTCGAGCGGCAGCACCACCCATTCCTCGGGGTAGCGCTTGAGTTCGCTCACCGGCGTGCCGCGCGCCCGGGTGCGGATCGGCAGCAGGCGCAGCTCCGGCGTTGCGCCCTTGGTCCATTGCAGTTCGGTGGGGCACATGGTGGTACGCCCCGAACTGGAAGGGAGGATGCGGTCCCCGCGGTCCGCGAAGAAGACCGCGTTGATCAGCTCGGACTTGCCGCGTGAGAACTCCGCGACGAACGCCACCGTGAGCCGGTCGTCGTACAGACGCTCGAGCAGGTATTGCAGCCGCATGTCGGACTGCGCATCGCCAACATCGTTGCGCGAGAGCCAGGTGCGCAGACGGCTCACCGCCTCGGCGGCATGCATGCGCCAGCGCCCGTAGGCGGAGAACTGTTCAGTCAGATCGGTCATCGGCTGCTCACCTCTGCGTCGTCGCGGCAAATGCGCCCGTGAATGGAGGAACCACGAGGGGCGGAAGATTCCGCGTAAATATATCCATTGAACCATACCTTCATCTCTGGCGCGCTTCCGTGCGAAATTGCACGCCCCCGGCGCACCCGCGACTCAGCCGCGGCGCTGGCAATGTGGACAGAGGAAGGTCGAACGCTGCGCACTCAGGATGCGCCGCACCGGCCGCGCACATACGCGGCAGGGCTCGTCTTCGCGCCCATAGACGAAGTATTGCTGCTGGAAGTACCCGGGCCTGCCGTCGCCGCCGACGAAGTCCCGCAAAGTGCTGCCGCCAGCCTCGATGGCAGCCGAGAGGGTTTCGCGCACCGCTTCCGCCAGTCGCGCGCAGCGTCGCGGCCCGAGCCGGCCTGCCGCCTCCAGCGGGTGGATCCTGGCCCGGAACAGGCTTTCGGATGCGTAGATGTTGCCCACACCGACGATGCGATGGCTGTCCATAAGCACGTGCTTGATCGGCGCGCGCAAGCCGCGCGTGCGGCGATACAGCCAGCCGCCTTCGAAGCCGTCGCCCAAGGGCTCGATTCCCAGCCTGGCAAGCAGCGGATGCACAGTGGCATCCCCCGCTTGCCAGGCCACCAGTCCGAAGCGGCGTGGGTCGCGCAGGCGCAGCGCCTGCGCGCCGAACACGAAATCAACGTGATCGTGCCGCCCCGGAGGCTCGTTCGCAGGCACCACCCGCAGGCTACCCGACATGCCCAGGTGAACGATCACCGTGCCGCTGCCAAAGTCGAAAAGCAAATACTTCGCCCGTCGCCAGACGCGCTCCAGCCTGCGCCCCGCCAGAATGGAGGCAAGCTCGGCCGGCACCGGCTGGCGCAGGTTGGCATTGCGCACCACGAGCCCACCGAGCACCCGCCCTTCGGCGTGGGGCCGGATGCCGCGGCAGGTGGTTTCGACTTCGGGCAGTTCGGGCATAGCAAGGGCTCGGGGCAGGGTTCTCGGGCGCCCGCGCCCGCACGCCGAAACGACAGCGGAGCGGGCACCGGCACAACAGACAGCGAAGCTGCGTTGCCGACGGGTTGCAGCCATGGCATCGATCTGCATACCATGGTGCGAAACGAATTCTAGTCGAGCCGCTCCAAGGCAGGACAGCGCCGCGCCGCGGACGCTTCTCCAGCCTGCGGCTCAGCCGCAACCCCCACACGTCGTGCGGACCCCTTTTCATGAAGATTCAGCTTTCCCGCCTCGCCCGCTCGGTCTGCCTCGCTCTGGCACTGAGCACCAGCGGCAGCGCCCTTGCCGCCAATGGCGATCCGATCGGCGGCCCCCTGCCCGCGCAGGAACTTACCCCGCGTACGCTCTACCATTTCCTGCTCGCCGAGATCGCCGGCTCACGCGGCCAGATCGGGCTGTCGGCCCAGCTCTATCTTGATCTCGCACGCAGCACGCGCGATCCGCGCATCGCCCGCCGTGCGACCGAGATCGCCATGTACGCACGCAACCTGCAGATGGCGCGCACCGCGGCAGGCATCTGGGCGGAAGTCGCCCCCGAGTCGGAAGAAGCACGGCGCGTGCTCGCAAGCATGGAGGGCCGCGAACACGGTGACAGCGTCAACCTCGACGCCGTGCAGATCCAGCTCGCACGCGTGCTGGCGCAGTCGAGCGAACGCCTGCCGCAGAACCTGCTCGGCCTGAATCGTGCATTGGCCCGCGTCCCGGACAGGCAGGCCGTACGAAGCATCGTTCAGCGGCTGACCGAGCCCTACCTCGACGCTCCGGAAGCACACATCGCTCGCGCCCAGGCCGCCCTGGGCGCGCAGGACGCCATGGGCGCGCTGGCGGGAGTCGAGCGTGCGCTCGAGCTGCGCACTGGCTGGCCTCCTGCGGTGCTGATGAAGGCACAGATCCTGCAGCAGGCTGGCGCACAGGACGAGGCCCTGGCCCACTTGCAGAAGGCTGTGACGGACGCCCCCGACGACCGCGAGCTGCGCCTGGCATGGGCGCGAAGCCTGGTGTCGGCTCAGCGCTACGTGGAGGCGCGCGATGAGTTCCGCAGCCTGCTCACGGGCACGCCGGGAGACGCCGAACTGCTCTATGCGGTGGCTCTGCTGGCCGTGCAACTGGGAGACCCCGCCGACGCCGAGATCCACTTTGCCCGCGCGCTCGCAGCCGACTATCCGCGTCCGGACCTGGTTCGCCTGCACATGGGCCAGATCTCCGCCGACCGGGGCGACGGGGAAGCCGCACGCAAGTGGTTCGACGAGATCAGCGACCTCGACCTGCGCCCCGAAGCTACCATCCGCAGCGCGCTCAGCCTGGCCCGTGAGGGGCGGATCGACGAAGCCCGCGCCCGGCTTCAGGGCGAAGATGACGAACCCGAGATCCTGCGCCGCTATGTGCTCACCGAAGTGCAGATCCTGCGCGATGCCGACCGCAGCGGTGAAGCGCTGCTCGTCATCAATGAAGCCCTGCGCGAAACGCCCGACGACACCGGCCTGCTCTACGAAGCCGCGATGCTGTCCGAGCGACTGGACCGCCTCGACCTGATGGAGTCGCGCCTGCGCCGCGTCATCGAACTCGACCCGGAACACGCACACGCCTACAACGCGCTCGGCTATTCGCTCGCGGACCGCAGCTTGCGCCTCGAGGAGGCCGAAACCCTGATCGTGCGTGCGCTCGAGCTGCTCCCCGACGACCCCTTCATCCTCGACAGCCTGGGCTGGGTGCGCTTCCGGCGCGGTGACACGCCGGGCGCCCTGAGCCACCTTGAGCGCGCATACGGCATCCGCCAGGATGCCGAGATTGCCGCTCACCTTGGCGAGGTCCTGTGGTCGGCGGATCGCCGAGAGGACGCGCGGCGCATCTTTGCCGAAGCACTCATCGCGCACCCGGAAAACCGCGTGCTGCGGGAAACCATGGACCGCCTGGGGGCGCAATGACGCTGCAAGTCCCCCGCAACGGGGCCGCCGCAGTGCCGGCGCGCACGATCGCCGCCATGGCCGCGGTGGCGCTGCTGTCGGCCTGCGCCCCGGTCGAGATACGTGAAGGCATCACCGTAGCCGCGCGCGCTGCAGCCCCGGCCTTCCTCCTCGAGGGCCGGATTTCGGCCACCGATGGCCGGCAAGCCGCAAATGGCGGCGTGGCTTGGCAGCACACCGCACGGACGGACCACCTCACCTTGTTCAGCCCCCTGGGCCAGATCATCGCGCGCCTGGAGAGCAGCGCCGACAGCGCGACTCTCACGCGGGCGGACGGCACCCAGCACACCGCCCCAGACGCCAACGCCCTGCTGCCCGAGCTTCTCGGCATCGAACTGCCCGTAGCACGCCTCGCAAGCTGGGTGCAGGGCGCCCCCGGAGCGTTCGCCGAGGTGCGCGCGCACGACGCGGCCGGCCGCCCGCTGCTGGTCATCGACCAAGGCTGGCGCATCGACTACCCTGGCTATGCGGACGAAGGTCCGCAGGCGCTGCCCGCACGGATCGACATCTCGCGCGGAGAAACGCGCCTGCGCCTGGTCATCGATTACTGGACGCTTCCGCAGTGAACGCCACACCCCCCGACATCCAGGCACCCTACCGCCTGCTCGGCTGCCCTGCGCCAGCGAAACTGAACCTGTTCCTCCACGTCGTCGGCAGGCGCGCAGATGGCTACCACCTGCTGCAGACCGCATTCCGGCTGCTGGACTGGGGGGATACGCTCGACTTCACGCAACGCGCGGACGGAAACATCGTCCGTGTCACTGAAGTGGCGGGCGTTCCTGCCGAGCAGGATCTGGTCGTGCGCGCGGCGCGCCTGTTGCAGCAGCACACGGGCTGCACGCTCGGCGCAGACATCGCGCTGCACAAAGCGCTGCCCATGGGCGGCGGCATCGGCGGCGGCAGTTCTGACGCGGCCACGACGCTGATCGCACTCAACCGCCTGTGGAACACTGACCTGAGCCGGGCACGCCTGCAAACGCTCGCCCTGCAACTGGGCGCCGATGTGCCGATGTTCGTGTTTGGCCGCGACGCATTTGCCGAGGGAGTGGGTGAGGTCCTGCAGCCGCTGGAACTGCCGCCCGCCTGGTACGTGATCCTGTCGCCCGGAGTCCAGGTGCCGACGGCGGAAATTTTTTCTTCCCGGGACTTGACGAGAAATACCACTCCCATCAGAATGGCGGACTTCGCAGCAAGCACTACCCGGAACGACCTGCAGCCTGTGGCCTGCAGCCATTACCCGGAAGTGCGCAAGGCGATCGACTGGCTGGCGGCCAAAGCGCCGGCCAGAATGACAGGCTCGGGTGCCTGCGTGTTTGCAGAGGTCGACTCCGAACAGGAAGCCGACCGCATCACGAAACTTTGCCCGCCAGCGTGGAGCGCTTGGAAGGCGAAAAGTCTGACTCGCCATCCGCTTTACGGTTGGCTACAATAGCGCCCGCTTCGTCAGCAGATCGTTTTTGCAGGCGAAAAGGTTTCTTGGGGAGTCGCCAAGTCGGTTAAGGCACCGGATTTTGATTCCGGCATTCGAGGGTTCGAATCCTTCCTCCCCAGCCAGATGACGACGGGCAGGCCATGAGCCTGCCCGAGTCGTTTCTGCGCGACGGCTTTTATTCGCGCGTCGTTTTAACGGCTTCGGAGTAGCTGAAATGCCCCACGGCAGCCTGATGGTCTTCACCGGCAACGCCAACCCCAAGCTTGGCGCCGATGTGACGCGACGTCTGGGTATCTCCCTCGGTTCGGCCACCGTCGGCCGCTTTTCGGACGGTGAAGTCAACGTCGAATTGCTCGAGAACGTGCGCGGCAAGGACGTCTTCGTCCTGCAGCCCACCTGTTCCCCGACCAACGACAACCTGATGGAGTTGCTGGTGCTGGTCGACGCGCTGAAACGCGCTTCCGCGGGCCGCATCACCGCAGCCATCCCCTACTTCGGCTACGCCCGCCAGGACCGCCGCCCGCGTTCGGCTCGCGTGCCCATCACGGCCAAGGTCGTCGCCAACATGCTGCAGGCAGTGGGCGTCCAGCGCCTGCTGACGATGGACCTGCACGCCGACCAGATCCAGGGCTTCTTCGACATCGCGGTCGACAACGTCTATGCCGCACCGGTGCTGCTCGCCGACCTCGACAAGCAGAAATACGACGATCTGCTCGTCGTTTCGCCCGACGTCGGCGGCGTGGTGCGCGCGCGCGCCTTTGCCAAGCGCATGGAGTGCGACCTGGCGATCATCGACAAGCGCCGCCCCAAGGCCAACGTGTCCGAAGTGATGAACATCATCGGTGAGGTCGAAGGCCGCACCTGCGTGATCATGGACGACATCGTCGACACCGCGGGCACGCTGTGCAAGGCGGCTGCAGCGCTCAAGGAGCATGGCGCCAAGCGCGTGCTGTCCTACTGCACGCACGCCGTGCTGTCAGGCGCTGCCGTGTCGCGCATCAACGATTCGGCGCTCGACGAACTCGTCGTCACGGACACCATCCCGCTGCGCGAAGACGCCAAGGCCTGCAACCGCATCCGCCAGGTCTCGGTGGCTTCGCTGCTCGCAGACACCATCCTGCGCATCAGCAACGAGGAGTCGGTTTCCTCGCTGTTCATGGAATAAGTATTTTGCCCGTCCGGCCTTGCGCCGGATGGGCTCTCACCGTCCTCGCCTGGTCGCGGGCTGGGACACTCATCACTCAGGAGCAACACAATGCAGATCGAATTCAAGGCCACCAAGCGTGACGCTCAAGGTACGGGTGCGAGCCGCCGCCTTCGTCGCGCAGGCCAGCTGCCGGGCATCATCTACGGCGGTGCGGGCGAAGTCAGCCTGATCACCATGGATCACAACGAGCTCTACCACCTGCTGCGCAAGGAAGCCTTCCACGCCTCCGTGCTCTCGATCGACGTCGAAGGCAAGAAGGAATCGGTGGTGCTGCGTGACTCCCAATGGCACCCGTTCAAGCAGCAAGTGCTGCACCTGGACTTCCAGCGCATTGCCGCCGGCGAGAAGATGCACCTGAAGGTGCCGCTGCACTTCTCCGGCGACGACGTCAGCCCTGCCGTCAAGCTCGGCGGCTGCATGATCTCCCACGTGATCAACGAAATCGACGTCCAGTGCCTGCCGAAGGATCTGCCCGAGTTCGTCACGGTCGACCTGTCGGCACTTGAAGCTGGTGCATCGGTGCACCTGTCGCAGGTCAAGCTGCCCGCCGGCGTCGAGCTGGTGCAGCATGGCGAAGGCGACCCTGTCGTGGCGACCGCCCTGGTGGTCAAGGGCGCTGCTGCTGAGGGCGAAGCCGAAGGCGAGCAGGCCTGAGCCTATCCGTCGCGCTGACCCGGATCACCGAGACCGACCCCGATGAGCAACGCGTTCGCACGCCCGCCTCGTCTGATCGTTGGCCTCGGCAACCCGGGTGCCGAATACTCCGAAACCCGGCACAACGCCGGGTTTTGGTTTTGTGAGCGACTCGCCGACAAACTCGGCACACGCTTCTCGCACGAATCCCGTTTCCACGGCTTGGTCGCCAACGCACGCGAAGCTGGTATGTGGCTGCTGATGCCGCAGACCTTCATGAACCGCTCCGGTCAGGCCGTCGGCGCGCTCGCGCGCTTCTACCGCATCGAACCGGCCGAAATCCTCGTCGTACACGACGAACTCGACATTCCCCCCGGCCAGTTGCGCCTCAAGTTCGGCGGCGGCCTCGGCGGCCACAACGGTCTGAAGGACACCTCCGCCCACCTCGGCACGAATGACTACTGGCGCCTGCGCATCGGTATCGGCCATCCGGGCGACCGCAACGAGGTGGTCAACTTCGTGCTCAAGCCCGCGCGACGCGAAGAGCAAGGGCAGATCGACGAAGCGATTGCCAAGGCGCTCGCCCTGTGGCCGCAGATCATGCGTGGAGAGCTCAACGCCGCGGCAACCAGGCTGAACGTCCGCCCCGCAGCACCCAAGCCGCCCAAACCATCTCAAGCACCGAAGCCCACCAAGGCACCCGACTCGCCAGCCGCGGACAATACCGGCGCCGACAACTGAGCGCCTGCGCCGACCCCTGCCCGCTCAGTACCCGACCGCCGCCAGCGCGCGCAGCGGTCCGACACGACGGATCGACTCGATCTGCTCCGGCTGACGTGTGTACAGTGTTCCGCCAAAGCACACCGCGCTCATCGAGATGCCCTCGAAGTGCTCCTGACTGCGGGGCAGCATCAGCAACCAGCCATCGGATACCAGCAGATTACAGGCTGGAAGCAGCCCATCCACGCCAGGCTCCAGGTCAAGCGCCCTGCATGCGCGAACGTAGGCCGCATGCATGCTCGCCGCAGCCTCGTGTGCCACCTCACCCTGACCGCAGCGCACGCGCACGAAGCTGTGCTTCATCGGCAGCGCAGGATGTACCGCAACGTCCTGTTCCACGACCGAATCAGGCAGCGCTGCCGCAAAGAGGCGCAGGTTCGCATTGCCTTCAGCAGGCGGCATCCACTGCACATGCTTGTGGCGCTGGCTGGCGCCAGCGGCCGTGCCCCCGTTGTAGAGGCCGATCCCGCCCGCCTCGGCCATGATTTCGGCAAGCGCGGCAAAGTCGCTGCGCGTCAGCGGCAGCAACTGCTCTTCGAACGTCCGTCGCGCCAGCACCAGATGCCCTTCGCAGAGCGGAAACTTGTTCAGGATTGCCACATGCGCATCACCTACCGGGCCAACCGTGAGTTCGGGGTCCGGGTTCAGGAAGGGGTTGAAGTTCGGATCGCGCGGCCCGCCCGGGATCGCAACCTCCTCTCCGCCCCGGCCCGCCTCTCTTTCCCCCGCAGCCAGCGGACGCTTGGTCGCATCCTTGGCTGCCAGCGAGGACACCCAGCGCACGATGAAGCGCATGCCAGCATCCTCGAGTTCAATCTGCTCGGCCTGTACCGGCTGCAACGCACCCGACGCCAGCGCGCTCCTGCTGCGCGCATCGATGGCCGCGATCCACTTGCTTGTCATCCGGTCCGTCTCCTGTTCGTTATTGGGCAAATGTAGGAGGCCCCATTGTAGGCCGGAACCACACCTGAGACCCCCAGGGCCGACACGCAACGGCAATCCGCTCGGCGGTGCAGAGCCTGTTTGGCGCCCCCGGGCGGGCACACCCTTTGGAGGCGCACACTGCGTCACGGTACAATCCCGGGTTTCCCCACACCGGATCAAGGGCGTAGCCCAAGACAAGGCTGCACGCGCACCGGAACGATCAAGGATTCACATGAGCCTGAAATGCGGAATCGTCGGCCTGCCCAATGTTGGCAAGTCGACCCTCTTCAATGCGCTGACCAAGGCCGGCATCCAGGCCGAGAACTACCCCTTCTGCACCATCGAGCCCAACGTCGGCATCGTCGAGGTGCCCGATCCGCGCCTTGCCGCGCTGTCCGAGATCGTCAAGCCGCAGAAGATCCAGCCCGCCATCGTCGAGTTCGTTGACATCGCCGGCCTGGTCGCAGGCGCCTCCAAGGGTGAAGGGCTGGGCAACCAGTTCCTCGCCAACATCCGCGAGACCGACGCCATCGTGCATGTCGTGCGCTGCTTCGCCGACGACAACGTGATCCACGTGTCGGGGAGCGTCGATCCGATCCGCGACATCGAGGTCATCGACACCGAGCTCGCGCTCGCCGACATGGCCACGGTAGAGAAGGCGCTCAACCGCTACAAGCGCCCCGCCGCTTCCGGCGACAAGGAAGCCAAGATCCTCGTCGCAGTGCTCGAGAAGTGCTTCGCCCAGCTCGACCAAGGCAAGGCCGTGCGCGCGCTCGACCTGTCGAAGGAAGAATGGGCCAGCCTCAAGCCCTTCTGCCTGATCACCGCCAAGCCGGTGCTCTACGCCGCCAACGTCGCCGAGGACGGCTTCGAGAACAACCCGCACCTGGACGCCGTGCGCGCCCATGCCGCCACCGAAGGCGCCGAAGTGGTCGCGCTGTGCGCGGCGATCGAGGCCGAGATCGCAGACCTCGAGGACGCCGACAAGAAGGAGTTCCTCGAGACCATGGGCCTGGAAGAGCCCGGCCTCGACCGTCTGATCCGCGCCGGCTACAAGCTGCTCGGTCTGCAGACCTACTTCACCGCTGGGGTGAAGGAAGTGCGCGCATGGACCATCCACGTCGGCGACACCGCACCGCAGGCCGCCGGCGTCATCCACACCGACTTCGAACGTGGCTTCATCCGCGCCCAGACCATCGCCTTCGACGACTTCATCCAGTACAAGGGCGAGGCCGGCGCCAAGGAAGCGGGCAAGATGCGCGCGGAGGGCAAGGAGTACGTGGTCAAGGACGGCGACGTGCTCAACTTTCTGTTCAACGTCTGACGATTTTTGCTGGATCTCTGTGGCGCTCAGTAGCGCTTGGTGGACAGGTTGGTCCATTTGAAATCAATGGGTTGCGTAAACAATACAGTCTGCTGAGCGTTCCTATTGTTCATCGAGGTCTGGAAAATTCGGGGGTAGCGTTGGGGGTACTCGTGTTCAACCGTGGGGGTACTTTTCCCCGCAGTGGAGTCCAACGATGCCCGAAAACCTACTCACCGACCTCAAGGTCAGGTCGGCCAAATCGACTGATCGAGACTGGAAACTTTCAGACGGCGGGGGCTTGTTCCTGCTGGTCAAGCCTACTGGCGGCAAGCTCTGGCGGTGGAAGTACCGCCTGCAAGGCAAGGAGAACCTCTTTGCCATTGGCGGCTTTCCTCAAGTAAGCCTTGCGGATGCACGTGCGGCCCGAGAGAAGGCGCGTGCCCTGGTCAAGCAAGGCATTCATCCTGCGCATGAGCGGCAGCAGGTCAAGCGGCGCAACCTCGAAGCGCTGGAAGAACGCAAGCGCGCTCGTGAAAGCTCGTTCGCCAAGGTGGCGAAAGCGTACCTGGCGGAGATCAAGCCAGTCTTTGCGCTCAGTTCCTACCGCACGAAAGAATCCCGCATCAGGAAGTACCTGTCGCCCAAGTTCGATGGGATGCCAATGAGCGACATTGGCGTGAAGCAGATTCGCCCGCTGCTGGAGGAGTGCAAGTTACACGGTGCGTGGGCGGCCATTCACGTCAAAGGCGATCTTGCGGCCATCTTCGAGTTCGCGGTGGTGCGGGGTCTGGTCGAGGCCAATCCTATTCCCAGTCTTCGCGGGCTGCTGCGCGTGCCGTTCAGCGAGAGCAAGGCCGCGATGACGCGAGAGCAAATCCAGAAGTTCTATCAGGAGTTGCGCGGCTACCGGGGCTATCCGGAAACCTCGTTGTGCCTGCGGCTGATTGCGCTGACTGCCTGCCGTCCAGGGGAGGCGGCGGATGCCGAGTGGGACGAGTTCGACTTTGAGGATGCCTTGTGGCGTCGGCCTGCGGCGAAGATGAAAGCGCGACGTGACCATGTCAGCCCGTTGTCGGCGCAGGCTATTGCCGTGCTGAAGGATTTGCAGTGCATCACGGGTGGTGGACGCTATCTGTTCCCACACCGGAGCGGCAAGGGCTTCACCACGCCCAATCGGCTGACCTACGCGATGCGAGATATGAACCTGGGCCGGGGCACCACGCCGCATTGCTGGCGGACGACCTTTTCGACCTGGGCCAACGAGAACGGATACCGGCCTGATGCAATTGAACGGCAGCTTGCCCACGTGGAAAGCAACAAGGTGCGGGCGACGTACAACAAGGCGCTGCTGCTGGATCAGAGAAGGACGCTGTTGCAGGACTGGGCGGACTATCTGAGTGCCGCGGAGGGCAGTGGCACGGTATAGGGGCAACTTCGCCGGGTGTTGCAGAACGAATGGACAGATGCGGTCTTTTCCTTTTCTGGGTAGGGCCGTTGCCCCTTGGGTGCCGTTCCCTTGCCCTTTGCCTTCGCCCAGGGATGGTCGCTGGAAATGGGGTAAAAAATGGATTAAATGGGGTAATTATTTATTTATTGCCCCTTTTATATTCATGTTGTTCATTTCCTTTTTGGTCGGCCATACCAGCCTCCCACGACAGATCCAATGTTCAGGAAATGAGGTAATCAAACACATAAAAGAGGTATTTTTAGAGACAATACCCCATTTAAGAGCTATGATTACCCCATTTACACAGCCTGGCTTACATTTCTATGCACTCGCTCACACCCGAGTACCTTGCCGCGCTTCGCTTCGATGGCACTCAGGCCGCCACGTTGCGCACACTGGGCGAGTACCAGGGTAAGCAGCAACTCTACGCTGCGCAGTCACCCGAAGCCCTCAAGGGGCTACGCCAGATCGCGGTGGTGGAGTCCACCGAGTCATCCAGCCGGCTGGAAGGCGTTGTCGTCGCACCCTCGCGGTTGAAGTCTCTGGTTATCCGCAACGCAACGCCAAAGAGCCGTTCCGAACAGGAGATCGCCGGCTACCGTGACGCCCTGGCGCTGATCCACGAGTCTGCCGCGCACATGCCCTTTAGCGAGGGCGTAGTGCTGCAACTGCACACCCTGCTGTACCGTTACATGCCGCAGGCGGGCGGGCGCTGGAAGGCTACCAACAACGACATCATCGAGCGTCACCCAGACGGCACGTCGCGTTTGCGCTTCCAGCCAGTTGCTGCGCACCTCACACCCATGGCAATGGCCGATCTGACCGGGCGCTACGCCACTGCGCTGGACCAGCACTTGGCCGACCCGTTGGTACTGGTGCCGCTGGCGATGCTCGACTTCCTGTGCATCCACCCTTTCCCGGACGGCAACGGTCGCATGTCCCGCTTGCTGACCTTGCTGCTGCTCTATCACTTCGACTATGCGGTGGGCCGCTACATCAGCCTGGAACGCATCTTCGAGGACACCAAGGAAGGCTATTACGAGACGCTGGAAGCCAGCTCGCAGGGCTGGCATCAGGGGCAGCATGACGTCAAACCCTGGCTCGACTATTTCTGGGGGGCCTTGCTACGGGCCTACCGTGAATTCGAGGAGCGTGTCGGCACCATCGAGCGGGGACGTGGCAGCAAAGGTGACCGCGTGCGCGCGGAAGTCCTGGGGCGCACTCTGCCATTTTCTATTTCCGAAATAGAAGAAGCCTGCCCGGGCGTGAGCCGTGACATGGTTCGACTAGTGCTGCGAGCGATGAAATCAGAAGGCTTGATTGAATCGACGGGTAAGGGGCGAGGCGCGAAGTGGCTTCGCACCAATCAATCGGGTGAGAAATGAGTACTCAAAGAAACATCATCAATCATGGCATCCGCGACAACCATACTCGCGGCAAGGTCGCCGACTTCCTGGCCGAGAAAATGGTCGCGGGCAGCCAACTTTCCGTGGTGTCTGCCTACTTCACCATCTACGCCTACGATGCGCTGTCCAGTCAGCTTGACCAGATCGATCATCTGAACTTCCTGTTCGGCGAACCCCGCTTCATCGCTTCGCTCGACCCGGACAAGACCGACAAGAAGGCTTTCAAGATCGAAGACGAAGGACTGGAATTGGCCAACCGCCTGCAACAGAAGGAAGTTGCTCGTCGCTGCGCTGCATGGCTGCGCGACAAGGTCGATATCCGCTCAGTCCGCCAGGCCAACCTCCTGCACGGCAAGCTCTATCACATTGACGATGGCCGACGTGAACATGCGCTATTGGGCAGCTCAAACGTAACCGTCCGAGCAACCCCGTAGTTCCCGGTCAGTGCTGAATCATCGATCGTTGCGTCTCCGAAACTCACTTCTGGAGAGCGACGACGATGGAGCAGGAGAGACTGATGGCGCAGGCGGAGCTACCGGCTCAGCGCCGTGGCGAGGTGGCCGTACAGCGGCGCGTACACCGGGACGATGCATTCTGGCGCGCGCATGAGCAGCAGCGGCGTCGGCAAGGCTTGAGCATTCCGCAGTATTGCCAGGCCACCGGCCTGGCGCTGTCGACGTTCCGCCACCGCATCAACCGCCTGGCCGCTGCCGAGGCGGCGCCGGCGGTGGGCGAAGCCGGCGGTCGCTTCATCGCGCTCGCGCAGGCAGCCCCGAGGGTGCAATCCGATACGGTGGAGCTCGAAGTGGTGCTGCCCGAATCGATGACGCTGCGTCTGCATGGCGCGGCTGCGCGGCAGGTGCTCGATCGCGTGCTGGCGCGACTCCCGTGATCCTGTCCTCGGCGATCCGTGCCCACGTCTATAGCGAGGCGGTCGACATGAGGAAGTCGATCGATGCGCTCGCGCAGATCGTGTCGCGCTGCATGGGCATGAACCCGCTCTCGGGCCAGGTGTTCGTGTTCATCGGCCGGCGTCGCGACAAGGCCAAGCTGCTGGTGTGGGACCGTCATGGGTTCTGGGTGCTGTACAAGCGCCTGGAGCGCGGGCGTTTCACCGACCCCGCGCGGCTGTCGGGTGACGGCCTGGCGATGAGCGAGTTGCTGGCCTGGCTCGATGGCATCGATCTGTCGCGAACACGCCGCCTGGCGCCGGTGGCGGCCAGCGTCGTGGGGTAAATCGCGGCTGCGTGGGCAATCGGTGATTCACCGCATTCACCCGAGGTGCCGGTGCTGGCATTCTTTGATCTATGAACCTGCCTGTCCCGATCGATCGCGCCAGCCTGCCCACGGAGCTTGCTCCGCTGCAGGATCTGGTGCTCGAACTGGGGCAGCAGATGCAGGCGATGCGTGCGCAGTTCGACGCCCAACTC